>NZ_QPEL01000017.1:0-316042 GCF_008368965.1 Bacillus sp. AY2-1 | reverse complement strand
CTTTTAGGGGTCACTTCACAGTTTTACTCTTTTTTCTATTACCTTATTTTATCATTCAATCATTGAATAACCTCTGCCATGTATCGTTTGAATATATCTTTCTTTCTTCTCGCACTTTAACTTTTTTCTTACATACCCAATATATAAATCTACTACATTTGGATTTACTACTACGTTATATCCCCAAACCTGATTCAAAAGCATTTCACGGCTCAATATTGTATTTTTATTCTTGATTAAAAATACAAGTAAATCGTACTCGCGCTTAGTAAGCGAGAGATTTTCGCCACCTTTTTTCACAATATTACTAGATGCATCAACAAAGAGATCTTTAAACTGATAAAAGTTTGTCTCATTTTGCTGAATACAGTCACTTCTCCTTAAAATTGCTTGAACCCTTGCTACTAATTCTTCTTTCACAAATGGTTTTCTTATATAATCATCTGCTCCTGCTTGTAGCCCTGCTATGCAATCCTTACTAGAAATATTGTCGGTCACAATAATGATCGGTGTCGTTTTAACAAGTCGTATTTGTCTGCAAATTTCTGGTCCCGATATACTTAATGAGTCCCAATCCAATATGATAATATCCCAATCTTGTTCATATATTATATTTAAACCTTGGTTTTCATTGTGAAGTTTTAAAATGAAATAGCCTTCTTGCGTTAGACCGCTTACAATTTTCTTTGCTGAAGACCGTTCATTCTTAATTACTAACACCTGCCTCACCGATGGTTCACCTCTACTTCAATATAACTTATTTAGATAAAAAAATTATCCCGAAAAAACAATTTAAGATTTATAAATTTAAGATTCCTAAATAATCCATTAAAACAGCTTATTAGGAGAACTCTATATAATCTTACAATAGGTATGGTTAAAAACACAAAACATATGAAGATTGTAATAAATTAAAATTTTAATACAAACTCACCAGTTGGGCGTTTACTAGCAGCTATAGTACCTCCCTACTTATCATCAATAACCATTTTTTTATTCTCTGTTTCAAGGATACCGTCCCATCAACTTCAGCATTCTATAAAACCACAAACAAAAAAACCATAACCTCGCCAATCTGGCAAAGTTATGGTTCATATCATACAATGTGACTTTACCCATAAATTTGCCACTAAAGGAAGCATAACTTTGCCGGAAACCACATGTTTTTTGAAGAGATTTAATTGATTCTTCGAGGAAAAAAGAAGCATAACTTTGCCGTGAATTAATTATTAACCCATAAACTTGCCGTGAATGTTACAGCAAGACAAATAAAAATACCTATTATCAGCATGAGGTATTTAATCTTACTATTTTAGTCATTAGAACTTTTATATGACAGGTTCAGTAACTTTAACAATGGAATTTTAGTATATAGGCTTAATGATAAAAGTGCTTGTAGTGATATCCGTTTTTTTCTAAGCATAATTGCTTTTAGAGTCATAGGATGTATTCCTAACGCTTTACAAAACTGACGATGGTCACTTTGAAAAAGAACTGTTACATACTGTTCAAGCATTAAAGCAAGCTCTTCTATTGTCGGAGGAACAATGTATGGAGCTACTTGTAACAATTCTCCTATACTTTTATTAATCCATTCATCTCTTTGAGTTATCTCATATTGCTTTTCCGAAAAATCATATTCTCTTTGTCCTAACCAATTACCACATGCATAACAATGCCCCCGAGACTGTCTAATAGCTGCTTGTTCTCTCCTACATTTTGGATTAGGACACAAAGCTTCTAATTTCCTTTTATGCTTCAAACATACAGTGACACAATCAAAATACCAAATAAATGGCTCATATATTTCTTCATCAACCTTCTTCCATTCATCAAGACAGTGGGGACACCACTTCTTATCAAAATTATATAACTCCTGAGAATATACGACATCCTTCCAAGTTAACATCGTCATGTACTTAAAACCTTTTTGTAACGTTAGCAGTTCTAAGGATTCAGCAATTATCGATGTACTTTTTGCCATACTATAATAAGAAGCCTGATTGGTAAAACTTCCTAGTTGAGGTTCTTTAGAAAGTAAGGGACGCTTCTCTGGATGCAAAAAAATAATATGAGAAACAAGGGTTCTTAATTTAACTTTATGTGCATCAGCAAGTCTTTTAAGATAACTATTTAAACATTCAACCATTGGAGTACCAATATTTATAGGTTTTATAGGATAGAAATAACTAACTGTTGGCTTTTTTGATATATCCATATTTTCAGCCTTCCATATAATCTTGTTTACCTACAGGATCTCTTTTTGGATTACGTATCCCTACCTTACGCCCTCTAGTTGCAACTGTTTTTTCCACTTGCTTTTCCTCTCTCTCTTTTAATCCTATTTTATATAAGAAATTCATCCTATGTTGTTCATTTTTATCAAATAAAGCTTCACCTTGTTCAATTTCCCCATACAACATTTCTAAAGCCTGGATTGGCATAGCATATTTATATAGCATTTCTTTTGTAATAGTGCTTTTTTGATTATGAAGAGCATCTCCGAGACAACGAGTTAACCAATCTTTTAATATACCTATACAGCCCAATGTACGCTCATAAATAAAATCTGCATGCTGTAATAAATTTGGTTCTTCTTCTAGAGGCATGTTTTTTTGCAACATATGAATCACTGATAAAAATGTACGGTATTCATCTACGTTACTGGCTTTATATCTTGGGAAGTGTATACTAATTGTCCTACGACTAAGCTGAGCACTTAAATTGAAAAATTCTTTTAATTCATATGTACCAACTAATATGTGAGGTACTTTTGTTTGATTGGCTAAAGACTTAATAGTATCTAGCTGATTTTGTAAACTTTTAGATCCTGATACTTTTAGCAAATGTTGCGCTTCATCCAATATACAAGCTACAGGTCTTCGAAACTTAAATGCGTTCTCAAGAGAGCTTCTTAACGCATACCATGTAGATCTGCTATGATAGTTAATTTTAGAATTTTGCACATTATCCGTTTGGTTTTCTATAATAACCTTATGATTTATAAGCGGTTCCTGTAATGCCCCTAAAGTTCGATAATAATAATCTTTCCAAGTAAATTTTCCAGAATCAAATCCTACAACTTCAGTTCTTACTATAGGAATTCTCCCTCGATCCCTTACTAATTCTTCCTTCATTTGTTCAATGAAATATTCTTCTAACACTTGAGCTAAAGTTGTTTTTCCTACCCCACTTGGTCCAAGAACTAAAAAGATAAAGGTTCCTGCCGGATTAAGGATACAAGATATGAGTTGTTCTTTGACTTGTTCAATTATAGTATGTCCTACCACAAAACTTTCAAATTGCTTTAATTTCTTATCTTGTTCAACAAATGAAGGTATATTCTCATTCTCTTTATATTTATTCATCTTAATTTCAGCCCCCCTTCTTATAGATATTAAACTCTTGGAATTCCATATTTTCCAATAAATCTTTAGCTTTTGATGAAATAGCAGAAGGATATTTTTCTTCAAATTCGTTTTGATCCCCTTTAGAAGACAATTGCCTCTTCATATTTTCTGCCATTAATTTCTCTTTTCCCTCAATATTATTAATAAATTCAGCAATTTTCTTAGCCGTGACGCTATACCCTTTGACATGATTTTGTTTTCTTTTCTTAATCTCCTCCATAGCCAATTTTAACTCTCGTTCCGTTTTCCCTTTTAATTCATGATAATATTCTGAGGTACACGTTATCCATTTTTTGTTTACATACGCGTAAGCAATTCCGATATTAAATGGATCATATCTCACAGGTACACTTTTCGCCTCAAGTTTAGAATTATTTAAAGCAGGGCTCCAATAATTTATATAATTCACTTTAATACCTGTACGTAAATTCACTTTAGCTACCCCATTCCTTGTAGACGGCAAAGTAGTAACGATAAAATTTTCATCATACGAGATGAAATCAAGTTTCCGCTCTCCTGTTCTATATATGCCTTCATTAAGTGCTTCATTAGGCGTAAGCCCTTCCAATGATGGATGTACATTATTGCTGTATACCTCCACTAGCCATTTTCCAAATACATCTTCCAAATTTTCCAAAGTCCATATCGCTTGATTTACAGGATTTACAGCCTTGGTAACTTGTCGAACATTCTTCATAATTTGAGTATTCCCCCTTAGATTATGAAGAAAATTAGAATTCGAGGTGCCAAACAATCTTTCAATTACACTTCCAAATCTAGCTTTTGCTGGTGGTCTTACCTTTTTGTTAATTTCATACATAGCTGTAAATGTTTCGAAATAAATGCTGTGAAATTCTTTTCCTCCGTCCACTACAATAGATTGTGGAAGTCGATGATATTTACGCACGCATTCTCTCATTGCTACCATCACTGATCTGTAACTAGGTGACTCGAAGGTAATATAATGGGAAAGGACCATCCTAGAGTAAGCATCCACTAATAAAGTTAACCACGGTCTTCCTAATACTTTACTCGTTCTAGAACATACAACCTGAATATCTAACTGTGTATGATCTATATGTGTAATCTCAAAAGGTCTATCCCCGTGTTTTGGAACGCTTTTTTCTAAATTCCAATAAAAAGGCTCATGCTTATAAGCTGACCGTTCTCCTTGTCTTTTCTTGACTTGTTCATACCGATTTCTATGCTTAATAGCCTTACAAAACGTTTTAAAGCTTGGGACAGGAATATTTTTATCTTCACATAGAATGACTAGCTGTCCATATACAATCGTTTTATTCTTCTGTTTAAGATTTTCGTATTCCCTTTCAATTACTTCTTCTATTAAAGATATTGTTTCAGCTGGAAGCTTTTTCTCTCGATTACCCTTGCTTTGATTTTTAGTTAATAAACCTATATATCCATTTCCATATATCTGTTGAGCCTCTTTGTAGTCTTTTACCCACTGTCTCAAAGTTCTTTCAGAAACTTCACTACTAGGTATTTTTTCATTATTTAATTTTCGCTTAACTACATTTATCTTTCTATTAGCCTTTGCCAACTCTTCTGGCCCCATTTCTAATATATTTTCTATAAAGGGCGCATATTTTCTACTCTCCTCTTTTTCATTTTTGAGATCTATCCTACCGTTATTCAGCAACTCTATAAAATGTATTTTAGGTAATTCTAATAATCCATTTTCATCCGAATAAAGCGAAATTGATTGAAAGCCTACATTTACAATCCTCCAAACAATCCCGTCCCACATAACTGTCGCATTAACATCTATTGTTACAGCTGTTACAGGATGAATATTTTCAGTTTTTGTTGAATTAATACTTTCAAACGCCTTATTATGCTGTTCACTCAAAAAAATTGGTACATCATTAGAATTGGCAATTATATATTTCACCAGGTCCACATATATTTCATTCTTCACAATCAATGTATATACATCATCAGCATTTGTTGTTTTTAAAGAAGCGAGCAGTTCGGATAATTTCATCCCTAAATTCGAAGAAAGAATATTAATAATTTCTTTTTTCTTGTCCTCTGATACTGTATAGTGTCCATTCTTGAGATATGCCTCTAGAAATATAAGATTTCTATGCACCTTTATATCTATTTCAGCTGATGATCGAACAACAAAGTCCAAGCCTAATTGACTGGCTGCAATTTCTGCAGGTGGACATCTCCAATTCCCCTCTTCATCTTTAAAATATCTTATTGGATCTTTTTCTGAGAGCTTAACCAGTTGTTCTTCTGTTTTCCATTCCTCAATCTGTGCACCATCTTTTCTTAATACTAAAAAATCTGGGGTGTAATAAAAAGAGATTCTCTTACCATTTTCACGAGAATAATCTAACTTTAAGGTAATAGGCTGATCATAATATTCGAGTACATCATCATCATATTCCATTAGGTACATAGCAACTAGTTCAACTGTATAACTCTCGTATTGAATAGACGTCCCCATTTTCTTACTTGGGTATTTCCCAGATAAGTTTTTCTTTGAACTCCTAACACTACGAGAAGGCGGTGATGTCCGGATTTTTTGAATTGTACTAACTGTCTCTTTGGTAAAATCTAATAAAATACACCAGCTTTGAAACTCCTGTTCACTGAACATGACTTACCTCCTTTCATTAGAAAATTCATTTTGCACCAATCTATTTAAATACTCTCTTAACTTCTTATCTTTAAGTAACCCCGGCTTATGGGCAATTTCTTCTATCTTTCTTCTACTCGGATATACGCCGTGCTTCCCTAGAATTTCAACACAGTTATCAATTATTAAACAATTATCTTCATAGGCCTGTTGAGTTCGTCTTTTAGTAAATTCTTTATTCTTTGCAGAAACAATCTTGCATAAGTCTGGAAAATGTTCATAAAGTGTTCGTTTTGGATAGCCTATCAACTTAGCTAATTCATTCATAGATATAATTCGTTCTGAATTGCTGGCATATTCTCTAAGTATGGACAATGCCTTAGTGCAATCAAATCTAATTTCTCTTGTACCCCGATTCCTTAAAAGAGTCTCTACATTCAAGGTAATTAGATTTTTATTTGTACTAATATCTTGGGTATAAAAATCAACCGGTGAAATATCAAATAAGCTACATATTTCAAAAATCCTAGGAAGGGGTGGTAAAACCTTTCCTTTACACCAATCCCAAAGAGTTGTTTTTGCTAAGTTTAAGTTTTTCGCAAACCTTTGTAGATTCCCCTGTTCATAGGTTTCAACAAGATAATTTAAATTTTTAATGATTTGTTGTCTATTTCCTGAAACCGATATCTCTTCTTTATGATTTATAAATTTTTCCGCTATTAAAGTTATTTTGTAATTAAGCTCTAGATTATGTAAATCTTGATTGTTACCTTTTTCTATACCTAGCCATGTATTGCAATATACACAGTATCCGTTTTGACTTTTCCTGTGTAAAATAGGAAGATTTTTATTGCAAGAAGGACAATGTACTTCTAATCTACATTTATGCTTAAGGCATACCTTAACTACCTCCAGGTGCCACAATAATGGATTATAATAACTTTCTTCATTATTCATTTGCTCTTCATAACATGCTGGGCACCAGGAAAGTTGTTTCTTTAATAAATATCGTGATGGAATTACTTCCTTCAATCCCATTAATGTCAATCGATTCAAATGCTGTACTCCTGTTAGATTTTCTAAAACAGTTACCATATCTACAGCATTTTGTTCAAAAGTATTAATTGTTCGGGCACCATCGTAAAATCTATTGCCACCTCTTTTAACGCTATTAATAAGAAATTCTTTATCAAGTTTTGGTGCAACGATATAAGCAAGCAACGCTGACGGATAAACTTTATGTACTTCTGACAGCCTAATTAAGTAACTTGTTAAACATTCCATATAAGGACTCCCTCCCCCCATAGGTTTGACCTCATATAATGGATTCCTTTTTGAATATGCATAAAACACTTTTCACACCGCACTTTTTTTAATATCCTATTATAAATATGGACACTAGTTTTTATACATAAACATTCTATTTTTCCAAATATAAATAAAAAGCCTTTTCAAAAATAAGTACGACGAGAGCATTATTTACGGCAAAATTAAGGGTTGACTTCCCTTATATAATGCGAGTTTACTTATATTATGGATAAATAGAGAGGGGAAATATCTTTGCATATATATTTAGATGATTCGGGAAATATAGATAGTAATAATGGAAACTTATATGTATGGGCAGGTTTTTCTATAAAAGGAGCGCCTAACCATTTGAAAAATCGGCTAGATAATATTATGAAAAGCTTTGATGATAATTCAAAAGAAGGAGAATTAAAGGGGAAAAACGCTACCTTCGAACAAAAAAGTAAAGTTTTTCAATGTTTAGCTGACTGGGATGATTTACGAATTTGCTACTTAGTAGCTGATAAAACTATGGCTACTAAGGCTCATTCTGAATTTGTTAAAGAGGCTTCATCTCGTAAGAAGGAACAAAGTGAAAATTATTTTTTAAGTAAAATTATTAGTAGAATTGCCGAACCTTATACAGAGCAGAAAAGAAAGACTGTCGTTGTTAATATAGATGGTGATCCTGCCAGACCACACGAATCTGAATTACGCTTACATGAATACCTGACTCTAAGATATAATTTCCCTAAATGGAACAATGATTTTTATTGGCATAATTTCGTAGTCAATTATAATTCAGAAAAAAACCACGGTTTAATGCAAGCCGCCGATTTTTTAGCTAATTTCTTCTTAGAATATTATAAGTATATGTATTACCAAAAAAGTACAAATAGAAGTGCTTCTATTGCTTATGTGGAGTTATATAATATACTTCGCCCTAAGATTCATCATCGTATTTATGGTCTTCCAAATTTATCAATATTATAAGAATTGTTTATTTTCGCTACATATAGTATAATAAAGTCCTAATAACAAATCCTATGAATGGTGGAGTAAGTCCAGTTTACAAAATGATTAGCAGAATTGCTTAAAGTCTTACCGACCTTTTGTAAAGGGTACTACCAAACGATACAGGACAACTGATCAGGAAGCTAAAGAATAAGTCCAGTGATGGTGTTGAGGAATGAAGTTCCATGTCATAAGACCACCCTGAAGGGCACTTTAGCTTCTACGTAATTGACCATAAAAGGCGAAGATAATTCGGCTTTTTTTATTTTGAGTAATTCCCCAACAAAATGTAACCTTAAAATGTACAATAACGATAAAGTTTTTTAATTTTAAAAGCTCAAACAATCATAATCCCGTTGTAAAAATATAATAGCCTGTCTATACGTATACTGTAGACAGGCTATTATATTTTTATTGAACTAACATATTTCTTAACAACTTTTGACTACATTAAAACAAAAATGTATTAGACAGGCTATTATATTTTTATTGAACTAACATATTTCTTAACAACTTTTGACTACATTAAAACAAAAATGTATTAGTAGCCATACATAATATTCCCACTGTAACTGCAACAGATAAACTTTTCATCCATATAGTGCTATTATTTACTCGAAAATATTTTAAACTCTTCATATATGTCATGTGTTAACTTGGATAAAGGGCGCTTATCCCAACTTCCCTTATCAATATTACTCATAAATATTGAATTAATTACTTCATTTTTTGACTGAAATAAATCCGGAAACAAATCTAACAATTCATCAATTCTACTATCATTATAAATAACTGCATTTCGAATAATATCCCTAACATAATCTTTATGCTCTTTGTATAATGACTCAATTTTCATATACTGATTTAGATTTTCAACCTTACTATTTTGTTTTTCATCTTTACATATCACCTTTATATCAAAACTGTTACTTGTTCCTGCCCAATATAAAAAATCGTTATTAATAGGACTCGTTTGAAAAACAACATCACTACCAAATTCATCCTCATAAGGATAATACAAATCATTCTGGTAAGTATCTAAAGCATGCTTTTTAGAATTACAAATACTGCAACTAGGTATTAAATTATACAAAGAAACCGAGAGGTAAGGAAACAGGCTCTTCGGAAAAAAATGGTCGAATTGAGGTCGAATTCCTGCCTTTGCTAAAGTAAATGTATACTGCCTGTTACAATATGGACAAACTCTAATATTTAACTTTTCCAGTAGTGATTTTGACCAGGCTCTATTGGTGAAATTTGTATATAATTTTTCAAATGTATTATTCTTTTTCAATGGGATTTCACCAATATTTTTAATAATTTCAATTAAATTGCTTTTATTCCCGATTATTAATTTTTCAAGTTTCTTTTCATCGATGTTTCCGAATTCATCAAAGAAATAGTCATGTAAGTTTTTATAATCTGATATTGCATGTACCTCTTCAATACTCGATTTAACTCTATTTTTTATATCTTGAAAATGCCCCTTTTCAATTAATTCCTTAATATGGTCATCTATTTCAATTTTTATCATTTTGCTTTTCCTCTAATTCATTTACATGTATTTGGAGTTTTTCTATTTGTTTCATTAAAACTTCAATTGTAGCTGAAATCTTTCTAGGTTCCTCATATTTTTTTAACTTTCCTTTCAGTTTTAAGTTTTCATTATATAAATCAGTATAGTTTAATATAAATTTGTCATTAAACATTTTCATGATTCTTTTTTGAATCAATGGTTCACCGATAGAATTGATAATATATAACCACTCGTTTTTTTGTTCTTCAGTCACATCTTCAATATTTCTATCATTAATTGATGAAATAACCTCTTTTATTTTATTAGTCGCAAACTCTCCCATTGTAGAAGACATAAAAAATCCATCTTTTAAAAGGGTGTGGATATTGGCCCCGAAAGTATTAAGCCTACTTTTTACAGGATTACAATAACCAGTACTATCTTTTTCTAAATAGATAATATTGTTAGATTGAATGTCCGATAATATAAATGGAGAATGTGTTGAAATAACAACTTGAAATTTCTTTTTATTTTCACTTAAATCCCTTAAAAAGAGTACCATCTCATCTATAAAATTTCTTGTTAGTTCAGGATGCATTCTCGACTCTGGTTCATCTAATAAAATTATATATTTTTCTTTAGCAGGTGTAAGTAGCGAAACCTGTTCATATAGTGAAGCAAAGAATCCTAAATATGCAGTTTCACCGTCACTTAGATTTTCAATTGAATAATCAAAGAAACCGCCAAACACATTAAACATTTCATTAAATTCACTCTTTGGTTTTTCATCAACAGTTACGTCAACTACTTGTAAAAGTTCTTTCATACTTACTTGTTTTGTAATATCTATACTTATATAATTCTTATGAAATTTAAAACTTTTGTTCATGGATAATTCGTCAGCTAAATCCGTATAACATTTTAAAACATGTTGAGTGCCTTCCTTATCTTTAATGTAAATATCAGCTAGTCTTTCTATAATATTAAAATAATAATCCTTATATCCTTCCAAAGACTTTCTTTTTACATTAATTCCAAACAATTGTTTTTCTTTGTTTCTCCTTAACTCATTGTTTTCAATATTGTTTATAGACATAAAAAAGTATTGTACAAAGGATTCGAGTACTTTACATACTTCCTTTTCTCTTCCATTAAGTTCCTTATATGAAAACTGCATTACTAATTTGTTTTCATCATCAATACCGTTAGTTAAAAAATAACTGTTATAACTGATTTTTAGAGTATATGTGTCATTTTGAAACATAAGCCTTTTAGGTTTTTGCAATTGTTTATATAGCATTTGAACTTTCATAGCTAATAATTTTGATTGAAAGTATGCATTCCTTCTTGGTACAGAAATTTTGTGATCATCTGTTGGCTGAGTAGAATTATAATGATAATATTTATCACTTAGATTTTCACGAAGTGATATTATCACAAGTTTATCCTGTTCTCTTTTATTATTTCTATAATACTCCATACCATCTTTGCGTAATTCTGTTCTGTATTCTCCCAACGTAACATTTAAATCATATTTATGTATTAACATTTCCTCTCGATAATTACATATGAACGCAAACCAATATTTACTCATCCAATATTTAATATCTAATCCAGTCCCAGATTCAAATTTTATTATGCTTTGAAAGCTCTCAATATCATTACCTTCAAAGCAAAATAAATCTTGATCATTATCATCCTTCCCCATATAGTAGATGAAGAAGTAAATTGAATGTTTAATTTCAGCTTCAATATCATCTGGTAATAGAAAGGGACCTTTATTCTTTTTGTATCTTACTTCAAATTCATCATTATTTTTATTTCTATCACTAGTTCTTAGTCCTAATACGTCTAATAAATTTGTTTTACCCACACCATTTTTACCCACTATAGCATTAATATTTGTTATATAATCCGGATAAATTGCCATATAGGATTTGTTTGGTGTTATTTTAATGCTTTTATTATAATTATCAAATTTTATAATGAATTTTTCACTAAAATTTAGTTCAACTTCTTTATAGTTCCTAAATTTTTCTATCCCTGCATAAACCAACTCCATACATTTCTCCCCCAAAAATACTTTATTATCTACTATTACAACAATTTTAAATAAGACTATCTAGATTAACTTTGGTCATTTCGACAAAATTTTAAAACCTTCAATTATATTTAATAATATCACTGTATATTAACTTACTGCGGTTTTCTTGTTTATGAAATTTATTTAAATTGCTTCTTTAATGCTTAATCGGTTAACAGAATAAGATTTATGCTACAAAATAGATATTTTCATCAAAATTTTTAAAAAGTTATCAATCTTTATTTTCAATCCAACTAAAATTATTCAAAATAAAAAAAGGCTGAATCAATCAGCCTTTGTAATAATTCTTATTACATTATCATAAATCCTTTGTAAATGAATTCTTTCATTAATATCTGTAGTTATTTCATTAATTCTCCCTAAGAATTCAATTAATGTAAGGGTATTGTTAATGATATCCTTGTCATTTTTGAGTTCTTTTACTCTATTTTTAGTACCATCACTAAATTTTTGTTTAGATCTGATAATTTTATTAAACAAATAGTGAATTGCATCAGGAGACAACTTTTGTATATCTCTCAAGTTTTCAATATAAGTTAGCATCTCTTTTTTATATTGATCCAATTCAAAAATATTATCAATTTTTCTCTTTACGGATTCTACTTTTAGTTTATGAGTCACTTTAACTAATGGTTCTTCTAATTCAGGCATTGCTCCAAAGGAAGTTTCACCATTATCAATTCTATATGTCACTTCAAAAGTAAATCTCTTTTGTCTAATTTCACCATTTGATACAAACACACCAAAATAAACATCACCAACTCCTTCAACATGAACAGGTGATTGATCTTCAAAGAAGATTGAAATATCAGAATCACTTACTTGTCCGCCAGATACAACAAATCGATTTCCTGTCTTTTTTGCATAACTATGAAGAGCCAACAAGCTTAAATACAGTACTAAATGATTATCATAATTTCTATATAAAGTTGAAGTTACTCCTCTTAGTACCCAGTCGTTATTGTATTTTAAAAATCGATATTGCCTTTTTTCTTCTGGGAATTTCTTGAAAAGTTCGGTGATAGCATTTGATAATATATCAAATGTATGTTTTTCTTCGGAAAAGCTATAAAATCCGCCTAAGGAAAATAAATCATCTAAAAATTCGTATGTAAAATTATAAACTCCACATACTTGTAAATCATCTATAGTTTTAAATTTTAAAATAATATTATTTTTGTCATCAAAGCCACAAAACTCTATATCCTTCAAAGAATCTACTAAATCCATTTTTTCATTATCAACGTAGTTAAAAGCTTCCAATAGCGTTGAACTTCCATCTACTTGAATTTCATCTGATAAAACCCCAAACCTATCTAAAGAAAAAACATCTTTAATTTCCATATCTAAATCAAATTGCCTAGTAAGATCCCTTAATTCTTCCAATTTAACTCTTTTCGGTTCAATATTTCTCAATTTCTGTTTGTAAAAGTAATCCATTTAACACTCTCCCTTAAAATAAAAACAATATATAGGTATTTTATGAAAACAATACCTATATATTGTATCACATTAGCAAATAAATACAATATAATAATCAGAAAAATTAAAATAAACGTACTGATATTCAATAAATATAAAATCAGTTCATATATACATTATTTATAAGTAATTGATCTAATTATTATTGCTAAACTTATATACTGGAGAATATAGGCTATGCTCGAAGTGACATGTATCTCAGTCGCCCCTTATTAATCTTAACAACTCCATGTACTTCCTATTTTATAAATACAATTAATAAAACAATAATTATTAAAAAGATTAAAGTTTCAATATGGAAAATGGGATATCTATCTTTAAATCCTAACTTCAATTCTTTAATAACCCAGTTTGATTGCATAGTCTTAAAAAAAGCAATATGAGTCCACCAATGTGTAAAAATCGCCTGATTAGATAGAGAACATTCATCAACATCGTCAATTATTTCCCTTCTTCTCCGTTCATACGACTCCCAATTATTTATGGGCCCTTGCTGATTTTTTATTTCGAAATACATGTCACTTAGTTCATTAAAATAACGTAACATTTTTTTGCCTACAATATTATATTCCTGTTTGTTATCTCCTAACAAATCAAGAACTAATCCTATAATACCTACACCAATTAACGAAATTGATATAAAATCTTTTACTCCTTCATTATCAACTGATTTATACCAAATAGATAGTTGATACACACCTATAATAGTAACTAGGATACTAATTAGTCGTGGAAAAACACGATATATATCGTACGTTACAAAATGTTTCTTTCCCCCAAACCCTATATTATAAGCAGTTCGAGCTATATTATGTAATAACGTTTCTTTATCCATCTTTTTCCCCACTAACCTACATATGATTTCCCGAATACTTCTTGCCACTTCTCTTTTGCTGAATATGTATAACCTTTTTTATCATATTCAATTGCTTCCAAAGTAGTTTTATATGCTTGTTTTGCTTTATACTCAAAATTACCCTTTCGCCAAACATATTGTTTGCTTCCCCAAGCCAACCAGTACCCTTGTTCAGGATTGCATTCAGAAAGATATTTAAAAAAGTCTCTAGCCATCCAATCATAGTAAATATATGATTTATCATTGTGCTCCCAATCTTTCATAAAATTCATTACTAATGTCTCTATTAACAATCCACTAATCGATACATTATTTTTATTTTTCCAAGCCTTCACCATACGTACAAGGTGCTTAACTTTCTTGTTATACATTGTATTTTGTTCATTTATAGCCTCTATTTCAAGTATAGGCTTACAAACTTTCCAAC
This sequence comes from Bacillus sp. AY2-1, assembly GCF_008368965.1. NCBI lineage: Bacteria > Bacillati > Bacillota > Bacilli > Caryophanales > Bacillaceae > Bacillus > Bacillus sp. AY2-1. The sequence goes on along the minus strand of NZ_QPEL01000017.1, from coordinate 301,338 downwards.
TTCCTCCACTGTTAGAATTAGCATATGTATAACTTTTTCCTCCTTCATTTAAAAAGGCGGGTACAATCTCAAATTTAACACCATCGCTAAAATTTACTACTACAACTTGACCATCCCCACCAATTTCTGTATTAGGATAGGTTGATTTTATAGAATTACGTACCGCTTGTAATAAAGCCGATTGGCCATTACCTATATAACCATTATATTTTACATACATATCATATGGTAAAACCATTAATATATCTACATCACTAAAACCGTTGATATCTGTTCCCCTTCCATAAGAACCTACATATCTAGAATTTGATGTGGAACTATCTAAACCCCTAAAATCTAAATTAATTCTTTTAGTAACACGTTTACATCTTTCAGAAACAATAGCATGATTAGTTGTTCTCAAATTATTAGCAAATGCCTTAAAATTTTCAGCTACACCCATGTCACTTCTCCTCTACTTAAACGTAAAATTACAATAATTTATATGAATTAAAAATTTACAAATTAAAGTTAATTATAACATAAAAATTGGAAGCATAAGTTTGCCGCAAACAAAAAGAACCATAAGCTTGCCGTTCCGGCAAACTTATGGTTCATATCACATACAAAATAAAAAAACCACCAAATATGTATTGGTGGAGACGGTGGGAGTCGAACCCACGTCCAAAAATATCGGCACTTAAGCTTCTACGAGTGTAGTCGATATATTAGCATTTCGCGAACTCTTCGGCCTATCGACAGGCTTCCAAGTTGCTAGTCTGGTTGTTCTCTTCCTTTGTCCTCAGACGGCGAACTCCGGCGTAGTCCACTTAGTTTGAGTCCCTTACCCTACCACATGGACGATGGAGGGAGGAACCTTTAGTGCAATTAAGCAGCTAAAGAAAGATTGTTTTGTTTGCCAATTATAGGCTTTGACGTTTTAACGAGGCCGATCCCCTCGACTCGCAACCTAAGCTCGAACTATCCCTGTCGAATCCGTAACGTCCCCATGATAAAAATGGAGCATACGAAGAAAATATCGTGATAGCTACTAAGAGCTGTTTTTCAATGTGCAACAACCTTACATAAGTTATTATATCATACGCGCGCCGTTTTACAAATGTAAATATCTGTATTACATCTTTTGGCGATCACGGAACACGCGTGCAATTTCACGTTTCGCTTCTTTCTCTTTTAAATCGTGACGTTTATCATATTGTTTCTTACCTTTTGCTAAACCAAGTGCCATTTTTGCAAATCCATTTTTCAAATAGATTCTAAGTGGAACTAATGCGTAACCTGTTTCTTTTGCAGCGCCCGCTAGCTTATCAATTTCTTTTTTATGAAGAAGTAATTTTCTCGTACGAAGTGGATCATGGTTGAAACGATTCCCTTGTTCGTATGTATTAATGTGCATATTATGAACCCATACTTCACCATTATGTATACGTGCAAATGCATCTTTCAAGTTCACGCGACCAGCGCGAATCGACTTAATTTCCGTTCCTTGAAGGACAAGCCCTGCCTCGTATGTTTCTTCGATGAAATAATCATGAAATGCTTTTTTATTTTGTGCAATAACCTTACCTGTACCCTTTGGCATATAACGTCCCTCCTCTATTTTTACTATTGTAACAAATGTTAATAAAAAGCGAAAGTGGCTCGCTCAGAATGTGAGGTGGATGGAGCTTCTGACCTTGAGGCGCTCTTTGCCTCTCGGGAAGAAGTGAAGCCGCCGAACATTCTAGCCACTGTAGCTGGATTCCATTAAAAGCGAAAGTGGCTCGCTCAGAATGTGAGGTGGATGGAGCTTCTGACCTTGAGGCGCTCTTTGCCTCTCGGGAAGAAGTGAAGCCGCCGAACATTCTAGCCACTGTAGCTGGATTCCATTAGAAAGCGAAAGTGGCTCGCTCTCAAGCCACTAATAAAAAAAGAAAAAGCCTCGCTTTTCATCAAAGCGAAGCCATCCTTTTCTTACTTACGCTTTTTCTTTTTCTTCTTGAATCCTGGTACGTTTTCGAAGAATCCTTTTTTCTTCTTGCCATTACCATCTTTTTTCCCTGGCTGACTAGCAGACGTGGACGCTGTTGCTGATGCGGATCCTCTTCCTGTGCTTTTACCTTTGCCACCACGGTCAAACTTTCTACCTGTGCCACGTTCACCGCCGCGCTCATTACTGCGCTCGCTACGTCCACCGCGTTTCTTTCTGCCTGTTCTTGGCTGCTCGATAACGACTGGACGATCTTTGAACTTACGACGAGGTGTACCTTTCATGCCAACGATTTCAAAGTCGATTGCACGCTCGTCTTTGTTTACGTTAATAACGCGAATTGTAATTTCATCACCGATGCGGAATACGTTTCCTGTACGTTCTCCAATCATAGCGAAATGTTGCTCGTCATAACGGTAGTAATCATCCGTTAAATAACTAACGTGTACAAGACCTTCAATTGTATTTGGAAGCTCTACGAATAAACCGAAGTTTGTTACAGAGCTAATCATACCGTCATACTCTTCACCGATCTTATCAACCATATACTCTGCTTTTTTCATCTCATCTGTTTCACGCTCTGCTTCAACAGCACGGCGTTCCATATTAGAAGAGTGCTCTGCAATCTCAGGTAATTTTTCACGCCATTTTGCTTGCGTTTCATTGTCGACTTTACCATTAATAATGTATTCACGAATTAATCTATGAACGATTGTATCTGGGTAACGACGAATTGGTGATGTGAAATGTGTGTAGAACTCAGTTGATAAACCGAAATGCCCTAAACTATCCGCATCGTAACGAGCTTGCTTCATAGAACGAAGCATAACCGTTGAAATAACTACTTCTTCAGGCTGTCCTTGAACCATTTCAAGAATTTGTTGCAGCGCACGAGGGTGTACTTCATTCGCACGTCCTTTTACCGCATATCCGAAGTTCGTTACAAACTCGAAGAAACGCTCAAGCTTATCTTCTTTCGGATCTTCATGGACACGGTACATAAACGGTACGTTCATCCAGTGGAAGTGCTCTGCTACTGTTTCATTCGCAACAAGCATAAATTCTTCAATTAACTTCTCTGATACAGAACGATCGCGCATAACAACATCAGTCGGTTTTCCTTCTTCATCTACTAATACTTTCGCTTCTTTAAAGTCAAAGTCAATTGCACCACGGCGCATACGTTTTTCACGTAGAATTTGTGCCAATTGACCCATCTCTTTAAACATCGGTACTAATGGCTCATAACGCTTAATTAACTCTTCGTCCTCATCTTCTAAAATGCTTCTTACGTCAGCATACGTCATACGCTCTGTCGTTTTAATCACACTTTGGAAAATCTCGTGTTTAACAACATCACCTAAGTTGTTGATTTCCATTTCACAAGATAATGTCAGACGGTCTACTTTCGGATTTAATGAGCAAATACCGTTAGATAGACGATGTGGAATCATCGGAATTACACGGTCAACAAGATACACACTCGTCGCTCTTTCCGCTGCTTCTACATCAATTGGAGAACCTTCTTGAACGTAATGACTTACATCCGCAATGTGAACGCCAAGCTTGTAGTTACCGTTCTCAAGCTTCGTTACTGTAACAGCATCATCTAAGTCTTTCGCGTCTGCACCATCAATCGTTACGATCATTTGATCACGTAAATCACGACGATCCTTTAAATCTTCTTCTGAAATCGTTTCTGGTACACTGTTTGCATGCTCCATCACTTCTTCAGGGAATGCTAAAGGTAAATGATGTTTATGAATGACAGATAAAATATCTACTCCTGGATCATTTTTATGACCTAGAATTTGAATAACTTCACCTTCTGCGCTTAAACGGTTTTCTGGATAGCTCGTAATTTTCACAACTACTTTATGACCTTCTACAGCACCCATTGATGCACTTTTCAAGATAAAGATATCACTCGTCCAGCGCTTATTGTCAGGTATAACAAATCCAAAGTTTTTCGATTCTGTATATGTACCAACAAGTTCTTTCGTTCCACGCTCTAAAATGCGTACAATTGAACCTTCTTGACGTGAACCGCTCGATTGAGAACTAAGGCGTGCTAATACTGTATCGCCATGAAGTGCACCGTTTAATTCTGTAGGAGGGATGAAAAGATCATCGTCTCCAGTTTTCTTCTCTTCTGGCACAACGAAAGCAAAGCCACGTGCATGTCCAATTAACTTACCTCGTACTAAATTCATCTTTTCAGGAAGACCGTATCGATTACTACGTGTACGAATAACAAGTCCCTTCTCTTCCATCATTACAAGTGCTTTTACAAAATCTTTAAAGCCCTCAGAACCTTCAATTCCAAATGCCTCTTCTAACTCTTGTATCGTTAGCGGTTTATACGCTTCTTCTCTCATAAATAATAACAACTTATCAATATGTTCTTGTGTGATTTCTTCCAAGCAAAAATACCTCCTTTAAAACCTTATATTATTTAGTGTATCCGAAAGATAGGGGATGTATAAAGCGAAACTTCAATACTCCCCTTATGATTTTTACAGTTTTCACAAAAAATTCCTTATGAAAAAAAGAGGCAACTAGATCTTACCAATCTAGTTGCTCCAAGAAGTTATATACATCCTCATGTAGCTCATCACGTTGTTTATCAAGTGTAATGACATGCGTAGAGTCTTCATACCATTTAATGTCTTTTAACGTAGATTCTACACCGTTATAAATAATGTTAGCACTATCTGTATTAATCATTTCGTCATGACGTGCTTGTACAACAAATGTTGGTGCATAAATCATATCCACATTGTTACGTACGTCAGCAATTAATTGTTGTAATGCTTTTAATGTATTCATCGGTGTCTTTTGGAATTCCAGCATTTCTTGTTCAATTTGTTCTGGTGATTTTTGCTCACGTTTTTTATATTCGCGGGCATATGCCAATATACCTTGGTACATCGTTTCTTCGCTCTTAATATACATCGGTGCACACATTGGTACTACACCTAAAACCGGTACTGTATAACCTAATTTTAAAGAAAATACGCCGCCAAGTGACAATCCAACAACAGCAATTTTCTCAAAACCTTTATCTTTTAAAAGCTGATATGCCTCCGTTACATCTTGCCACCAATCTGTAGGGCCTGTATGAACAAGCTCTTCTGGTGGTACACCGTGCCCTTTATAAATTGGCGCATGACAAGTATAGCCTTTCTTTTCTAAGAAACGCCCTAACATACGTACATCAGCTGAGTTCCCTGTGAATCCATGTAGTAATAAAACAGCGCGGTCTCCACCCTCAAATGTAAATGGTTTCGGAGATGCTAATTTCATCATGTACTTCTCCTCTTTCTCTTCTGTAATCTAGTCGTATTCTTTCTATATCTAGTGTACCATATTTACATTTCTATAATCTAATTAGAAACATCTTTCAAATGGCAAAACAAAAAAAGAAGAACCATTAGTACATCTTACTAACGCTTCTTCTTTCAATTCTATAAGTTTAAGTACGTAACAGCAATTGTTAATACAAAGAACAATACAGCTAAAACAATTGTAATACGGTTTAATACCGCTTCAATTCCACGTGCTTTTTGCTTACCAAATAATTGCTCTGCACCGCCTGAAATTGCACCTGAAAGGCCTGAGCTATTACTAGACTGCATAAGTACCATAACAATCATTAAAATCGATACAGTAATAAGTAAAACGGATAATAACGTATGCACTTGGCGTACCTCCTACAAAGATTCAGTTATTGTAACTGTAGCATAAATCCTATAGAAAAGCGAGAGCTATAGAGTTGCCCTCGCTTTTCTTCTATTACATAAACATCATTGCAAATAACGGTCCAAGTAAACATGTCAAAATTGCTGTTAATGTCATTGTTACCGATCCAATAACACCTTCATGTTCGTTATTTTTCATCGCTCTCATAACGCCCATAATATGAGAAGCACATCCAAATCCGATACCTTTACCAACTGAGTTTGTAACACGGCTCCATTTTAATAAGAGAGGTCCTGTAATTGTTCCAGTAATACCTGCGATAACAACGAAAGCTGCTGTTAAGGAAGGTACACCACCAACTTGTTCAGAAACGCTCATCGCAACTGGCATTGTCACCGATTTTGGTAAAGACGATAAGATTAAGCTTTTATCTGTTCCCATAAGTGAAGCAATGGCAAAATCACTAGCGATTGCAACTGTTGTACCTACTAATACCCCACCAGCAATCGGTACAACATATTTTTGCAGAACATGACGTTGTTTATAAAGAGGAATTGCAAATGCTACAACACCAGGTCCAAGTAGCTTTGCAATCCAGCCACCACCACTTTCCATATAATGTTGATATGGTATATCAAGCACGATAAATAGGAAAGCCATTAATCCTGTTGCTACAAGCATTGGAATGGTGAATGGTGTTGGAAATAATTTATAGATTTTTTTAGATAATTGATATAATAGCACCGTAAAAAGAACCCAACCGATTCCGATTAATATTTGGCTCATCGCGACTTTCTTTCCTTCCTATTCGCAAGATATTGTCCTGTATGTCCTGCGACAATAATAATTAAAAATGTACTCGCTACAACTGTAATGAAAAGAGAAATTCCTTTACTCATAAAAAAAGCACCGTAATTCATTAAGCCAAGCGTTGGCGGAATTAATAAAAACGGCATAATAGCAACGAGTGTTTCTGCTCCTAAATCGAACCATTTCACTGGAAGAACTTTTAGGCTAAGTAAAACAAGTAAGAGGAACATCCCAATCAAACTTCCTGGAATTGGAATATTTAGCATTTCTTGCACCCAAGTTCCAACCATATAAAACACGTAAAGAGCAGCAATTTGGACAAGAATCTTTGTAAATTTCATGTTCATCATCCCTCATGTTTATACGATCTTCTGTTAATATCTTTATCATAGTATAAATTGTAAAAAGCTGCAATTTATCAACTTGACAGCAAAAACAGCCTGTGTTATACGCTTACAACCTTGATATGACTGCATTTCCAAACGAAAATTACGTCAAAAACCTTGACCTAATATAAAAAGTTTTTATTTTCTGAATTTATAAGACTATTATTTCAATAAAATAATCTTTTTATCCTTAAGCTTACATATATATAAAGTGAAACTTTAATCCATGAGGATTCCCACATCCATACTGATTGTTAGCCCTCATCAAGCGGGTTTGTAAGGGATAAACAAGATAGGTGGTGAACATATGCCAAAAAAAGTTCTCATTTTTTGTGATCCTGGGATTGATGATACGATGGCTCTCCTCTTAGCTTTCTTTATTGATGAAATAGAAATTATCGGTATTGTTGCTGATTACGGCAATGTCCCGAAAAAAATGGCCGTACAAAATGCTCATTTTTTTAATAACGAAACAAAGAATAGAAATATCAAGATATTCGGTGGTTCAGAACGTCCTCTTACTGGTGCCCCACCTGCGTTTTTTACGGATGTACATGGGAAACAGGGGCTCGGGCCAATTATTCCAAAGGTAAATGTGACTAACGGAGAAATGGAGAATTTTTTTGAAGTTATTCCTCTTATTGAGCAGTATAAAGATGAATTAATCATTGTAAGTTTAGGAAGACTTACCTCCCTAGCAATTTTATTCATCGTATGTAAACAGTTAATGAAGCAAGTTAAATCTTACTACGTAATGGGCGGTGCCTTTTTACACCCTGGTAATGTTACCCCTATTTCCGAAGCAAACTTTTATGGCGATCCTACTGCTGCTAATATAGTCCTCCAATCTACAGCTAACATGTACATATACCCATTAAACGTCACCCAATATTCCGTCATTACACCCGAGATGGCGGAGTATATTGAAACAAAAGGAAAAGCCCCACTTGTCAAACCTTTATTCGATCATTATTACTACGGATATTATAAAGACGCCCTACCACATTTAAAGGGTAGCCCCTTCCATGACACAATGCCAATACTCGCTTTACTTGATAACTCTATGTTTACCTATCACAAATCACCTATCGTTGTCATGACAGAATCTTATGCGCAGGGGGCAAGCATTGGAGAATTTCGCTCTTTAGGAGAATCTAAGCCATTTATTGATTGGCCGAGTCATCAAATCGCAATTGATTTTGATTATAACCGCTTCTTCAAACATTTCATGTCACTTATGACGGGCGAACAATTTTAGCATAAAAAAACAGACCGTGATTTCTCACGGTCTGTCGTTATTTTCTACAATTATCGTTTGATGTTATAGAAAGATTTGATACCATCGTAAACAGCGATTTCGCCTAGTTCGTCTTCGATGCGTAATAATTGGTTGTACTTAGCAATACGGTCAGTACGGCTCATAGAACCAGTTTTGATTTGGCCAGCGTTAGTTGCAACTGCGATGTCAGCAATTGTAGCATCTTCAGTTTCACCAGAACGGTGAGATACAACTGCTGTGTAACCAGCACGTTTAGCCATTTCGATAGCTTCGAAAGTCTCAGTTAAAGTACCGATTTGGTTAACTTTAATTAAGATTGAGTTAGAGATACCTTTTTCGATACCTTCAGCAAGTTTTTGAGTGTTAGTTACGAATAAATCGTCACCAACTAATTGTACTTTATCACCGATACGCTCAGTTAATAATTTGTGACCATCCCAGTCGTTTTCGTCTAAACCATCTTCGATAGAGATGATTGGGAAGTCTTTGCAAAGCTCTTCGTAGAAATCAACCATTTCTGCAGAAGTTAAGCCAGTACGGCCTTCGCCTGCAAGGTCATATTTACCAGTTTCTTTGTTGTAGAACTCAGAAGAAGCAACGTCCATTCCTAAGAATACGTTCTCGCCAGCTTTGTAACCAGCTTTTTCGATAGCTTCGATGATTACTTCTAAAGCTTCACGGTTAGAACCAAGGTTTGGAGCGAATCCACCTTCGTCACCTACTGCAGTGTTAAGACCTTTGTCATGTAATACAGCTTTAAGTGCATGGAATACTTCAGCACCCATACGGATTGATTCTTTGAATGTTGGAGCACCAACTGGTAAGATCATGAACTCTTGGAAGTCAACGTTGTTATCAGCGTGAGAACCACCGTTGATGATGTTCATCATTGGAGTTGGTAATTGTTTTGCATTGAATCCACCAAGGTAACGGTATAATGGAAGACCTACGAAGTCAGCTGCTGCGTGAGCTACTGCCATAGATACACCAAGGATAGCGTTAGCGCCTAGTTTACCTTTGTTTGGAGTGCCGTCTAATTCGATCATAGCACGGTCGATACCAGCTTGGTCAGTTACATCGAAACCAGCGATTTCTGGAGCGATAATTTCGTTAACGTTGTTTACTGCGTTAACAACACCTTTACCAAGGTAACGAGATTTGTCACCGTCACGTAATTCTACTGCTTCGTGCTCACCAGTAGATGCACCACTTGGTACGATAGCGCGTCCGAAAGCGCCGCTTTCTGTGTAAACTTCTACTTCTACAGTTGGGTTACCACGAGAGTCAAGGACTTCGCGAGCATAAACATCAATAATTGTTGACATAATAAATTCTCTCCTTTTTATATAAGCAAATTATTTAATAATTGTTTTACCTGTCATTTCTTTCGGTTGTTCCACATTTAAAAGTGTAAGCATTGTTGGAGCGATATCTCCTAAAATACCACCTTCACGAAGCTCTACATCATTTTTTGTAACGATGAAAGGAACCGGGTTAGTTGTATGAGCTGTCATCGGCTCGCCATCAGCAGTTAACTCCTGATCGGCATTACCATGGTCAGCAGTAATAAGTGCTACACCATCTTTTGCAAGAATCGCTTCTACAACTTTTCCTAAACATTCGTCAGTTGCTTCTACTGCTTTAATTGTTGGTTCCATCATCCCAGAATGGCCAACCATATCACAGTTTGCAAAGTTAAGAATGATAACATCATGTTTATCATTTTCGATTTCATTTACTAAAGCGTCCGTTACTTCGTAAATGCTCATTTCAGGTTTCAAGTCATACGTTGCAACCTTCGGTGAGTTAATTAAGATACGCTCTTCTCCTGGGAATTCAGCCTCACGACCACCGCTAAAGAAGAATGTAACGTGCGGATACTTTTCGGTTTCCGCGATGCGAAGTTGCTTTAATCCCGCTTGCGCAACAACTTCACCTAAAGTGTTATCAAGGTTCATTGGCTTGAATGCCACGTAACCATTTACAGTTTCACTGAAGTGTGTCATACATACGAATTCTGGAATGTGAGGTACTTTTTCACCACGATCGAACTCACGGAAGTCTTCGTTTGTAAATACACGAGCAATTTGGATTGCACGGTCTGGACGGAAGTTATAGAAGATAACTGCATCATCATCATTGATTGTTGCAACTGGCGTGTTATCTTCGTTAACAATTACAGACGGCAATACGAATTCATCATAGATACCGTTCGCATAAGAGTCTTCTACACACTCTTCTGCTGATTTATAAGTAGGGCCTTCACCATTCACCATAGCACTGTAACATTTTTCTACGCGATCCCAACGCTTGTCACGGTCCATGGAGTAATAACGACCAGAGATAGTCGCGAATTGTCCTACTCCTGTTTCTTTAATTACTTCATTTGCTGCATCGATATAACCTTTTGCTGTTTGTGGTCCAACATCGCGGCCGTCTAAGAACGCATGGATATAAACTTTCTCCACACCTTCTTTTGCTGCTAAGCGAAGAAGAGCAAACATATGGTTCATGTGACTGTGCACACCACCATCAGAAAGTAAACCGAATAAATGAAGAGCAGTACCTTTTTCTTTTACGCTTTTAATTGCATTTTGGAATGTTTCGTTCTGATCGAACTCACCTTCACGAATTGCAACGTTTACGCGTGTTAAGCTTTGATATACTATGCGGCCAGCACCAATATTTAAGTGACCAACCTCAGAGTTACCCATTTGACCTTCTGGAAGACCTACTTCCTCACCACAAGCTGTAAGCGTTGTATGAGGGAATTTGTTCCAGTAACCATCAAAATTAGGTTTCTTAGCTTGTGCTACAGCATTCCCGTGAGTTTCTTCACGAAGTCCGAAACCGTCAAGGATGATTAAAGCTGTTGGCTTTCTCATTTTACCGCCCCCAGAAGACCTAAGAACGAAGCAGGCTCTAAGCTAGCACCGCCAACTAAAGCGCCGTCGATGTCAGATTGTGCCATATACTCTTTAATGTTTTCTGGTTTTACGCTACCGCCGTATTGAATACGAACAGCTTCTGCAGCTTCTGGAGAAACAGCTTCTGCAACAACTTTACGGATGTGCGCACATACTTCATTTGCATCTGCAGAAGAAGAAGATTTACCTGTACCGATAGCCCAGATAGGCTCATAAGCGATAACAGTTGCTTTAACTTGCTCTTCTGTTAAACCTGCAAGTGCTTTTGTCACTTGACCTGCTACTAGATCAAATGTTTTTCCGCTTTCGCGCTCTTCTAAAGTCTCACCACAACATACGATTGGTGTTAAACCATGTTCAAATGCTGCTAGAGTCTTTTTGTTTACTGATTCGTCTGTTTCAGCAAACATTTCACGACGCTCAGAGTGGCCAAGTACTACGTAGCCTACTTTTAAGTCGCTAAGTGCTACTGGGCTAATTTCGCCAGTGAATGCACCATTTTTTTCGAAGTGCATGTTTTGTGCACCTACTTGTAAATCAGTTCCTTCAGTTGCTGCTACAAGGCGCTCTAAGAATAGAGCTGGAGAGCAAACTACTGCATCAACAGCTGAAGCTGCTGGGATTTGACCTTTAACTTCCTCTACGAAGCTAACTGCTTCAGATAGAGTTTTATTCATTTTCCAGTTACCTGCGATAATTGGTTTACGCATGCTTTGCACCGTCCTTTTTCTTTGGCTGCTACTTATTTGTCGTTAAGACAAACTACACCTGGAAGCTCTTTACCTTCCATGAATTCTAATGACGCACCGCCGCCAGTAGAAATGTGGCTCATTTTATCAGCCATACCGAATTTTTCAACAGCTGCTGCAGAGTCACCACCGCCGATAACAGAGTATGTATCTTCTGCATCTGCTAATGCTTGTCCTACTGCTTTTGTACCTTCTGCGAATGGAGTCATTTCGAATACACCCATTGGTCCATTCCATACAACAAGCTTAGAGTTTTTAATTACATCTGCATAAATTTCACGTGTTTTAGGACCGATGTCTACGCCTTCCCAGTTAGAAGGGATAGAGTCGATACCAACGATTTGAGTTGTTGCAGTTTCAGAGAATTCCTCAGTGATTACAACATCAACTGGCATGTAGAAGTTTACGCCTTTTTCTTTTGCAAGTTGCATAAATTCTTTAGCTAGTTCAATCTTGTCGTCTTCACATAGAGATAGACCAATTTCATGACCTAAAGCTTTAACGAACGTGTAAGCAAGTCCGCCACCGATGATTAAGTTATCTACTTTGTCTAATAGATGACGAATTACACCGATTTTATCTTTTACTTTCGCACCACCAATAATAGCTGTAAATGGACGTTCTGGGTTAGAAAGTGCTTTACCTAATACATCTAACTCTTTTTCCATTAATAGACCAGATACTGCTGGTAGGTAGTCTGCGATACCTGCTGTAGAAGCGTGAGCACGGTGAGCTGCACCGAATGCATCGTTTACGAAGATGTCAGCAAGTGCTGCAAATTCTTTCGCAAGTTCTGCATCGTTCTTTTCTTCGCCCGCATAGAAACGTACGTTTTCAAGAACTAATACGTCGCCTTCGTTCATTGCTGCAACCATTTCTTGTGCAACTGGTCCGAATGCTTCGTCTGCTTTTTTAACATCTTTACCAAGAAGCTCACCTAAACGTGCTGCTACTGGAGTAAGACGTAATTCTTCTACCGCTTGACCTTTTGGACGGCCTAAGTGGCTTGCTAAAATAACTTTCGCACCTTGCTCTACTAAATATTGAATTGTAGGAAGAGCTGCACGGATACGAGTTTCATCTGTAATTTTGCCTTCTTTCATAGGTACGTTGAAATCAACGCGGCAAAATACACGCTTACCTTTTAAATCTACGTCACGAATTGATTTTTTGTTCATTGGATTTCCCTCCGACTACTAGTTAGGATTGACAAAACCCATTCAAAAGCTTAACACATTTGCTTTTAAAACGAAAGAAGAGAGAGAGGGAACAAACCCTCTCCCTCGTTTTGTCATTGATTGCTTATATAATTAAGAATTAAAGACCTTTAGAAGTCATGTAAGCTGCTAAGTCTACTACGCGGTTAGAGTAACCAGTTTCGTTATCGTACCAAGAAAGTACTTTAACCATGTTACCTTCCATTACCATTGTAGATAATGCATCGATTGTAGAAGAAGCTGTACATCCGTTATAGTCGATAGATACTAATGGCTCTTCGCTGTATCCAAGGATACCTTTTAATTCGCCTTCAGCTGCTGCTTTGAATGCTGCGTTTACATCTTCAACTGTTACTTCTTTGTCAAGTTCAACAACTAAGTCAACAAGAGAAACGTTAGCAGTTGGAACACGTACAGCGCCACCGTTTAATTTACCTTTAAGTTCTGGTAATACTAATGCTACAGCTTTAGCTGCACCAGTAGATGTTGGGATCATGTTTTCAGCTGCTGCACGAGCACGACGTAAATCTTTGTGTGGTAAGTCTAAGATTTGTTGGTCGTTAGTGTAAGAGTGAATTGTTGTCATCATTCCGCGTTTTACGCCGAATTTTTCGTTTAATACTTTAGCGAATGGAGCTAGACAGTTTGTAGTACAAGAAGCGTTAGATACTACGTTGTGGTTAGCTGCATCGTATTGTTCGTGGTTAACACCCATAACTACAGTGATATCTTCGTCAGAAGCTGGAGCTGAGATGATAACTTTCTTAACTGATCCACCTAAGTGTTTTTCAGCGTCTGATTTTTTAGTGAAACGGCCAGTAGATTCTACTACTACTTCTACTCCGTAGTCGCTCCATGGTAATTGAGCTGGGTCACGCTCAGCGATAACTTTAATTTCTTTACCGTTAACAACGATGCTGTTTTCGTTAGCAGATACTTCTGCGTTTAAAGTTCCGTGAACTGTGTCATATTTTAAAAGGTGAGCTAATGTTTTAGCATCTGTTAAGTCGTTGATTGCTACTACTTCTACCTCAGAGTTGTTAAGAGCTGCGCGGAATACGTTACGTCCGATACGTCCAAATCCATTAATACCAATTTTAGTCATTTGAATTTCCTCCTTGGGGGATTATATTAAAGGGTAAAACCCTTTGTTAACTGTTTTGCTGCACCTTCATCTGTAATTAGAATTGAAGTGTGCCCTTGTTTAATTACAGCCTGTATTGCTTTTGCCTTTGAAGAACCTCCAGCGACTGCAACAACGTGAGATACATTTTGTAAATCCTCTAATTGCATACCAACTGTTCTTACTTTATGAACAACATTTCCTTCTTCATTAAAGTAGTAACCGAAAGCTTCACCAACTGCTTCGCTTGCTTGAATCTTTAACCAATCTGCTTCCGAAGTACTTCTGCGACGTGCCATTGTTAACGCATCACCTATTCCATGAATGACGATATTGGAAGATCGAATCAACTCAAGAACTTCTTTCACGGAAGGCTCTGTCACAATAGACGCATATGCTTCGCTACTAACATGGTCTGGAACATACAATAAGCGATAATTACTCATCGTATTTTGCGCCATCTTGGCACAAATGGTATTGGCTTCTAATTCAACACCTTCTCCGATTCCACCACGTGCTGGGACAAATAGCATATGTAAATCTTTACAATCAAGTTGCATCATGTCCGCAGCAGCAGCTAGCGTAGTTCCTCCAGCCACAGCAACGATATTATTCGCTGTCAGACGGTCTTTTATACAAGTCACACAAGCACGGCCCATCTCCAGTTTGACCCAAGGTGATTCATCACTATCACCAGGGACAACGAAAACTTCATCCAAGTCTAATGTTTCCTTAAGTTGCTTTTCTAAAACCTTTAACCCGGAAATTTCTTTCATAAAGTCTTCCAAAGCAAGAACTAAAGCTGTTCCTTCTTCTGTCAAAGTCATTCCAGAAGAAGCGACGTGAACTAAGTTTTGTTCTTTCAAAACTTGAACTTCACTTCGCAATACTCGTTCTGTCATACCGAGGCTTGCTGATAAGTTTCTTCTTCCAATCGGCTGCATGAGCCTAATGTATTGAAGAATTTGCATTCTCGTTTGCATAACAGGTAGCAGATCAGGTAATAATTTTTTTGTGTTCTGAATCCATGAGCGCATATCTTTTCTCCTCACTACATTGGTTCATTTTTCCTCGGTGGTCACTTTACGTCCCGTAGTGACATTTTGTGTCCCACATAGGTTAAAAAAATAATCCCTGCTACGTGTATTATTGTAACAGGAGATAGAAACTTATTCAACTCTTAACTGCATTCTTTATATAGTTTATTATGACACCTTTGTGAATGTTACCATATTCTACTTGTTTTCCGTCTATTTCTACAACCGGAATCATTAAATGATATTTTTCTAAAAGGTCATTATCTTCATATATATCTATTTCCTCGATTTGAAAAGAATATTCACATTGTACTTCCTGCAAAACTTGTTTCGCCTGCACGCAAAGACCACAATTCTTTTTTGTATACAGCACAACTTTCATCTTCTTCACCTATCCGATTGTTTTTCGCAATGACGAAGCTGGGATATGCATTTGTTCTCTATACTTCGCCACCGTTCTTCGAGAAATAACAATTTCATGCTCTTCTTCTAATAATTTTGAAATCTTTTGATCTGAGAGTGGCTTTTTCTTATTCTCTGCTTCCACAAGCGTTTGAATAAACTGTTTCACTCGCTTCGTTGAAACTGCCTCATCCTCTGTCGTCGAAACTGCATTACTAAAGAACGATTTCATCTCAAATAAACCGTGTGGCGTTTGCACATACTTATTTCTTGTTGCACGACTAATCGTAGACTCATGCACACTTAGCTCTTCCGCCACCTCTTTTAAAGCGAGCGGCTTCAAATACGCTGGACCTTCCCAAAAGAAATCACGTTGTTTTTCCATAATAATCGTCATCACTTGCAGAAGTGTTTGTTTTCTCTGTTTCAAACTGCGCATAATCCATTGCACATGCTGATACTTTTCTGAAACGTAAGATGCTACTTCACTTTCACTATTATTAAGAAGCGCACTGTACTCAGAGTGAATTTCAATTCTCGGCATATTTCTCTCATTCATCTGTAAAACGAGGCGATCGCCTTCTTTTTTCACTGCCATGTCAGGCACAATATACAGTGGTTTATCCGAAGAATACGCAAGGCCCGGTTTCGGCTGCAATGATGTAATACAGTTCACCGCCGATTGTAATTCTTCATTACTACACTTCAGCACATGAACGAGCTTTCGCCAATCCTTCTTCACGAAATAAGCAAAGTGCTCCTCTACAATATCTTCCGCTAATCCATCCCTTCTTTGTAAGCGCTTCAATTGTAAGGTTAAACATTCCTGAATATTACGCGCCCCTACCCCTGCTGGCTCCAGTGATTGGACAAGCTCTACAGAGCGGTCAACTACATGAATATGCGCAGAAAGGAGCTCTGCTAACTCTTCATTCGTTTCTTGTAAATACCCGTTTCCATCCATGTTCATAATAATGAAAGAAGCCACTTTCCGCTCTTCTTCATCTATTTTATAATACTGTATTTGATTTAATAAGTGTTGCTGAATCGTTGTAGAATCCACACTGTAGATTTCCATCTGATTCTCGACTTGTTTGCTGGTACTTTTACTGTTGTTAGAGCTCTTTTTCTTCTCCCTCTCAAAACCACCTAACTCAATAAGGGGATTCTCTAACGATTGCTCATACAAAAACTCCGATAATTCTTGTACATTATACTGAAGCATTGTAATCGCTTGCCTTAACTCTTGTGTCATTGCCAAACGTAAGCTTTGTTCTTGTAAAAGACTTGCCTTCAAACTAATCTCCCCCTTGTTTCTATTGTACAATAAGTTTGGTAAAAGGAGAATCCTCACGCAGACGCCCATTCCAAAATATTATTAATTTATATGTATTAATAATATTTACAACTTACAACCGAAATTTGAATAATATTGAAAGAAAATAATAAGTTATAAAAATTATTATCAAGTACTAATAGTAAATCTTATTATCAGATATAACAAGAGGGAAATAAAAAAAGTCCTAACCTACAAAACGTAAGTTAGGACTTTTTGACGCGCCCAGAGGGATTCGAACCCCCGGCAGACGTGGTACCGGAAACCACCGCTCTATCCGACTGAGCTATGGGCGCATGATTATAGAAAACACTTCATTTTCTTCTCATAATAATAGCAATAAAATCCATCTAAATCAATAAAAATATCCCCGTAATACCTTATACATCTTAGCTAAAAGCATATAAAATCTATTCCACCCCTAAATTTTCCAATCATAAATTCTCCCCAACTCACAAATTATAACCTATGAATTGATATTCCAAAGGGGGCTTCATTCAATGACTGTAATTACGAAACTAAAGCAAACTGTTTCTGGATTAAAAAGTGCACAAGCTAGCTTAGAGGGATTCGCTCTTGATACGGATAACCAACAAGCTAAGCAACTTTTTCAAACAGCTGCGCAGCAAACACAAACGATTATCGATTCTTTAAACCCACGCGTTGAAGAAGTCCAACAAGAAGAACCACAATACTCACAGCAATAACGAATCCGTCTTGCTGTGAAATAGAAAAAGGATGATATGCAGTCATCCTTTTTCTATCACATTACATATTGCAATAGAAATGGAATGATAATTATGCGAAAACTCGGTCTCATAACCGCATTATTTGCACTTCTATTTAGCTCTTTTACTGGATGTGATAATAGTCCTTTAGATAAAAAAGTGAAAGAAGAAGCAAAACGAACGGAGAAAGAAAAAGGTCCAAAGTTAACAAAGACGAGTACGGAATCCTTTAATCAATCTATATCACAAGGAGCGAAGAAAAGAGCTCTCGCTATGGATGAAATTATAAAAAGCACAGCAGTGAATTCAAATTTAGATCTCTACATAGCAGTTACACCTGAGCATCACGAAAGGTTTGGATTAAAACCTCTTCGTAAAAAGCTTCAAAAGCAGCTAAGTGATGAGCATCCTACTTTCGATGTTCGTGTCAGTACAGATAAAAAAATCTTTATGTTACTCGAAAAACTCGAAAGAAAAATTAAGGAAAAAGAAGTATCTAAAGATGAAATTAATAAACAATTAAAATTCATTGGTAAAAAAATGGAGTCTAACACTTAACGCTTTTTAAAAGAAAAGGAAGGATTGCAATGTCTAGTAAAGATAAAAACTTAACCCCTGTACAACAGGAGTATAAAAAATTCGAACAAGAACGCGAACCGAAACGACCTGTCTTAAAAAATTGTATAAAAGCCTTTTTCGTCGGTGGTTTTATTTGCTTCATCGGTCAACTCATTTCTACTTTTTATATCACATATTTTGATTTCACTGAACGCTCAGCAGGAAATCCGACAGTCGCAACTCTTATTTTCATTTCTATGTTACTAACTGGATTTGGTATATACGATCGTTTTGGACAGTTTGCTGGTGCTGGTACAGCTGTACCTGTTACTGGATTTGGTAACTCTGTTATTGCCGCATGTATTGAGCATCGAACGGAAGGATTTGTCCTTGGCGTTGGCGGCAATATGTTTAAACTAGCGGGTTCTGTTATTTTATTTGGTGTATTTTCGGCTTTTGTCATCGCACTTATTAAAACGATTCTCGTTCAATGGGGAGGGCTATAAATGTTACAAGGACACCGAACGTGGGTATTTGAAAACAAACCAGTCATTATCTCAACAGGGGTTGTCGGTGGACCATTTGAAGCAAAGGGAAACATCCCAGAAGACTTCGATATCCTTCATGAAGATTTATGGCTCGGGCAAGATTCCTATGAAAAAGCACATAAAATTTTATTCGAAGAAGCTTGTAGTCGCGCTACTGAAAAAGCAGAACTTCGTAAAGATGATATTCAATTTGTACTCGCAGGAGATTTAATTAATCAAATTACCCCTACAAGCTTTGCTTGCCGCACATTGGGCACTCCTTATCTCGGATTATTCGGAGCTTGTTCTACTTCTATGGAAGGTTTAGCACTTGGGGCAAGTATCGTAAATGCAAAAGGTGCAAAATATTTATTAACTGGAGCTTCAAGCCATAATACTGCTGTAGAAAAACAATTCCGCTACCCTACCGAATACGGTGGACAAAAGCCGCCTACTGCACAGTGGACAGTAACCGGAGCAGGAGCCGCTATTTTAAGCGATACTGGACACGGTCCAAGGGTAACCTCTGCAACAATCGGACGAGTGGTTGATATGGGATTAACGGATCCGTTTAATATGGGAGGCGCAATGGCTCCAGCTGCAGTTGATACAATTGAAGCCCATTTACGTGAACGCCAAATTGATGCCTCTTACTACGATTTAATCGTAACAGGCGATCTCGGACATGTAGGACGCGAAATTGCTTATGACTTACTACATAAACACGGAACGAAAGTAACGAGCGAACAATTTCAAGATTGCGGAATTATCATTTATAGAGAAGGACAACCTGTCATAGCTGGTGCTAGCGGGCCTGGATGTTCCGCAACAGTCGTGTACGGTCATTTATTAAACCGAATGAAAAGAGGAGAGTTCAAAAAAATACTTGTCGTTGCGACAGGCGCTTTACTATCTCCACTTACATTCCAACAAGAAGAAACGATTCCGTGTATCGCTCATGCCGTTTCGATTGAATTTGGAGGTGCAACGCAATGATTTTTTTCTGGGCTTTCGTCATTGGCGGACTCATATGTGTAATCGGCCAACTTATGTTTGATGTCGGCAAACTAACACCCGCTCATACAATGGCAACACTCGTTGTTGCTGGAGCTATATTAGATGGATTTAATTTGTATGAGCCATTAATTGATTTCGCTGGAGCCGGGGCAACTGTACCTATTACAAGCTTTGGTAATGCCCTCGTTCATGGCGCAATGGAAGAAGCTGCAAAACATGGCATCGTTGGCGTTATTACCGGCATGTTTAAAGTAACGAGCGCCGGTGTATCAGCAGCTATTATTTTCGGCTTCATTGGAGCATTGTTATTTAAACCGAAAGGATAAGAGGTGTTTATATGACTGTTATCGCTAGCGTAAAAACTTGCCTTGCTAGTGTAAGAGGCGCTCAAGCAAGCTTAAGTTCCCTTTCACTAAATTCTACAGACGATGAAGCTAAACGCGTATTTCATGAATGTATGTTAGAAATGGACAGTGTCATCGCTGATTTACAGGATAGAGTTTCAGTATTAGAACGTGAAGAACCTCAATATAAAGGGTTTTAAGTAGACTGGAGGAAATGACTATGTCTCACCTACCGGAATGGACACTTGTCATCCTTCGCTCTGTATTCATATTAATTATTTTATTCACTATTACAAAGTGCTTAGGAAAAAGGCAAATCTCTCAGCTTTCCTTTTTTGAATACATAGCGGGAATGACAATCGGTGATATCGCTGCTCAAATAGCTACAGGGCTTGATCAAAAGTTTTTCCACGGTGTCTTTGCAATACTTATTTTCGCCTCCGTACCTTTTTTCGTCGGAATTCTTTCCTTGAAAAACAAAACTGCTAGAGATTTCTTTGAAGGAAAATCTACAGTGTTAATAAAAGATGGAAAAGTACTTGAGGATAATTTAAAGAAAGAAAAATATACAAGTGATGAGTTACTTGAGCTTCTTAGAGGAAATGGTGCATTCAGTATAGCTGAAGTCGAATTTGC
This sequence comes from Bacillus sp. AY2-1, assembly GCF_008368965.1. Classification (NCBI taxonomy): domain Bacteria; kingdom Bacillati; phylum Bacillota; class Bacilli; order Caryophanales; family Bacillaceae; genus Bacillus; species Bacillus sp. AY2-1. The sequence continues at coordinate 280,591 of NZ_QPEL01000017.1, read as the reverse complement.
TGTCTTAGAACCGAGCGGAGAATTAAATGTATTATTAAAGAAAGATTCTCAGCCACTTACTGCAAAAGATCTCGGTTTAAAAGTGCCAAATGAAAAAGAACCACAAACTGTTATTATGGATGGAAATGTACTAGATGAACCACTTTCAGCAAGCGGGCATAACCGCGCTTGGCTACACTCTGAACTAGAAAAGCTCGGTGTTGTTATCGAAAATGTTTTTCTCGGTCAAGTAGATTCATACGGACAACTTACTATCGACATTTACAATGACAAACTACAAATGCCTTCTCCTCAAAATAAGCCTTTATTATTAGCATCTTTAAAAAAATGTCATGCTGATCTTGAACTATTTTCTCTAGAAACAAAGTCGAAATCAGCAAGCGAAATGTATAGTAAAAACGCGAAACAAATCGAAAAGATTTTAAATAGAGTTACCTATCTTTTAAAAGACTAATTATCGAAAGAACGCTTCAGTTAACAAGCGTTCTTTTCCTTTTTCTCCAGTTTTCATAACGTTTAAATTTATGGAATTCGGTTATGATGTTGAAGATACATAAGCAGGGAATTTCGAAAACATAGCGAATATTTCATGATACAACTACATATTTTTTTGATTTAAAGTGGTTTCGTTTGACCTTTATTGACCATAATTGTATTATAAGACTAAGAAAGCTTTAGAAGGAGGAAATAACAGATGAATTTAATTCCTACAGTAATTGAACAAACAAATCGTGGAGAACGCGCTTACGATATTTACTCTCGACTATTAAAAGACCGCATCATTATGCTTGGTAGTGCAATTGATGACAACGTAGCTAACTCAATCGTTTCCCAGCTTTTATTCTTGGAATCTCAAGATCCAGAAAAAGATATTCACATCTACATCAACAGCCCTGGTGGTTCTATCACAGCAGGTATGGCAATCTATGATACAATGCAGTTTATTAAACCACAAGTATCAACAATCTGTATCGGTATGGCAGCATCTATGGGTGCATTCTTACTTGCAGCAGGTGAAAAAGGAAAACGTTATGCACTTCCAAACAGTGAAGTAATGATTCACCAACCACTTGGCGGAGCACAAGGTCAAGCGACTGAAATCGAAATCGCTGCTAAACGTATCCTATTCTTACGTGAAAAACTAAACCAAATTCTTGCTGACCGCACTGGTCAACCACTTGAAGTACTACAACGCGACACAGACCGCGACAACTTCATGACAGCAGAAAAAGCTTTAGAATACGGTTTAATCGATAAGATCTTTACAAATCGTTAATTAATTTAAAGCGGAAGCGGCTCGTTCAGAATCGCAGGGCGATGGAGCACCTGATTCCGAGGCGCTTTTTGCCTCGAATGAAGGGGCGAAACGACCGGAGATTCTAGCCGCTGGAGCTGGATATACTAAAAGCGGAAGCGGCTCGTTCAGAATGGGAGGAGGATGGAGCTTCTGACAAAGAGGTGCTTTTTACCTCGGCGGAAGAAGCGAAGCCACCGACCATTCTAGCCGCTGGAGCTGGATACAACTAAAAGCGGAAGCGCCCTATAATTGGGCGCTTCTTTTATAATTGTTCCCCGCTCACATACCCCATCCAGTATCTCTCTAAATATATCAACGATTTTTCAATTATATCGAACAAAACTCAAATTATATCAACGATTTTTTTAATATATCAACGGTTCGACACAACATATCGATTTACCGACAATCTACGACAAGGACAAACCACCTACATACCCCCTATCCCGAAAACTCCCTTTAAGTAAACAGCAAAAACAAAAAACTATCGCATATACGCGATAGCTTCTTATTGTACATATGCAGCTAATGCTTCTAAAGCCTCTTCTGCATCTGAACCTTCTGTTGTAATTGTTATCATGCTACCAGTTCCAATTGCTAAGCTCATAATCCCCATTATGCTCTTTGCATTTACTGTCTTTCCGTCTTTCTCGATGAAGATATCTGCATGAAAGCGATTTGCCTCTTGTACAAACAACGCAGCCGGACGTGCTTGTAAACCGTTTTTTAATGAAACCTGAACTCGTTTTTGAACCACAGCTCCATTTCCCCTTTAACCTCTTATTTTTTTGCTACCGTTTCCCCCGCGCGTAATTTCTCTGCAATTTCATCGATTTTACGCAAACGATGATTAATACCCGATTTACTAATTTTCCCCCCGGATACCATCTCACCTAACTCTTTCAATGTTACATCTTGATAATCTCTTCGTAGCTGCGCAATTTCTCGTAGTTTATCTGGCAATATATCAAGACCAACCGTCTCATCAATATAGCGGATATTTTCAATTTGCCTTAGCGCTGCACCAATTGTTTTATTTAAATTAGCTGTTTCGCAGTTCACTAAACGATTTACGGAATTACGCATATCACGTACGATTCTAATATCTTCAAATCTTAAAAGCGCATTATGAGCACCAATAATATTTAAAAATTCCGTAATTTTCTCCGCTTCTTTCAAATACGTAATGTACCCTTTTCTTCTTTCCAGCGTCTTACTATTTAAATCAAATCCGTTCATCAGTTCACATATAGCATCATTATGTTCCTTATATAACGAAAAGATCTCTAAATGATAAGATGATGTTTCTGGGTTATTTACTGAACCACCTGCTAAAAATGCACCGCGTAAATACGATCGTTTACAACACTTCTTCTCAATCAATTCTTGTGATATATTTCGAATAAATGAAAAGTCATCTCGCACGATATGAAGATCGGCTAATATTTCGCGAGACTTCTCAACAAGCCTTACGATATATACATTATTTTTCTTCAATCGCATTTTTTTACGAACAAGCAATTCTACCGTTACGTCATATCCCTTTTTCAAAAGCGTATAAATTCTTCTTGCAATTGCCGCATTTTCTGTTTGAATATCAATAGATAGACGACGGTTTGAAAAAGAAAGCGATCCATTCATTCGAAGTAACGCTGATAATTCAGCTTTTTCACAGCATTCCTTCATTTCAAGGTTCGTCAGCTCTTTCTTTGTTTCTGATGCAAATGACACAGTCAACACCTCCTTATACGATTATTATGGAACAAAATTCTTGTCCTATATGAATGAGGAGCGCTACCTCAAACGAGGCAACGCATATTTATAACAATGAATATAAAATCGAAGCTAACTTTAACGTATCATGCCTTACAACACGATCATCATACTTCGCTAATCCACCTTGAATGACATCAATATTATTTTCAGCAAAACGTTCTTCATCCACTACAACTGGTGTAGACATTTCTTCCTCATATAACTTACGTAATTCACAAGGAATATCACGGTTATTTACAATTGCAGTATTAATAAATGGTTGCCCTAAATGATCGTGTAAAGCCTGCACATGATCAAAAGCAGTATATCCCATCGTTTCACCCGCTTGTGTCATAACGTTACATACATACACCTTCTTCGCCTTTGCAGCAAGAACAGCATCCCCAATTTTATTAACAACTAAGTTGGGTAATATACTTGTATACAAACTTCCTGGACCGAAAACGAGTAAATCAGCTCGTTTAATCTCAGCCAAGGTTTCATGCAATGGCTCTACATCTTCTGGAGTTAAAAAGACACGATTAATCTTCTTTCCGTAATAAGGAATCTTTGATTCGCCTGTTACAATTTCTCCATCTTCAAGTTCCGCATGAAGTACCGCACTTTGATTCGCTGCTGGTAATACACGTCCTCTGACATTTAATACTTTACTTGTTTCCGTAATTGCATGGAAAAAGTCTCCTGTAATTGAGGTCATACCTGCCAACAATAGATTTCCTAACGCATGACCTTTCAGTCCGTCCCCTGTTGTGAAACGGTGCTGAAATAAAGCTTCCACCAGTGGCTCTACATCCGATAACGCAACAAGTACGTTACGGATGTCACCTGGAGGTGGAATTTCTAGCTCATCACGTAATCTACCTGAACTGCCACCATCATCAGCGATTGTAACAACTGCTGTAATATCAACAGGATATTGCTTTAATCCTCTTAATAAAACAGAGAGTCCAGTTCCGCCTCCCATGATAACAATTTTAGGCTTTCTCTCTTTTTTCATCCCTTAATGGCCCTTTCTCTTCTCCACATCACGATGAGATACATGAACACTATACTCTGGTTTCAAATGTTTCCCAAGGTATTCTGTAAGCGTAACAGAACGATGCTGTCCACCTGTACATCCAATTGCAATTACAAGTTGACTTTTGCCTTCTCTTTTATAATGAGGCAACATGAAAGTAATCAGATCCGTCAACTTCTCTAAAAACTTATGTGTCTCATTAAATTTCAGTACATACGAAGAAACTTCTTCATCTAGTCCTGTTAATGGCTTCATATGTGGAATGTAATATGGATTTGGTAAAAAACGAACATCAAATACTAAATCTGCATCAATTGGAATACCGTACTTAAATCCAAATGACATAACATTTACACGAAATGCTTGCTCAGTTTCTGTTGAGAACAAGTGAACAATTTTTTCACGTAATTCTTTCGGTTTTAAATCCGATGTATCAAGCACAATATTCGCTCGTGCCTTCATATCTGTTAATAAATCGCGCTCTGCTTCGATTCCCTTTAACGGCAAACCAGTTGGTGCAAGTGGATGCGAACGTCTCGTTTCTTTATAACGAGTTACAAGCGTACTATCTTTCGCATCTAAAAATAAAATATGAGGAATAATCCATGTACGTTCTGATAAATCATCAAGCGCTCCCCATAAATGTTCGAAAAACTCGCGGCCACGTAAATCAATACCAAGTGCCACTTTATTCATTTTCCCTTTTGAATCCGCCATAAGTTCAATAAACTTTGGCAATAACATCGGTGGCAAATTATCTACACAAAAATATCCTAAATCTTCAAAACTTTGTAAAGCTACTGTTTTTCCAGCTCCAGACATCCCTGTAATAATTACCATTTTTATATCATTATTCTCTGTCATCGTATCCTCTCCTTGACGGTTTAACTCGGATCTAATCGATATGAAAGCAACTCAAAATCTGGGGTATATACAAATGTACCGTAGATTATGCCATTTCCTTTAATTAAGTAATCAATAATGTGATAATCTCCTGGCGCCATTGCTAAATCATCAATTTTGTCAAATGTATGCCAACCAATGATGCCTTCTTCGCTCTCTAGTTTGTTTTCTCCTGCAAAATCTGTCGCTAAAAAGGAGAACATCATCCATTCAGAAACAACTTTATCACCTTCTTGGATGACAAAGGTGAAGACCCCCTTTAACGCTGGGTTTTTCAAATAAATACCTGTTTCTTCACGATACTCGCGAACAACGGAATCTCTTACAGTCTCACCACGCTCCATTTTCCCGCCTGGTGCAACCCACCAATTTCGGCGAGGTTTTTGGAGTAAGAGTACTTCATTATCTCTAATTAACACACAGTTTGTCACTCTTTGCATGTTTCTTCACCTCAGCTACTTGCAGTAAAATTCCTCACTGCATACTTCTTTCATTATACTATCAAAAACAGTTTGCTACAACGAAGGAGCCAGTCCTCTTTCGTTAAGCATATGCTACTCAACAATTTTAAAAAAGCTTTCTATAACAAGCAATGTAAATGCTTAGACTTTCAATGAATAGCATAAAAAATCCCCTTAACGATTTTTATCGCCAAGGGGATTAAAGCCTTTATTTCTTACCGAAATAAGTAACAATCGCAAATCCTAAAATAAAGGTAATAATCGAACTTATAATTGAAAATCCGCCAGTCGGAATCCCAGGGAACACAATTACAATCGAACCGATTACAAGTCCAATAATTGCCGCAAATGTCATACTTTTATAACGATCTAATAAAAAACTAATGCCTTTACTACTTACAACAAATCCGACCATAACACCAGCACCGATAACCACGATTAAAGGTAAATTAAGTGTAGTTAAAGCGTTAATTGCTGTTGGATACACACCAATAATTAATAAAATAAACGATCCACTAATCCCAGGAAGCAGCATGGCCATACTAGCCATCCATCCTGCGAAAAATAAACCAATTGCATTTAAAATTGTTAACGTCGTAATTGGATCTGCTGCCTTATCTGGTTTAAAGAAAACTGTAATCGCAACAAGAATTGCTGCAACTATTAATAAAACAATGTGCTTACCTTTAAACGATGACTTTGCATCAGCTTCTCTCATTAACATCGGTAATATACTAATAATTAAACCGAGGAAGAAAAATTGAGTCGGTTCATAATGATTTGCAAGTAAATATTTAATAACGTGACTTAACGTTAAAAATGCTGCTGCCACACCAGCTGCAAGGGGAATTAAAAATCCTAAATGTTTTTTCCATTCACGACTAAAGAATCCACTAATTGCCGCAAGCAATTGTTCATAAATCCCTAACACAACAGCGATTGTACCGCCGCTCACACCAGGAATTAAATCACTAACGCCCATACAAAATCCACGATATATATTACGCCATTCCATACTGAATAAATTCCTCATTTCTTATAGTGATTTTTTCCGTAAAGTCCAGTATATCAATAAGAAATCTTATAATCCTAATATTTTTTGACAAAACTTTGACATTTTCAAACAAAAAAAGAAGAAAGCTCCTGTCGGTAGCTTTCTTCTCACAAGGTATATTATCCCTTATTTTTCTGATACAGTTTTTAATTCCTCTAATAATTCTTCTACGTAATGTTGAGCACTTTGTGCTGCAATACTACCGTCACCTGTTGCAGTTACAATTTGACGAAGCATTTTTTCACGAACATCACCAGCTGCAAAAATACCAGGAATTTTCGTTTCCATACGTTCGTTCGTTTCAAGGTAACCATTTTCATTTGTAATACCTAGTTCAACAAATGGTTTTGATAATGGTAACATACCGATGTATACGAATACGCCGTCAGTTTTGACTTCTTTCTCTTCTCCACTGTTTACGTCGACAAGTGTTACACTTCCTACTTTACCACTTGCTTCGTTGATTTCTTTTATAGTATGGTTCCAAATGAAATCTACTTTTTCATTTTGGAAAGCACGGTCTTGTAAAATTTTCTGTGCACGAAGCGTGTCACGACGGTGAACAATCGTTACTTTTGATGCAAAGCGCGTTAAGAATACACCCTCTTCAACAGCAGAATCTCCGCCGCCAATTACGATAAGTTCTTTTTCTTTAAAGAATGCCCCGTCACATACTGCACAATATGATACACCACGGCCGCCAAGTTCTGTTTCACCCGGTACACCAATTTTTTTATACTCTGCACCGCTTGCAACGATAATTGCACGTGCTTTATATTCTTTTTTACCAGCAATAATTGTTTTGTATTCTTTACCATCGATGACTTCTTTCACATCACCGTATGCATATTCAGCACCAAATTTCTTCGCATGCTCAAACATTTTATTTGATAAGTCTGGTCCTAAAATAGACTCATAACCTGGGTAGTTTTCTACATCTTCTGTGTTTGCCATTTGGCCACCTGGAATACCACGCTCAAGCATTAATGTGCTTAAATTTGCACGAGATGTATATACTGCAGCTGTCATACCAGCTGGTCCTGCACCAATAATAACGACATCATAAATTTTTTCTTCTGACACACTATTCACTCCTATCCATTCCTACACAATTAAGTTACCCTCATTATACTGTTAGCATCATTTTTTTCCCAATGATTTGCTTATCTTATGTGTGCGTACGCTTAACAGCTTGCACATACTTTCGGACAGTCGCTACAGATACATTATATACATCTCCAAGCTCCGACTGTGTCATTTTATTTCCTTGTTCGCCGCGTACAATGTATTCAATCGCAGCTGACCAGCCGTACACATTTGTAAATATATCTCCAGATGTATATAAACGTATGAACGTACAAAACCAAAAGTGTAAACACTCTTCAATTAATTCATCATCTTTTTTCGTATAATTGTATAATGCATCCGCGATTCGTACGCACTGCTCAAATTGTTGTAAATCAGCTGGAATACTCTTATGACTATTAAGTAAAAAGAAGTAATTTGCAAGTTGTGATACGATGGGAACACCGTTCTTCGCTTGCGTTATATCAAAGAAGAATCCAACCTTCTCCGGCGTTGACAATTCATTCATTAAATATAAAGCCAGCATTTGTTCTTCTAACGTCGCACTTTGCTGAAATGATTTTCGTAATTCTTCAAATAGCAAACTTTGTCCTTCATCTGCTAAATTCAGCGCATTCCAGGGCTCTTTTCCTTTTTTATCAGGGTGCAATTCCACGACATGTTGCCACATTTTTTCAGCTAGTTGCTGATCTTTCACCATATAAGCAGAATATGCAAACCAATAATAAAAACTAACGTCTCCCTCGTATCCTTGACGCTTTAATAATTTGAACCATTTATATGCATGCTCGAAATAACCAATCGTTGCAAGTGTGGTTCCCAGTTTCAAACGATGTTCAAATGAAATCGGATATACTGAAACTAGCTGTCCCGCTAACGCTTCTACTTGTTTATGCTCTCCAATTGAATATAGAAAAATAAGCGTATTACAAAGCGCATGTATATTACCAGGATTTTTCTCTAAAATCATTTCTGTTAACTTCAGTGCCTTGTCTACATTACCAGATTGAAAATGTGCAATGGCTAAATTATTATGACCTGACCAAAATTCCGGATAATCTTTCGTAACAATTTCTAATGTAGCAATCGCTTCTTCCAATTGTCCATTACGAATATAACGATTCGCTTCTTCCTGCATAACAATTAAATCATCTTCATCTTCAATCTCTTCCGCACCCATTGCTTCTTCTTCCATAATCTCAAGAAGTTCTAATGTATCTTCTACGAATTCCTTCTCTTTTGCAAATTCTAAATAGCGATCCGCATATTTCTTCGCCTGTTGAAATAACCCCATATATGCATAATTATTTGCAATAAAATAATAGCACTGTTCAAGTTCTGGATTAGATCTAACTAACTTTAAGAAGATTTGATTCGATTCTTGATATTCACCAGCCTCAGATAATACTGATGCTAATTGACATAAAATAAACGGCTCCTTCTCACTTTGTGCCGCTCTTCGAAAATATTTAATTGCATCTTGCAATTTTTGCCCTTTGTAAGCTCTCATCCCTTTTTTATAAAAGAAGTCCGCTAGCTGATTAAAAGAGATAACTTGTCCGTTCTCCTTATATATTCTTTGATTTTTCCCCATATATCCTCCAGTTTTTTGTTTTCTTCGTTCACACATTCTTCTATCTATAAGTATAAACGATTCCGTAAAAAACAAAACAGTATATTCTACTCAATTATTTCCTTTTTATTCATAAAAAAAGAAGAGAAATGTTACATTTTCACCATGAACCTTCTCTTGCGGTCATTTGCTCTTTCGTATAAATAATACGCATTGGATTTCCACCTACGAAAGCTCCGCTCGGTACATCTCTATGAACAAGTGTGCCAGCTGAGACAGTCGCACCATCTCCAATTTTCACACCTGGTAATATTGTTACATTCGCTCCAATCATCACTTCATTTCCAATGATGATTTCCCCAAGTCGATATTCACGAATTAAATATTCATGTGCTAAAAGCGTTGTGTTATAACCAATAATCGAATTCTCTCCCACAGTTATCTTTTCTGGGAACATAATATCCGGCATTACCATAAGTGCAAATGATGTTTTCTTTCCTACTTTCATCCGTAAAAAAGTACGGTACAACCAATTCTTCACAGATAAAAATGGCGTGTAACGCGCAATTTGGATAATAATAAAGTTTTTCATTACCTTCCAAAAAGACACTGTTTTATACACATTCCATAATGAATTTCCTCCTGAAACAGGATAGCGCGTTGTCCGTCGCACTGAGCTCGCTCCTCTACTAACTTACTTGGACCTTTATGAACGGTTCATATTAGACAAAATCGGTAGCAAATCACTCATTTTATCTAGCATAAAGTCCGGCTTGTAAGCTTCTAAATACGCTCTACCTTTCAACGTCCATGAAACCGCAGCTGTTTTCGTCCCCGCATTTTGACCACCGACAATATCATGATGATTATCCCCAACCATCAATGCCTCTTCTGGTTTTGCATCTAATAATTCAAGCGCTTTTTGAAGTGGCTCTGGATGTGGTTTCACATGCTCTACATCATCAATTGTCACGACAACATCAAAAAATTCATCAAGCTTTGACAACTGTAATCCCATCTCAACGGTTTGTCTCGCTTTCGTTGTAACAATACCAACTTTATAACCTTGCTTCTTCAACTCTCGAACTGTTTCATATACAGTTTCATATTCTTCTACTAATTCATCATGATGATCATGGTTAAATTCGCGATAGCTTGTAATCATCTCTTCAACCTTACTTTCATCAATCTTGCTGAAAGTATCATGCAAAGATGGACCGATAAATGGCAACACATCTTCACGCTTATATTGATTTGGATAATATGTATTTAAAGTATGTAAAAAAGAAGAAATAATAAGTTCGTTTGTATTAATTAAAGTTCCATCTAAATCAAATAACACTGTATTTATTCTCATTGCCTTAGTCCTTTCGCTTTCCTGAATATGAAAGAAGCAGCATCTTACAATAAGATGCTACTTTTCTCTAATTTTCCGAATATCTTTTATCAGCTTGCCCCATTTTTCGTCTCACAATAATGAAAATAATAGAAATAACAACAAGTCCAATTGACATTACTTGTGCAATGCGAAGTGGTCCTAGCATTAAACTATCTGTACGTAAGCCTTCTACGAAGAAGCGTCCTACTGAATACCAAATTAAATATGTGAAGAATAATTCCCCGCGGCGTAAGTTCACTTTTCTTAATGCAAGTAGTAAAATTAAACCTACAAAATTCCATAATGATTCATATAAAAACGTCGGATGATAGTACACACCCTCAATATACATTTGATTAATAATGAAATCTGGTAAATGAAGACCTTCTAAAAACTGTCTCGTTACTTCATCACCATGTGCCTCTTGGTTCATAAAGTTTCCCCATCGGCCAATTGCTTGTCCTAGTAAAATACTTGGCGCAGCAATATCCGCCAACTTCCAGAATGAAACCCCGCGTCGCTTTGCAAAAAGAATTCCGGTAATAACCGCTCCGATTAAACCACCATGAATCGCCAAGCCACCTTGACGAATATTAATAATTTGACTCGGGTTTTGCGCGTAATATTCCCATTCAAAAATAACATAATACATTCTCGCAAATAGAATAGCGATCGGTACTGCAATTAATACAAGGTCAACAAATGTATCTTTTGGAATACCTAGCCTTTCTCCCTCGCGAGTTGCTAGCCAAAGACCTAATAGCACACCTGTACCGATAATAATCCCGTACCAATAAACAGGAAACGGCCCAAGTTGGACAGCTACGCGGTCAAGCTGCGGTACAGAACCTAACAGCATATGTATGACCTCCCTCTCCAATGTTTACTCCTGATTCCCTAACTCAATCGCACTCATTAATCGTTCTGAGAACTGCTGTGCTGCATTGACTCCCATACGTTTTAAACGGAAGTTCATCGCTGCTACTTCAATAATAACAGCCAAGTTTCGACCAGGACGAACTGGAAGTGTAATCTTCGTAAGTTCTGTATCAATAATTTTCATCTTCTCTTCATCAAGACCTAAGCGATCATAATTTTTCTTTTGATCCCAAATTTCAAGATTAATAACAAGTGTAATACGCTTATAATTTCGCACTGCCCCTGCACCGAATAACGTCATAACGTTAATGATACCTAGACCACGAATTTCTAATAAATGCTCAATTAAATCTGGTGAGCTTCCTACTAATGTGTCTTCATCTTCTTGGCGAATTTCTACACTATCATCCGCAACAAGGCGATGGCCACGCTTCACAAGTTCAAGAGCTGTCTCACTTTTACCAACACCACTTTGACCTGTAATTAAAACACCAACACCGTAAATATCCACTAATACACCATGAACAGCAGTTGTTGGTGCTAGCTTACCTTCTAAATAATTGGTTAAACGACTTGATAATCTCGTTGTCGTTTGAGAAGAACGTAATAAAGGCATGCCTGATTCACGTGATGCTTGTAATAACTCATCTGGTACATCTTGATTACGAGTTATAATAATACATGGCGTCTCCTCGGTACAAAGCGCTTTCATTCTCTCTTGTTTTTGTTCTGTCGTTAACGTATCAAAGAACGTAAGCTCCGTTTTTCCAAGAAGCTGCACGCGATCAGCTGGATAATATGTAAAGAATCCTGCCATTTCAATTCCAGGTCGTGATAAATCACTTGTATCAATCGGACGATGAATTCCTTCCTCACCACTTATTAACTCCAATTGAAATTGTTCAATTAAATCTTTTGTCCTTACTTTTGGCATATGTATAAACCTCCACTCCGCTGCGGGTTCAGTCTCGTTTGATGTAAAATTCCATTCTACCGGATATTGTACCATTTTTTTCTGGAAACAAGAAATACGGTTTCTGATAAATAGAAAAAAACATTTCATACGAATAATGAAATGTTTTTCTTTTTGTCATTTTCTCTTTTTTTCATATAGAGGTTCCACAATTGCCTTTTCAATAATCATATTAAAAATTGAAATACAAATTGCCGCAACAATCGCTACACCAAATCCTGATATATTAAAAGCATCTCCTAATAATGAATCTGCTATTTTTAACGTAATCGCATTAATAACAATTAAGAAGAAGCCGAAAGTTACAACAGTAATTGGTAGCGTAATTAAAATTAAAAACGGCTTTACGAACACATTTAAAACAGCCAAAATAATACTCGCAATAATTGCAGTTTGTATATTTGCTACGTAAAACGCGTCTGGTGCAATCCCTTTTAAAAGTCCCGATACAGCGATTAACACAACGCTATTTACAAGAAGTGATACAATCCATCTCATTTTCTTACACATCCTTTTAACATATATATTTCATCATACGCTAATAGACAATAAACGCAAGTATCATACAAATACTTATACCAACTTATTCTACTCTTCACGCTTGTATACCTACCAACATTTCTTTGTGAAATAGGGACCACACCATCTATGTTCATGAGTTTTTACAAAAGTCCAGGTGAAATCTTTATCTACAATATAGATATCACCTTTATACGCATCATCTGTCTCACACAATGTATCATCCATATGTAATAAACTCGCATCCTTTATTAATAGTACCTCATCACAGTGTTGGTAGAAAATGTAGCACTCCTTTTTCACTTCATTATGAAACGCGCTCTCTGCTTCTATTCCTTCTAAGCACTTCTTTTTCTTCATCACTTAAATGGTTTGCAAAGTTATTCTCCCAGCGCTTCCGAAAATATACACCCCACTTTTGGAACTTTCTTACCTTCATATTCTTCTTTCGCAACACATCTAAAAACTCCATCATCTCCCCCTATACAATAAAAACCGAGCGTCATTTCCACTCGGTTTTATTCATACACTTATTGCGATAACTCTACTTCTTTTATTTTCTCTTTCATTCTTGCTTTATCACGATTTAAAATCTCTTTTAAATACTTACCAGTATACGAGCGCTCTTCTTTTACTACTTGCTCTGGCGTTCCCGAAGCGACGATTTGTCCACCTTTGTCCCCGCCTTCTGGTCCAAGGTCAACGATATAATCAGCTGTTTTAATCACATCTAAATTATGTTCAATTACAAGTACCGTCTCACCACTCTCAACAAGACGTTGCAGCACTTCTAGAAGACGTGCAATATCATGCGCATGTAAACCAGTCGTTGGCTCATCTAAAATATATAACGTACGACCTGTAGAACGGCGGTGTAATTCAGAAGCTAATTTCACACGCTGTGCTTCCCCACCAGATAATGTTGTTGCTGGTTGACCTAATTTCATATAACCAAGCCCAACATCTACAAGCGTTTGAAGTTTACGCTTAATTTTAGGAATATTGGCGAAGAATTCTACTCCATCTTCAATTGTCATCCCTAACACTTCAGAAATATTCTTATCTTTATATTTCACTTCTAACGTTTCACGATTATATCGTTTACCGTGACAAACTTCACACGGAACATACACATCTGGTAAGAAATGCATTTCGATTTTAATAATTCCATCTCCACGGCACGCTTCACAACGGCCACCTTTTACGTTAAAGCTGAAACGTCCTTTTTGATATCCGCGCACTTTAGCTTCGTTCGTTTGTGCAAACACATCACGAATATCATCGAATACACCTGTGTACGTCGCTGGATTAGAACGTGGTGTACGACCAATTGGCGATTGATCAATATCAATTACTTTATCTAAATGTTCAAGACCTTTAATCTCTTTATGAGTACCTGGCTTCGCTTTCGCTTTATATAACTTTTGCGCTAACGATTTATATAGTACTTCATTAATCATCGTACTTTTACCTGATCCAGATACACCTGTTACCGCTACAAACGTACCGAGTGGGAATGACATCTTCGCGTTCTTTAAGTTATTCTCTTTTGCGCCGACAATCTCCACTTTACGTCCGTCACCTTTACGTCTTTCAAGTGGAACTGGAATAAACTCTTTACCGCTTAAATATTTTCCTGTTAACGAATTATCATCTTGCATCACTTCAGCTGGTGTCCCTGCCGATACAACTTGCCCACCGTGAATACCTGCACCCGGTCCGATATCAAGTAAATAATCAGCAGCCATCATTGTATCTTCATCATGCTCAACAACGATTAATGTATTACCTAAATCGCGCATTTCTTGCAATGTACGAATAAGACGATCGTTATCGCGCTGATGTAAACCGATAGAAGGCTCATCAAGAATGTAAAGTACGCCAGTAAGACGAGAACCAATTTGCGTCGCTAAACGAATACGCTGCGCCTCACCACCTGATAAAGTTCCTGCGGCACGACTTAACGTTAAATAATCTAAACCGACGTTCACTAAGAACCCAACGCGCTCTTGGATTTCTCTTAAAATTAAATGAGCAATTTTTTGTTGTTTCTCCGTTAGCTCCACATTCGAGAAGAATTCCTGTACTTCTTGAACAGAATACTTCGTTACATCAGCAATCGTTTTATCACCAACGAAAACAGCTAAACTCTCAGGCTTTAAGCGTCCACCTTTACACTTCGGACAAGCTTGCTCTGCCATATACTTTTCCATTTGCTCACGGACATAATCAGAACTCGTTTCACGATAACGACGTTCGATATTTGGAATAACACCTTCAAATAAAATCTCATTTTCCTTTACTTGACCAAATTCATTTACATAGCGGAAATAAACTTTCTCTTCACCGCTTCCGTACAACACTTTATCAAATAAATCTTTCGGTATATCTTTCACAGGCACATCCATATCAACGCCGTAATGATTACATACAGATTGTAAAAGCTGTGGGTAATATTGTGAGCTTGTCGGTTCCCATGGAGCAATCGCATGTTCATTTAATGATAAATCCCAGTTCGGAATAACAAGTTCTAAATCTACCTCTAGCTTTGAACCAAGTCCATCACAAGAAGGACATGCTCCGAACGGACTGTTGAATGAGAACATACGCGGCTCTAATTCTCCGATTGAAAAACCACAATGCGGACAAGCATGATGTTCACTAAATAGAAGTTCCTCTTCTCCCATTACATCGATTAACACTCGGCCTCCGCCAAGCTTTAATGCACTTTCAAGTGAATCAGCAAGACGGCTTGCGATTCCTTCTTTTACAACAATACGGTCAATTACAACTTCAATGGAATGCTTCTTATTTTTATCTAACGTAATCTCTTCAGACACATCAAGCATTTCACCATCAACACGTACACGAACATACCCTTGCTTCTTAATATCTTCAAGTACTTTCACATGCGCTCCTTTACGCCCAGACACGATAGGCGCTAACACTTGTAATTTCGTACGCTCAGGATATTCAAGAACACGGTCTACCATCTGCTCGACTGTTTGTGATGTAATTTCAATCCCATGATTCGGACAAATTGGCGTACCAATTCGTGCAAATAATAAACGTAAATAATCATAAATCTCCGTCACTGTTCCGACAGTTGAACGTGGATTACGACTCGTCGTTTTTTGATCGATTGAAATCGCTGGTGACAATCCTTCAATCGTATCTACATCCGGCTTATCCATTTGTCCTAAAAACTGGCGCGCATACGCAGATAACGATTCTACATATCTGCGCTGCCCTTCTGCATAAATCGTATCAAATGCTAATGATGATTTCCCCGAACCAGACAATCCCGTTACAACAACAAGCTGATTTCTCGGAATGGTTACATCAATATTTTTTAAGTTATGTGCTCTAGCACCTTTTACAACGATAAAATCCTTGCTCTTACTCACTCTTTTCACCCTTCCGCTTTTAATTCTAATAGTAAATCTCTTAGTTCAGCTGCACGCTCGAAGTCTAACGCTTTTGCTGCTTCTTTCATCTCTGCTTCCATCTTCGCAATTGTCTTTTCGCGCTCTTTTTTCGTCATTTTCTTAGCAGGAGTTGCTTCGTATGTTTCTGTCTCTTCAGCCGCTGTCGTTGCACGGATTACATCACGAACGCCTTTTTGAATCGTTTTCGGCGTGATACCATGCTCTTCATTGTAAGCTTCTTGTATAGTACGACGACGCTGCGTTTCTTCAATTGCAATTCCCATCGATCTCGTTATGCGATCTGCGTACATAATAACGCGGCCGTTTTCATTACGCGCCGCACGACCAATCGTTTGAATTAACGAACGTTCTGAACGCAAGAACCCTTCCTTATCTGCATCTAAAATAGCTACAAGTGATACTTCTGGAATATCTAATCCTTCTCGTAATAAGTTAATACCGACAAGTACATCAAACTTACCAAGGCGAAGGTCACGAATAATTTCAATACGTTCTAACGTTTTAATTTCAGAGTGAAGATAGTTCACTTTAATTCCTACATCTTTTAAGTAATCCGTTAAATCCTCTGACATTTTCTTCGTTAAAGTCGTAATTAGTACACGTTCATTTTTTGCAATACGATCTTGAATCTCTCCTAATAGATCGTCAATTTGACCTTCAATAGGTCGTATATCGATTGGTGGATCTAAAAGCCCTGTTGGACGAATAATTTGTTCTATTACTTCTGGTGACTGCTCTAACTCGTACGGTCCTGGCGTCGCCGAAACGTAAATAACTTGATTTGTTTTCTCCTCAAACTCATCAAACATGAGCGGTCTATTATCTAAAGCTGACGGCAGACGGAATCCATGATCCACAAGCACTTGCTTACGTGCTTGGTCCCCGTTATACATCGCTCTTACTTGTGGCACTGATACGTGCGACTCATCCATAACAATTAAGAAATCTTCCGGGAAATAGTCCAATAACGTATACGGTGTTGCACCCGCTGGACGAAGTGTTAAATGACGGGAATAGTTTTCAATCCCTGAACAAAAGCCCATCTCGCGCATCATTTCTAAATCATAACGTGTACGTTGCTCTATACGCTGTGCTTCTAGCAACTTACCGTTATCATTTAATTCCTTTAAACGCTCTTCTAATTCTTTTTCGATATTTTCAATAGCGACCTTCATTTTCTCTTCACGTGTAACGAAGTGAGATGCTGGGAAGATTGCTACATGATCACGTTCTGCTAATACTTCACCTGTTAACGCATTTACTTCACGAATACGATCAATTTCATCGCCGAAAAATTCAATCCGAATACAATGCTCATCAAGTGATGCTGGGAAGATTTCAACTACATCTCCGCGCACACGGAATGTACCACGCTTAAAATCAATATCATTACGTCCATACTGTACATCAACAAGTTCACGAAGCAATTGATTGCGGTCCTTCTCCATACCAACTCGAAGTGACACAACTAACTCGCGGTATTCTTCAGGAGAACCTAAACCATATATACACGATACACTCGCAACGATAATTACATCGTCCCGTTCAAATAATGCAGACGTTGCCGAGTGACGCAATTTATCAATTTCATCATTAATCTGCGCGTCCTTTTCAATAAACGTATCTGTTTGTGGTACATACGCTTCTGGCTGATAATAATCGTAATAACTAACAAAATATTCAACTGCATTATTCGGGAAAAAGTCTTTTAGCTCACTATATAACTGACCTGCTAATGTTTTATTGTGAGCCATGACAAGTGTTGGCTTTTGCACTTCTTTAATGACATTTGAAATCGTAAATGTCTTACCCGTTCCTGTCGCTCCAAGCAACACTTGCTTTTTCTTTCCACTATTAATTCCCTCTACAAGCTTCTCTATAGCTACCGGCTGATCACCTTGCGGGGAATACGCTGAGACAATTTCAAATTGACGTTCCAAGAAAATCCGACCTCCTCATAAAAATCTGTATTATTATTTTACCACGAATACCTATAAAAAACCTAAAAAAACGAACAGATATTCGGTAAAGTTTTCGACAATATACACATAGAAAAAGGAAGGAGTAAATACTTCCTTCCTCTACTAACTCTATTTTTTAGGTACATATACTAAGTCATATCCATTGCGCCCATTTTCATTCACACAGTCTATTAACCTATAAGCCGTTTGCGATTCACGCTGCTCTTTAACAATCCTTTTACAGCTATCTTTATATAACCTTTTATCCTCACCAGCAAATTTGTCTTGTCTACTATCTAACACATAAAGGATATCTTTCCCACTATGCTCTAACGTTTGAAAAACCGGGTCACCTTCATCGGTATACTGTACAATTCTTATTTCATCAACTTTCCCTTGTTCCACATTCCAAACGAACTGCTCGAATTTATCTAGATTGGAAATCCTGGTTCCCTTTACAATGACATCATTCTTCTTGTTAATTGTAGTGTTAGATGGTGCACATGCTACTAAACTAAAGAGAAATAGACATATAAAACTGATTCTTTTTCCTATTGTCATCCTCTCCTATAAAAATTATTTGTATACCCAAAAGCTACTTTCAACTATGAAAGTAGCTTTTCTTTTCCTTTCTCCTTCTTCGGAAAAATCACATATGAAAATGAAATCGCTGTATCAACTAAAAATATAATTGCCCACACTTGGCTCACGCGACTTGCAGCTTTATTTAAAACGATTCCCGATTCTAACCAATTACCCCATTGTTCAAACGAAATAAATCCATACGCAAAGAAAAAGAATATGTGCACACCAACGAATAAAACAAGATGTAATACCCAATTTTTTATTTCCTGCTTCGCATAGGCCATACCTGTTAATTCTACGTGCTCTTCCATAATTGGCGCTGGTTCATTACGCCATTTCGCAACTAGCTTTTGCGCAAATATATCCAGCTTCTTCAAATCCTTTTTCCCGTAGAAAACTGCATACAATAAAATAATTACAGTAATGATTTGAAAATTAGAGAACTTTCCTGTTTGATAATAGTCCACTACCCCTAATGTTAAAATAAACACTTCATTTACGAGGAGTACAATCCCCATAATAAAGCTCGCCTTTTTCAAACGGAATCCGTAACGGAGTAAAAAGAAACCGATAGCTGATAACCAAAATACAATTTCTGCCCCAATTAAAAAATACCAACGATATTCTGCGAGTATACTCATTTATCCTTCTCCTTTTCATCATAAATACGAAAAGCTTCATCCATATATATTAAAAGTTCTTCTTCAATTGGATACATGCTCATTTTCTGTGAATCTTCCTTCGATTTTCTAACTTCCCATAACTTATCTAAAAATGCTTCGTCACCATTAGCCATTTCTAAACACTTCTGCATTAATTTTTTCGTTGCCCCTTGTACCTCATCATTAGCAGCTTCTTTACCTTCCTTCATAAAAGTACGGAATTGCTTTAATAAATCTACCCATTCTAAAACATTCGGATCTTCTTCACTCATATTCGGCAAATTGTGAAGCAACTTTTGTTCTTCCTTTGAAAACACTTCATTTTGGAATATTTCACGTATACGAGGAGACTGTTTCGAAAGCTGAATAAGTTCAAACATAACTTTCCAATCAAGATCTCCCTCCACATCTACCGAATAAACAACAGCTTGTAAAACACGCTCCATTCGATTAAATTTCTTTTGTTCTTCCTGTACAAACCGAAGTTGTTTTTCAAGAGAATCCTTTAAGTTAAGCTCACCTTTTACTAACATATTCGCAGCCTCTTTTAATGAAAATCCCATTTCCTTTAAAAATAAAATTTGTTGCAGCCTTATTACGTCAACTTCACTATATAAACGATGCCCACCTTCTGTTTTCCCGCTCGGCTTTAACAAATCTATTTGATCGTAATAACGTAATGTACGTACTGTAACCCCTGTTTCTCTCGTCAATTCTTGTATTGAAATCACTACCATCACCTCTTCCCCTTCATTATAAAAGATGACGTTACGTAACTTTCAAGTAATTTGTAAAAAAATACAAAAAGCTGTTTATACAAAGTGTATAAACAGCTTTTATGGAAATAACCCCTTTTGTATGGCGCGCCCACAAAATAAAATAAGTGCTCCAACAACAACACTCGTTGCCGTTTTATGATAATGGGCTAATACTAATAAATAATACGTTAAACCTACAGTACCAATCATAATACAAATACTTGGCACTGGATTACGAGAAAAGTTTTGCATTCCCCAAAGAAGCGCAAATATAGCTGTAGCGACACATAACACCGGTAATTCCATCCCAGTTCCCCTTTTTCTATCTATTATTCTTTGTTGCTAACACGCTCGTTGATGCCATACTTATTAATAAACCAAAACCAATCCTTATATATTTAAACGTTTAATTTAATTGAAATCTCTCAAGCTTGTCAGTTATTTTCTTTCTCCTTACTCCAGCGTAAAGATTTCCTCCACCTTCACTCCAAAATATTTGGCGATTTTTAAGGATAGCTCTAGACTCGGGTTGTAATGATGATTTTCAATCGCCACGATCGTCTGCCGCGTCACCTGCATCGCCTTTGCCATTTCAACTTGCGTTATATGATTTTGCTTTCTTAATTCTTTTATTATATTTTTCACACCCATAGAATCCACCTTCAAAAGTAAAGATATCTTTACTTGAATTATAAGTATTTTCCAGTTTTAAGCAAAGATATCTTTACAAATTTTAGAAAAACGTTTCACTGAACATCTACTCTAACGAAGTACAAGAGTAATTCAATTTATATCAGCGTTTTTTTAATATATCGACATCGATAGCACTATAAGCATAAGAAAGAAGCTGTCCCAAAATATCTTTTGGAACAGCTTCTTCGTCCTACTACATAAATCCTAACGCATATACAAGAACGTATCCAAGAATAGAAAGGCAAACCGAGCCGATCAGCCCCGCCACGAATGCTTTACTTCCTAACTTACGGAACGTTTTAAACTCTACATTTAAACCAAGCCCCGCCATCGCCATTGCGATTAGCATATAAGCAATGACAACAATGTATCCCGCAACAACTTCTGGAATAATCCCAAGCGAATGCACTGCACTCATTGCTAAAAACCCGAAGATGAACCACGGAATTGGAAGTTCGCGCCATGATCTTTTTTCCTCGCTACCTTCACTCTTACCAAACCATAATCCGATTAAAATCGCTACTGGCACAAGCATTGCAACGCGCGTTAGCTTCACGATAACTGCGATATCTACAGCCGTGCTTCCTCCTGGCGCCGCAGCTGCGATGACATGAGCGATTTCGTGAAGCGTCGCACCTGAGAATACACCGTAACCGTATGGAGATAAACCAAGCACTGGATATAATAACGTATAAATAAGCGTAAATATAGTACCTAAAATTGCGATAATCGCTGCTCCAACTGCTGTTTCGTCATCTTTTGCTTTCACTTGCGGTGCAATTGCCACGACCGCTGCCGCACCGCAAATTGCTGTTCCACACGCTGTTAAAATTCCGAGTTTCTTTTCTACTTTAAATACTTTCGTTAGTCCATATACAACGAAAATCGTAAATGCAATAACAACCGCAGCGATGACCAATACTTTCGGCCCTGCCTTCGCAATATCAACAAGATTTAATCGCATTCCAAGTAAGATGATCCCAAAGCGAAGTAACTTCTTACTCGCGAAATTCGTTCCAGCTATCGCTTCTTGTGGAACTCCGATAGCTGCTCGCCAAACCATCCCAATTAGAATAGCAATTACTAATTGTCCCATAATATTTAAAAATGGAAGCTCTGCTAAATATTTCGCGGCAATTGCGATTAATAATGTAATCCCAATTCCTTGCGAAAATCCAAAGCCCTTCTTCTTTTGTATAACAAGTGTTTGTTCCACTTTGAACCACTCCAATAATCGTATTGGAACATGCATGTTCTTTCTACTTACATTATAAGAGAGTTTCTATAATAAGTTTAATATCAATATTGAATCTCTATCATCAGAAATACTTATGATAAGATGATAGAAAAAGAAAGGAGCCCATTACATGAACGTAGACATTTTAAAAATATTTGTTACTGTCGTTGAACAGAAACACTTCTCACGTGCAGCAGAATTATTAAACCTTTCACAACCTGGCGTAAGTATGCATATACGCAACTTAGAAAACGAATTTGGCACTACTCTTATTCAGCGCTCCCCAAAGCACGTCCAAGTGACGGAGGCTGGAAACATACTATATATACATGCAAAGCAAATGCTCTCTCTTTACGAAGAAGCCAAACAAGAAATTAACGAATTACATAACGTTGTAACAGGAACTCTTCGCATCGGTGCTAGTTTCACAATTGGCGAATACTTACTTCCAAAAATACTGGCTAACTATGCGAATGAAAATCCACACGTCGAAGTTCATACCTTTATCTCAAATACAGAAGACGTTTTACAAAGCCTTCGCTCTAATCAAATCGATATCGGCTTAGTGGAAGGGCAAGTCGTATTCGCCGACGTTGACGTTGAAACGTTTATGCAAGATGAAATGAAGCTCGTCGTTCCGCCAAATCATCCACTGCTCCGCACAAATGAAATAAATGAAAGTACACTCCAAGATCAAGTATGGGTATTAAGAGAAAGTGGTTCTGGTACACGTGCTTATAGTGACCGCTTTATTCATCAACACCATTTGAAAATGAAACGATTCTTTACATTTAGTAGTATCCAAAGCGTTAAGGAAGCAGTTAGTGCCGGACTTGGCATCGCTATACTTTCTGATTGGACTGTACGAAAAGAGCTACTGGCAAAAGAGCTATTCCACGTCGAAGTTCCAAATGAACAACTCATCCGTCCATTCTCCATCGTGCGCGGCAAATACTTCATCCCGTCTAAAGCCATTCAGGTGTTTTTAAATCATGTAGACTCTTTTGCGAAAAAACAGCATTGACCTTCACATTAGTGTGAAGGTTTACAATACATGTAAAAGGAGTGAAACACATTGCGAATTGGAGAATTATCAAAAGAAACTGGCGTTAGTGAAAGATCACTAAGACATTACGAAGAAAAGGGACTACTCCCTTCTAAGCGCCTCGCAAATGGCTACCGTGATTTTAATGAAAGTGCCATCGAAAAAGTAGAACTTATTCAAATGTACTTACAAATTGGCTTAAATTTAGAAGAGACGGCAAGGATGCTGCGTTGCCTTGCAATTGAACCGCACCTATACGACAATCCGTGCAGCAGCATTCTTACGCTTTATGAAGATAAGCTCAATGAAGTAACAAAGCAAATCTCATTGCTTTCCAACATCCAAACAAATTTGCAAAAACACGTTTCACTCCTAAAACAAGCAAAAGAAAAGGGATGATTACATGTTTGTTATACATGGCAGTTCAAGACAAAACGGAAATACAGAAGCTTTAACACATATGATGATAGAGGGCATTGAAACAGAACAAATTCACTTGCGAGACCATACAGTCCATCCTATTACAGACCAACGTCATGATGCAGAAGGATTCCAACCTGTAAATGATGATTATGAGCAGTTAACGAAACGCATGTTAGAGCACGACACAATTATCTTTGCTACACCGCTATACTGGTACGGAATGAGCGGACATATGAAAAACTTCGTCGATCGTTGGTCACAAAGCTTGCGCGATACATCTCTTCATTTCAAAGAAAAAATGAAAGGCAAAAAAATGTATGTTGTCATCGTTGGCGGAGACAATCCTAAACTGAAAGCATTGCCGCTTATCGCTCAGTTTCAATACATCTTTGATTTTGTTGGTTCATCATTTGAAGGATATATTATTGGGGATGCGAATGGACTAGATGAAATCCAAAACGATGCTGAGGCGCTGGCAAAAGCACAATTGTATAATAATAAATTCAAAAATAGCGAACAGAAATAAGTTTGACAAACTATTTAGACTTAGCAACGCAAGAAGAATTAGAAATTATGTTATAAGAATACCCTGGCACAATACTTTTCATTAGCCATGACCGTGCCTTTATTCGCTCTGTTGCAGACCATATTCTACAAGTAGATGAGAGTGAACCAAGAATATTCCATGGTAATTACGAGCAATACACAAAAAGAACAACCGGGGATTCTGTAAACGTTACTGAACAAGAATTATTACGATTACAAACAAAATTAACAGAAATCATCGGCCGAATTTCCATACCAAATCATCACGATGACATCACATCTCTCGAACAAGAATACGAAACATTATTAGTTCAAATCCGAAAATGTAAAGAAGCGCTCTAATGTCTTCCCTATATATCGACAAGGCCTTCCGCATTTCCCAAGAAATATTGGAACTTCGACACAGAATAGCATTAATAAAAGTGAAAAAACCGTGCATCAGCACGGCTTTTTCACTTTTATATACGGACAGCAGTCCCGCTCACCGCAACCATTAACATCCCTTCGCGAACTACTTCGTAATCCACGTCGATACCAACAATTGCATTCGCATTTTTTTGTCTTGCGAAAGTTTTCATTTCTTCCATTGCGATGTCGCGCGCTTCTTTTAATTTACTTTCATAAGCACCCGCGCGGCCGCCGACAACGTCACGAACAGAAGCGAAAAGGTCACGAACGATATTCGCGCCCATAATCGCTTCTCCATTGACGATATCGATGTACTCAATAATTTCTTTTCCTTGAATTGTAGACGTTGTTGTTACAATCATGCTTTATAGCCTCCCATATAAGATTTTCACTTACTTATGGTGCACTAATTCAGCAGAAATTATATTTATGAACTGAACTGAGCTTCGTATAATCGGCTGTATCCTCCGCCTTGCTCAATTAGTTCCTCATGCGAACCTTGTTCTGCAATACCATCTTTATTTACAACGACGATACGATCTGCATTTTTAATCGTTGCAAGCCTGTGAGCGATAACTAATGTTGTACGGCCGACAGATAGTTCTGCAAGCGATTTTTGAATCGCTAGTTCCGTCTCTGTATCTAATGCAGAAGTCGCTTCATCTAATATTAAAATTGGTGGGTTTTTCAAGAACATACGAGCAATCGCTAGACGCTGTTTCTGTCCACCAGAAAGTTTCACACCACGCTCACCGATAACGGTATCTAAACCGTCTGGTTGTGAGTAAATTAAGTCTTCTAACTGCGCACGTTTTACCGCCTGCCAAATTTCAGCTTCTGACGCCTTTAAATTTCCGTAAGCAATATTTTCACGAATCGTTCCTGAGAATAAGAACACATCTTGCTGCACAATTCCAATTTGTTTACGAAGTGAAGATAATGTCATATCTTTCGTATCAATACCATCAATTTGGATTGAACCAGACGATTGTTCATAAAAACGTGGGAGTAAACTACATAACGTTGTTTTTCCAGCTCCTGATGGTCCAACGAACGCAACCGTTTCACCTGCATGTATGTTCAAACTAATGTCATTTAAAATCGGTTCTTTATTTTCATATCCGAACGTAATGTTGTTATATTGAATATCACCATGTACATGTTTAACTTCCATCGCACCTTTAGAGTCTACAATATCTGGCTCTGTTTCAAGAAGCTCTACATATCTCTTAAAACCAGCGATCCCTTTCGGATAGCTTTCGATTACCGCATTAATTTTTTCAATGGGGCGGAAGAAAATATTCGTTAATAGAACGAATCCAATAAATCCACCGTACGTTAATTCACCTTGCAGAACAAACCATGTACCGCATATTAAGACGAAGAGTGTTACGAGACGCATGAGCATATAACTAATCGATGAATTTAATGCCATAATTTTATACGCCATTAATTTCGTTGTGCGGAAACGAGCGTTGTTAACAGCAAATTGCTCTTTCTCAAACTTTTCATTTCCGAATGCTTGTACTACGCGAATACCACCAACATTATTCTCAATACATGCATTGAAATCAGCAACGTCTGAGAATAAACGTCTAAATGTACCTGTCATTTTTTTGTTGAAGTAAAGTGCTAACCATAATAAGAATGGAATGACGAAGAACGTTAATAGCGCTAACTTCCAGTTGATCATCATCATAAATGAAAATGCCCCAACTAAAGTCATAATAGCGATAAATAAATCTTCTGGTCCATGGTGAGCAATTTCCCCAATTTCCATTAAGTCGTTTGTAAGACGTGAAATTAAATGACCTGTTTTATTATTGTCAAAAAATCTAAATGATAGCTTTTGAATATGATCAAATAATTTCTGCCTCATATCCGTTTCAATGTTAACACCAAGCATATGTCCCCAATATGTAACAACATATTGTAAGCCTGCATTTAATATATACACTGCAAGTAAACCGAAACAAGCCCATAAAATAAGCGTCCAGTTTTGTCCTGGCAATAACTTATCAATAAATTGATTTACGATAAGCGGGAAGCCAAGTTCTAGTAATCCTGCGACAACCGCACAAGAAAAGTCGAGTATAAATAAACCTTTATACGGTTTATAGTAAGAAAAAAATTTACGCAGCATATCTTACCTCCATTTTCCAAAATTAAAAAGACTCTCTAAATGATAACCATTATCAAATAATTATTCAAGTTATCCGTCTATGAAACTAAAAATAAGATTTTTGGTATTTGTCATTTTTTCCAGAGAGTCGATATATTCAAATAATCGCCGATATAAATTTCATTTACTAACTACCCTCCCCCCAAACAAAAAAAGGTACCACCACAAGGTGATACCATTCCTTCTATTACATCGCTTCCGAATCCCACTCATGCTCCTGCTCAACGAATACAATACCTAATTCGTGATGTCCACCAGCATATAATGCAGTTTGTGCAAGACGAAGCTCACCATTTGTATCTAATACTTCTAATTTACAAAATGCTCCTGTCGTCTTCGTTTGAAGCGCATCATAAAATTCCTCGGCGCTTTTTGGAATGACTCCATTTACTTTCGTAATAATTTCTCCAGGTAGTAATTTTAGCTCTGCTCCAATTGTATTTGGGATTGTATCTAGTACAACGAGCCCATCATTGCGTGCAGCAAAATACGCTGGTCTTGTTTCATCAGTAATTTTCTCTTGCATCGAAATTGTGAAACGCCCAAGCATTGCGACTCCCATCGCGATAATTGCAAGTACATGCCACCAGTAACTTGCGATTCCTAAAACGAGCACAAGTCCTGCTAACCCATAAACACGTCTTCCTGTAAATAATAAAGCTTCCGTCGGCTCATAACTTTTAATCTTTCTCATAAATCCAATTAAAAATGGAACGAGAAATAGAGAATATGTATTTGAACCTATTGAAACGACAGGCCACCATGAAATAAACTGCGTTACCGCATCACCCGGTACAAGAATAAAAATAGGAACGATCCATAAACGCTTTGATTCGTGTAAACCAATCTTTAATCCACGCTTCCCCTTCCTAATCTTCGGTGTAGAATATCCTACTGCGTTTTTAGAAATCAATAAGCCTTCTACAATAAGCATAACGCCTAGCAAAATAGCAAGGGATACAATGGTATTCTCTTCACCTTCTCGAAGCTGTAAGAAGGAAACTGGTAGCTTAGAAGATAATAGAACACATACAATCGCAACGCTAAATGTATAAGCCGCCGATAAATATCGATACATAGCCGTTAATCCAAATAGTAATGTCCAAATTAAAATGGCCCATAAGCTTGCTTTAGAAACAACAAGTCCAAGCCCAATCGTAATAATAGATACTACTAATCCGTATCCAATCCCTGCAAATAGAGAGGTTCGCAGTTCAAACCAAATATCATAAACTTTAAAAGAAAAATCTTTTCGTTCTCTTAACATACGTAAGTATCCAACGAAGATACTACTTATTACAAATATATAGACAGCAGGGTGTAAGAAAAAACGTCCAACTGCCCGCATTATTTCAAAAATCCACGACTCCACGAACTCATTCACCACCATTTATATCATTCTTTCTTTTTATATTATCATAACTAAACAAACGTTTGTTTAACACAAAAAAATACAGGCAGCAAACTGCCTGTATTTCTTCTTATTTTGCCATTAATTTTAATGCTGACTGTAATTGTAGATCATTTTCTCCAGAACGGATTTTTTCGATAATTTTAGTTTGAATCGCTTCAGCTGTCTTTTTATCAAGCTGTCCTGTCGCTTCCATTTCATTCGCATTTTGGAATGCTTTCAGCGCTGATTCTGTCTCTTTACTAAAGTATCCATCTTCACGACCTGGTACATATCCTAAGCTCTTAAGCATTTCTTGAGCATGTTTTACTTGTACATCATTTGAATTGTATGAAAGTGTTTTTTCAATTTGAATTGGTGTCGCATGATAATAATTTGGTTGCTTCACTTCTACTGTTGGCGCGATTCCTTTTTTATGAATCCAGTTCCCATCCGGTGTTAACCATTTAAACATCGTTAATTTAATGTTGCTGCCGTCTTTAAATGGAACAGCTTGCTGGACAGTACCTTTACCAAATGTCTTTTCACCAATTAAATCGTATCCTTCTCCTTCTTTCAGTGCACCAGCTAAAATCTCTGAAGCAGAAGCACTTCCATTATCAATTAATACTGAAATTGGATATGGTTTTCTCTCTTTCAGTTCCGTAGAGAATTTCTTCTTCTCACCATTTCGCTGCTCTACTTGTAGCATCGGCTTTTTATTCGTCATAATTTCTCCCAGTATATCTTCTACACTATTTAAATAGCCACCAGGATTACCACGCACGTCAATAACTAAGCCTTTTATATTTTTCTTCTCTAACTCTTTTAACTGATCCTTAAATTCCTTCGCTGTATTTTCAGCAAAAGAAGTGATTTGCATATAACCGATATCTCTTCCGCTCTCTTGCTTCACAGAACTAAACACTGTAAAGATCGGAATTTTTTCACGCTTAATTTTAAATACAATCGGATCAGTTACTCCCGCACGTTTAATTTCAATTGCGACAGTCGTTCCTTTTTTACCACGGATCTTTAATACTGCTTCTTCACGTGATAAGTCTTTCACACTGTTTCCATCTACAGATAAAATTTGGTCATTCGGTTTAATTCCTATCTTTTCTGCTGGTGAACCTTTAATTGGTGATACGATAATAAGCTTATCGTCCGTTTTGTTCACCTCAGCCCCAATCCCCTCTAATTCAGGATCAAGCGATTCACTAAACTGTTTGGCTGTTTCTTTATCCATATACGTGGAATAAGGGTCCTTCAGCGTAGACAACATGCCTTGTATTGCACCTTCAACTAACTTTTCATCTTTCACGTCTTCCACATAACGTGAATCAATTAGTGCATACGCCTCATTAATTTTTGCCAAATTCCCTTGCGCAGTGCTAGCATTCCCACTCGAAATTGTTTGCGTTACTTCTGCTGGGTTAACCCCAAATACAGACATGCCTGCAAACATTCCGCCAGCACCAATTAAAAATGCAACAACCATTCCAATAATTGCAACTCTACGTTTCAATGCGGAATTCCCCTTTCCAAAACACACAGGTGGTGTAGCAAAAGGCATCACACAGTGTGTGATGCCTTTACCTATTTCTACTATATGATAAGCTTGTACGAATTATGTTTGCAACTTTTTATACTTTTAAGAAACGACGAATTGACATTACACTTCCCCACATACCGATTAACGCACCGATTAACACTAGTAAACCAGCTAATTGGAATACGAAAGGACTGTATGGTAGAAGCTCGAAAATTGTTCCGCCAAGTTTTTCGTTAAACACACCTTGCAACGAATTATACGTAACTAGAATTAGGCCAATTGGAATAATTGATCCTAATACTCCTAAGAATAACCCCTCTAGCAAGAATGGCCAACGAATGAACCAGTTTGTTGCACCAACAAGTTTCATAATTTCAATTTCTGTACTACGAGCATAAATTGTAATTTTAATTGTGTTAGAGATTAAGAACATTGCTGTGAATAAAAGACCAGCAATTAACGCAATCCCAATGTTACGACCAGTTTTTACAGTATCAAATAATCGTTCAACTTGCCCTTTTCCGTACTGAACATTACTGACAAACTGCATTTTTTCAACCTTCTTCGCGATTGTCGCTGTATCTGTTGGTTCTTTTGCTTTTACAACGAATACGTTTTTAAGTGGGTTATCTTGTTCAAATAACTCAAACGTTTTTCCGCTATCACCTAAGCTTTTAATTAAACGTTTTAACTCTTCTTCTTTAGAAGAATATTTAATAGAATCTACTTTTGCAATCTTACTCATATCTTCTTCTAATTTCTTTTGATCAGCTTCTTTCGCAGCTGGATCAATGTGTACACGAATCTCTACATCTTGCTCTACTTTCGTCGCAAAATGGTTCATATTCATAATCGCTGTTAAAAAGACACCTACAAGTAATAATGTAACTGTTACTGCACTAACAGAAGCAAATGTCATCCATCCGTTACGTGATAGATTCTTTACACCTTCTCGCAAATGTCGACTAAGGGTCTTAGCCTTCATATCCGTATCCTCCCTCAATCTCGTCTCGAACAATTTTTCCGCCTTCAATCGCGATTACACGATGACGGATTGTATTTACGATATCTGCATTATGCGTCGCCATAACAATTGTTGTACCACGCTCATTAATGCGAGTAAAAATCTTCATAATATCAAGAGCTGTTTCAATATCTAAGTTACCTGTTGGCTCATCGGCAATTACAACCTTTGGTCGATTTACAATCGCTCTTGCAATCGCAACACGTTGTTGCTCTCCACCTGAAAGTTCACTTGGAATTGCATCTGCACGATCTTCAAGACCTACAAGACCTAAAACCTCTGTTACACGCTCACGAATTGCATCTGGTTCTTCTTCAATTACTTCTAAAGCAAACGAAACATTCTCATATACCGTTAATTTAGGTAGTAATTTAAAATCTTGGAAAATTACGCCTAATTGACGACGAAAATATGGAACATCTCTTTCTGCCAATGTTTCAATAACAAGTCCATTTACATTAATTGATCCTGTAGATGGCTTCTCTTCACGATACATCATTTTAATAAATGTAGATTTTCCGGCTCCACTCGGTCCAACTACGTATACGAACTCACCTTGTTTAATGTTAACTGTAAGACCAGCAATGGCTTTCATACCATTCGGGTACTCCTTATAAACATTCGTCATTTTTATCATTATTTATCACCCAATACTTAATGATTTTTTTCGAAATACTTTTCTGTACATCTGAAAATAAAAGACATCCTTCATTTTCACTTAGTCATCCTTGTTGAAGGTAGTTTACTTATGCTTTCTCATAAGCAATACCACTCTATGTAATATATTTCAGCAAAATTCTACAAACCCCATTGTAACATCAAACGGTTTCCAGTTCGGATACATTTTTGTTACAGTTATGTTACATAAATGAAAAAGAAAACGAGTTGACCTATATTATCAACTCGTCCAGTTCACCTTTTTTATTTATGTTCAGCTAACCATTCAGATACTTTTTTCGCATCTTCACCTTGAATAAGTCCTGGTGACATTGAACCGCGGCCTTTTTTAATAATCTCTTCGATATCTGCAGCGTCGTACTTACCGCCTACTTTTCTTAAATCAGGTCCAGTTGCCCCTGATAAATCTGTCGCGTGACATCCAGCACAACTTCTTTGGAAAATTTGTTCTGCGCTGTCTGTGCTTGCAGACTGTTTCGAAGACTTACTCTCTTCTTTATTTCCGCATGCTCCTAAAGCAAAAACAACCGATGTCCCTAGCGCAATAGCCAACAATTTCTTTTTCACTTCTATCGCTCCCCATTGTTGATATTCTTTTTATTCCTAACACACTCATTTTCATTATAAGCATTATCTTTATATAGAAAAACTAAGGTGTATTTCATATTCCTCAAAAATACAGTGAGAACCTTGATAAAATAAAGCTTTCATAAGTTGTTTCAATTCTGTGAACAGCTTAAAAAACTTCTATAAAGAATCCTTTTTAAAAGGAAAATTAGAAATGTTCTATATAAATCTTTACCCTATTATCGCTCTATTTTACTATTCTCTACTTTTTACAAAACAATATACACCATTGTAATCTACATATAATCCCATCAAAAAGAGAAGTTGTCGTTTCCAACTTCTCTTCCTCTTTACTTCATCTATAAAAATAAAATCAAATTCTTTATATCCTCTATATCCTCAGCGTGGGCCAACAATTTAGTTGGCTTTTTTTCACTTATTAGATGCGAGAACGTAAGTAAGCATCAATAAATGGATCAATCTCTCCATCCATAACTGCTTGTACGTTACCAACCTCCGTATTTGTACGGTGGTCTTTTACAAGAGAATACGGGTGGAATACGTAAGAACGGATTTGGCTACCCCATCCGATTTCTTTTTGTTCCCCGCGGATTTCATCTAATTGTGCCTGTTGTTCTTCTAGTTTCTTTTGATATAATTTCGCTTTTAACATCTTCATCGCATGCTCACGGTTTTTAATTTGAGAACGTTCCGACTGACACGTTACAACTGTATTTGTCGGTGTATGTGTAATACGAACTGCTGAATCTGTCGTATTAACGTGCTGCCCACCCGCTCCACTTGCGCGGTACGTATCAATTTTTAAATCTTCTGTACGTACTTCGATTTCAACTTCATCATTGAACTCTGGTACAACTTCACAAGATACGAACGATGTATGACGACGACCTGAAGAATCAAATGGTGAAATACGTACAAGACGATGTACACCTTTCTCTGCTTTTAAGTAACCGTAAGCGTTATGACCTTTAATTAATAAAGTTACACTCTTAATACCAGCTTCATCACCCGGTAAATAGTCAACCGTTTCTACTTTAAATCCACGTTTTTCAGCCCAACGTGTATACATACGTAATAACATAGAACCCCAGTCTTGTGACTCAGTTCCACCTGCACCTGGATGTAATTCTAAAATTGCATTATTTTTATCATAAGGATCACTTAATAGTAACTGAAGCTCATACTCATTCATTTCTTGAATTAAGCCTTTTACTTCTGACTCTAATTCCTCATGTAAATCTTCATCGTATTCTTCTTTTAAAAGCTCATGCGTTACTTCTAAATTTTCGAACGTTTCATCTAATTGACGGAAACTTCCAACCATATCTTTTAACGCATTCGCTTCATTAATTACAGCTTGCGCGCCTTGTTGGTCATCCCAAAATCCTGCGCTCATCATTTTTTCTTCTAATTCTGCAATTTGTTTCTCCTTAGTAGGAAGGTCAAAGAGACCCCCTAAAAGCCGCTAATCGCTTAGCCATTTTCTCTAATTCCTGTCTAATTTCTACTAATTCCATTTCCTTCACCTCTATGTAATTGCTGTTACTTTCGTATGAAAACAAGGGAAACTCTCTCCACTTATTACGGAGAGAGTTTAACCCTTCTTAATTATACATTTTTGATATAAAAGTTTGCAAAACAGCCAAAGCTACCGCCCTATATTACTGAACAATACCACAGCAGTTTTTATATTTTTTACCGCTACCACATTTACATAAATCGTTGCGGCCCACTTGGTCACCTTTTACAACTGGCTTTTTCTTCGCTTCTTCGCCATCGCTAGATGGATGAACAGCTTCACCTTGAACAACTTCTTGACGTTCTAAGTTTTGTTCAATTTCAGCTTTCATAATGTAACGAGAAATTTCCTCTTCAATAGAAGCAACCATTGACTCGAACATTGCAAATCCTTCCATTTGGTACTCACGAAGTGGATCAATTTGACCGTAAGCACGTAAATGAATACCTTCACGAAGATGATCCATCGCATCAATATGCTCTGTCCATTTTGTATCTACAACGCGGAATACAACAACCTTCTCAAACTCACGCATTTGCTCTTCTGGCATAAGCTTTTCTTTGTCATTGTAACGCTCTATTAATTTCGCGATAATCGGTTCGCTCATTTCCTCAGGAGCAAGGAGACGTAATTCTTCTTCTTTTACGTCTCCTTCTTGAAGAAGGTTTGTATTTAAGTAGTCAACAAGACCTTTAATGTTCCAATCTTCTTCAATTTCCTCTTGTGTATGAAGCGCAACAGCACGTTCTACTGTAGATTTCATCATACCTTCAATAATGCCACGTAAGTTTTCCGATTCCATTACTTCTTGGCGCTGCTTATAAATCACTTCACGTTGCTGACGAAGTACATCATCGTATTGTAATAACTGCTTACGTGCATCATAGTTATTTCCTTCAACACGTTTTTGTGCAGACTCTACCGCACGAGAAACCATTTTACTTTCAATTGGCTGAGAATCATCCATACCAAGACGATCCATCATTGCTTTCATATTATCTGAACCAAATCGGCGCATTAATTCATCTTCCATCGATAAGTAGAACTGCGTCACACCAGGGTCCCCTTGACGACCAGCACGACCACGTAACTGATTATCAATACGACGACTTTCATGACGTTCTGTACCAATAACCGCTAGACCGAAGATTTTCACATCATCTCCAAGCTTAATATCTGTACCACGACCAGCCATATTCGTCGCAATCGTTACAGCACCTTTCATACCAGCTTCCGCAATAATATCTGCTTCACGTGCATGGTTTTTCGCATTTAAAATGTTATGACGTACACCTTTACGCGTTAACATTTTTGAAATAAGCTCTGAAGTTTCAATTGCAACTGTACCTACAAGAACAGGTTGCCCTTGTTTATGACGATTTACAATATCCTCAACAACAGCATTGAACTTACCTTCCATTGATTTAAAGATTAAATCAGCACGATCATCACGAATAATCGGTTTGTTTGTTGGAATTACAATAACGTTCATATTGTAAATGTTACGGAATTCCTCTTCCTCTGTTTTCGCTGTACCAGTCATACCAGATAATTTTTCATACATACGGAAGTAGTTCTGGAATGTAATTGTCGCAAGCGTCATACTTTCATTTTGAATTTCTACACCTTCTTTTGCTTCAATTGCTTGGTGTAATCCTTCGCTATAACGACGACCTTTCATAAGACGACCAGTGAATTGGTCTACAATTACGATTTCGCCTTCTTGTACAACATAATCTGTATCACGGTGCATAACAACGTGTGCACGAAGCCCCTGATTAATATGGTGAAGAAGTGCTACATGTTTTAAATCGAATAAGTTTTCAATATGGAAAGCTTTCTCTGCTTTCGTAATACCATCTTCTGTTAACATTACATTTTTCGTTTTCACATCAAATGAATACTCTTTTTCATTTTCTAACGTACGAACGAATGCATTTGCAAACATGTATAGCTCTGTTGATTTTTGAGCTTGTCCCGAAATAATAAGCGGCGTACGTGCTTCATCGACTAAAATAGAATCGACTTCATCGATAATAGCAAAATGAAGTGGACGTTGAACGCACTGCTCTTTATATAAAACCATGTTGTCACGTAAGTAATCGAATCCAAGCTCATTATTTGTGCTATACGTAATATCAGCAGCATAAGCCTCTTGTTTCTCTTCGCGTGACATACTATTTAAGTTAATTCCTACCGTTAAGCCAAGGAACTCATGAAGTTGTCCCATTTCGTTCGCATCACGTTGTGCTAAGTATTCATTGACTGTAACAACGTGAACACCTTTTCCTGTTAAAGCATTTAAATATACAGGTAATGTAGATGTTAACGTTTTACCTTCACCCGTTTTCATCTCAGAAATATTCCCTTCATGTAAGGCAATACCACCCATTAACTGTACGCCATATGGACGCATTCCAAGAACACGAGTTGCCGCCTCGCGAACAACTGCAAAAGCTTCCGGTAGTAGATCATCTACTGTTTCACCTTTTGTTAGACGTTCTTTAAATTCAAGCGTCTTTCCTTTTAATTGTTCATCAGTTAGTGGCTTAATAGATGACTCTAATGCATCAATTTGCTCAACTGTCTTTTGCATACGTTTAATTTGGCGTTGGTTTACATCAAACACCTTTTTTAAAATACCGATCATAGGAAATACGCTCCTCTTTTATTAAAATAAAACTTCCGATTGTTTTCTTTTTCTCTATTACAATCAGTCGTTGTAAAAATCAAATGTATGTTATGCCAATTTTTCTCCTAATTAAAAAAACTAAAATGTATATACCTAATGATAATTGTAACACTTGTCTTATAACTATGACAACAATCGGCCGAATGTCTCGTTCTAAATTAAGAAAAGTTTTTTAAAAATCTATTTTCAGCAAAAAAAGCGCAGCCTCATTCGGCTGCGCTTTCGAATTATTATTTAGTTTCGATTAAACCGTATTTCCCATCTTTACGGCCATATACAACATTAGTTTCATTTGTATCAGCATTTGTGAAGACGAAGAAATTATGTCCTAGCATATCCATTTGTAGAATCGCTTCTTCAACGTCCATCGGTTTTAAATCGAATCGTTTTGTACGTACAAGTTCTAATTCATCCTCTTCTACCTCATCCATAACAGCTACTGCTTCTGGAAGGATAAAGTTTGTTTTCATAGAACCTTTCTCACGTAACTTACGATTTACTTTTGTTTTATGTTTACGAATTTGTCGCTCAATTTTATCAACTACTAAATCGATAGCAGCGTACATATCGCTATTAGTTTCTTCTGCACGAAGTAATAAATCAGTAAATGGTATTGTTACCTCGACACGTTGCTTGTCAGAGTATACTTTTAAATTAACTTTAATCTCTGGGAAAGTATCAAAATAACGTTCTAACTTACTTAGTTTTTTCTCTACATATTCCTTTAATGCTGGAGTTACTTCAATATTTTCACCACGAATGTTGAATTTCATAGATGAATTCCTCCTTTCAAGCCTATGTACTATAATTTCGACACTGGCTTAAAAACTCCTTCTAACTTTTTTAAAAAAATTAGTGGAATTGCGATTTTTTTATCGTTTTTTGTTGAAATGAAAAGATGCATCGTTTCTATCTTTATTTTATCCTATTAACATCGTGAATAACGAATATAACTGTGGCCAATTCGTTACGGAAAAGAAACAACTTTTTGACAACTTACCCTATAACAAAAAACCCCTTGCGAAAAACAAGAGGTTCTACCATATATATAACGTTGCCACAAATGCAGCTTTCTCTTCCCAAAAACAATATTCCTACAGTTTTACAACATTAGCTGCTTGTGGTCCACGTGCTCCATCTACAATGTCAAACTCTACTTGTTGCCCTTCTTCTAATGACTTATACCCATCTTGTTGAATAGCAGAAAAATGGACAAATACATCGTCACCATCTTCGCGCTCAATAAATCCAAATCCCTTTTCTGCATTGAACCATTTCACTCGTCCTTGCATGTTCATTCCATTCCCTTCACTCTAAAAATCAGGGCATTCGCCCCATATTTTGACTATAACGAATGACAACATATGAAGTCAAAGAAGACTTATCGCCTTTTTATTATCCCTTTCGACACTGCCATATTAACTTCTACAAAGTGTCAAACTAGATACTTCCCTTGCCCCTCTTTCATATAACAAACTTCCGATTTGCCTAACTGTAATTCCTGTCGTATACACGTCATCAACGAGTAAAATATGTTGCCCACAAAACATCTCTTCTCCCTGAAAATAAAAAGGATTGCTTCCTGACACCCTTTCTTTACGCGTCTTCTTACTTTGCTTTTCTGTTTCTCGCCGTCTTAAGGAAAAATCAGAAATACGGACAGGCAAACAAGTTGCTAATAACTCTGCTTGATTAAAGCCACGTTCAACTTCCCTTTCCTTACTAAGCGGAACAGCGATAACGTTTGAAACATCAGCAAAATACTTTTGAAATAAACTTCGAAAAGGACGATAAAAAATGCGCACTAACTCTGCATCACCCCGAAACTTAAACTGTGCTACTATTTCTTTCATCTCATTATCGTACATGTATAACGAACGGTTTTTAAAAGGACGATACTTCTCCTCATTCATCCACCTTATACAATCTATGCAAATACCGTTTTCTTGAAATGAGGCAGGAACAAATTCTAAAGGTCGGCCGCACTCCATGCAAATTTCTCCTATAATATAGGAAAGTTTCTGCTCACATCTATCACATATATATTTTCTATGACACTTTACAAAAAAAGTGTACCAACTAACCTTTTCTACAAAACACTCATCACAAAGTAAACAATGCATTAATCGATCAATCCTTGTTCTTTGGCATTTTTATTCATACCTTGAATATGTTTTTTCGCGCGCACCATCGCCTCTGTCTTACCATAGTGAAAATAAATGACCTCTCCATACGGTGCTTCAAAGCTCCGCCCTGCTCGGCCCGCAATTTGTACGAGTGCACTTTCTGAGAATATTTCTTCTTCAGCCCCTAAAACCGCTACTTGCAAATTTTTCACCGTTACGCCTCGCTCTAAAATTGTCGTTGTAACTAATAATGGGATTTCTCCTTTTCTGAAAGCCGCTACTTTTTCTTTTCTCCCCGGATCTTCTGCATGTACACCTTCAATTCGCTTGTTTAATGATTTTAACAACAGGCTTATCTCTTCTATATATCGCACATGGGGGACAAATAAAAAAATAGGATGTTTTTTATTTAAGTATGTTTGTAACCACTGTAGTAAAACTCGAGGAATTCTTTTATGAATGAGGCTTTTTTTCCAATTCCCGCACCAACAAAATAAAGGAACTGGCAAAGGATGACGGTGATATCGTCCAGAAACAATAACACCTTTTTGTTCACCTTTTCTAAATTTTCGCTTCCACGTTTCATCTGGAGTCGCAGTTAAATAAATACGCGCCGCCCTTTCTTTCATCGCTTGTTTTACCGCGTACTGTAACATTTGATCTGCACAATATGGAAAAGCATCTATCTCATCTACAACCATGACATGAAACGCCCTATAATAACGCAATAATTGATGCGTGGTCGCAACGACTAGTACTGCATCTTTTTCTTTATCCACACTCCCTCCATATAAAGCCGCTACCTTTATATATGGAAATACTTCTTGTAATCTCGGTGCTAATTCCAGAACAACATCCGTTCTCGGCGTTGCGATACAAACTCTTTCTCCTTTTTGAAGCGCTTCGTTAATACCGTAAAACAACATCTCTGTTTTCCCAGCCCCGCATACAGCCCAAATAAAAAATGATTCTTTTTGCTTAATAGCCTCTACAACACCTTGTGCCGCCAAATTCTGACCAGTAGACAACTTCCCGTTCCACTGTAACAAGTTTAATTTCTTTTCTCTCTTTCTTTCAGCAATCCCGCGAACAAGTACAGCACATTCACTTACCCTCCCCATCGTTATACACTTCCGGCAATATGTGCACACTTTACTGCACCTTCTACATAAAAACGACGCAAATAGCCGCTGATCTACATTTCCGCAGCGTTGGCACATATATTTAGAATTCTTCTTTTTTACACCTTGTACACATATGACCTCTCCCTTCCTTTTCAAATCATTTAATTCCCTCTGTAAATCTGAAGAAAGTTCGTCTAATAGCAACTGTTTCCCCGCCAGCATCAACAATCACCTCCAGCACTACTATAAACCCTTCTTCAAATCCCGTAAAAACTCAAAAAAGCCGATAACCTACTTATAAAATAGTAAGCTATCGACTTTATACACGTTTTTTATTCTTTTATAAATCCTAGAATCGACCGTAACCTAAGAAATGTTTTTGGTTATATGAGCTGTTAATGTCACCGTACGCAATTCCTTTATCACTAGCATGGATCATTTGGCCATTACCAACGTAAATACCGATGTGAGATGGACCTGCTTTATAAGTACCTTGGAAGAATACTAAGTCTCCTGGTTGTGGGCTACCTACTTTAGAAACTGAGTTCCAGTAACCTGCAACGTCTTGACGACCTACACCAAAGATGTAAGAAATGAATCCACTACAGTCAAAACCACCGTTTGATGGAGATGCACTTCCCCAAACATATGGTAAACCTAAATAGCTTTGTGCTTTACCAATTACGCCACCCACATTTTGAGCTGGCTTTTTCTCTTCTTGTTTAGGTGCTTCTTTCTTAGGCTCTTCTTTTTTTGGTTCCTCTTTTTTAGGTTCTTCTTTTTTAGGCTCTTCTTTTTGAGCTTGTCCACCATTGTTTGCTGGTGCAGCTTGCTCTGCAGGTGCTTGTGCTGGCTGAGCTTGCGCAGCTTTAGCAGCTTGCTCTGCTTGTTTTTGAGCAGCAGCTTCTTGTGCAGCTTTTGCTTGTGCTTCTTCTTCTGCAATGCGTTGTAATTGTAATGCTTGTTTCTCAAGCTCTTTCAATTGACCTTCCGTACTTGTCATCGAAGTTACAACTGTATCCATTTTACCGCTTAAATCGTTTACCGCTGTTGCTTTTTTCTCTTTTTCAGCGTCAAGTTCTTTCTTAGCAGTTTCAATTTGAGCTTGTGCTTCTTTTAATTCTTTTTGTTTCTCTTTTACCGTTGCAACATCTTTTTTCACACTAGCTTGATCTTCTTGCTGTGTTTTCATGATATCTTCATCAGACTCAAGAATTTTAGAAACAGAAGTTAAACGATCAACTAAATCTGCAACGTTTTTAGAGTTTACAAGAACTTCTGTTACAACGTTCGTATTTGGTTGTTCTTGAAGTGCAACTAAACGCTTTCTTAATAACTCTTCACGTTTTGCAATCTTTGTTTGTAATTCTGCAATATCTTTATTTTTCTTTTCAATTAATTGCTCAGTATCAGAAACTTTTTTCGTTGTTTCATCAAGTTTTGCAGCATTCTCTTGAACAGACTTATCTAAACCTTGAATTGTTTTGTTTAAGTCATTCATTTGTTTTTGTAATTCATCACGTTCTTGTTGTTGTTTATGTAAAGTGTCATTTTGTGTATTAATTTGTGATTTCACGTCAGAAATTTTATCTTCTGCAAATACATTTGGTGTTAGTCCTGAAAACATTAACCCTGCAACTAATGCGCAAGATGCCATTTTTAGCTTTTTCATTTTATTTTTTACACCGCTTTCTTTTTTCTTTTTCCGTATATAACCTATAAAATTTATACCATAATTCGGGATTTTTTTTGCTAATGTTACGTTTTTGTAAAACAAATGTAATATTATTTGTAGCTCTAGCGCAAAATTCGTATATTTTTGTATGTATGTGTAGAAATTTATATACTTTTCTCACTTCTGTGAACAAAGAAAAAACGTAAGGAATCCCTTACGTTTTATTAAATATACGAATACAAATGAAATGCTACTTCATCCATTTCTCAGCCCAATTTTGGACCTCATCCATAACACTTTCTAACGCTTTTCCCTTGTCAGTTAAGCCATACTCGATTCGAACTGGTACTTCTGGATAAACATTACGAACTACAATGCCCTCGCTTTCCAATTCCTTCAAACGCTCTGACAACATACGATCGCTCATATTTGGGATAATATCTGCGATTTCTCTAAAACGTTTCGACTCTTCAAGCAAAGATTTAATAATTAAGCCAGTCCATTTCTTACTAAGCAAAGTAAAAGCTGACTCAAACTTTGGACATAAACAAGAATTATGCTCCATATGTTTCACCTCTCTTCTATTATAATATAGTTTCTTGTAAAAAGTAAGTTATAAAACTTTCCTCATTATTTTATTTTACGTACATTTTACCATTTCCAAATATTAACTTGTCAACTAAACGTAACATACCCGTAAAAAAACCCTCTTAAAAAGAGAGCTTTTTATATCTTTATTACTTCGTATACCATCCAAGACCTAATGCACCTTCACCTAAGTGCGTACCAATTACAGCTCCAAAATAACCTGTACGAATTGTGACGTGAGGATATTTTGCTTCTAATTCTTTCTTCCATTCATTCGCTTCCTCTTCACGTTGCGCATGAATGATAACTGCTTCCATAGGTACACCTTTACTTGCTTGCTCATCAAAAATTTCAATGATACGTTTTAATGCTTTTTTACGTGTACGAATCTTTTCAAACGGAATAATGATTTTATCTCTAAAATATAAAACTGGCTTCACTTGTAACAGACTGCCGATGAAAGCTTGCGCGCTATTTAATCGACCACCACGTTGCAAATGATGTAAATCATCAACTACAAAATAGGCGTCCATCGTTTTCTTCATTTCATCAAAACGAGCGATAATCTCTTTTGGATTCTTTCCTTCACTTGCTAACTTTGCACCTTCACGCACATAAAATCCTTGTACTTCACAACTAATTTCAGAGTCATACGTATATACATCAATACCCTCTACCATCTGTCCAGCTGTTGTTGATGTTTGATATGTACCACTAATTCCACTTGATAGGTGAATACTAATAACTGCATCATAATCTTTAGCTAGTTCTTCATATAGCTCAACAAACTTTCCGATTGCTGGTTGAGAAGTTTTTGGAAGTTCCTCTTGTTCACGTACTTTCACATAAAAATCATCTGCTGAAATTTCAGCTTCTTCTTGATAAGATTCTGTTCCAAACACAACGTTTAATGGAATCATATATATATTGAGTTCATCACGAATTTGCTTCGGTATATATGCTGTACTATCAGTAACAATAGCTATTTTCATTTTCGTACCTGCCTTATAAAAAGTTTTATTTCCTAATTTTACACGAAAACTACAAATGGTGCATCCATACAGGGAAATGCCGGTTGAAATTATACTCACCATCTCGACAAATTACAACAAAAAGATAAAATAATCACCAAAAACTTCAACGTATTTAGAAAAAATGTTTGAATATAAAAAGGCTCGCTTTTAAAATGGAAAGTACTAGTCATTTTGATAGATAGGGGCGTATACAAGTGCTATTACAATATTTAACAATCAAAGACTACGGCGAACACGAAATCGTCATTCAAAAATCAAGATTTATTTGTTATATTAGTCGAGCAACGACTGAGGAAGAGGCTCAAGAATTTATACAAAAAATAAAAAAACAACATTGGAATGCAACACATAATTGTTCCGCTTATTTAATTGGCGAACAAGATCATATTCAAAAAGCAAATGATGACGGCGAGCCTAGCGGTACAGCTGGCGTACCAATGCTAGAAGTACTTAAAAAACGTGGACTAAAAGATACCGTTGTTGTCGTAACACGCTATTTTGGTGGCATTAAACTTGGCGCAGGTGGATTAATTCGTGCATATGGAAAGTGTACAAGCGAAGGCATTAATCATGTCGGTGTTGTCCAGCGAAAACTAATGCGTGTGATGCAAACCGAGATTGATTACACATTACTTGGCAAAGTGGAAAATGAATTACGCAATTCAAAATATGCCATTAAAGATATACATTATCTAGAAAATGTCACATTTGATACGTATGTTGAAGAAGACGGCAAACAAGCCTTTACAGATTGGATGATTGAATTAACAAACGGGAAATGTACAATTACAGAAGGAGATATGTTGTACTTAGAACAAGATGTTATCTAAGCATAACTCTTTTATCACCTTTAAAGATTAATGTAGTGAATTACTTCCCTACAAATGAACTAACGAACTAAGGAGATTATATATGGAAGAACGTTATTATCATCTCCAAAATAGCAGAATAAAAAAGAAACGAAGAAGGAAACTTTTCTTCTTCCTTATTTTCGCATTTTTATTTGGCAGTATAGGAGTTTATGTGTTAAATTCTTACTCTTCTCTTATGGGGATGTATAGTGGTTTTACTCGTGAAAAATCGGATTTAAGAAACAAAGATGTAGAAATTACAAAGGAACCTTTTACAATTCTCATTATGGGTATAGAAGATTATGCGACAGACGGTCAAAATGGTCGTACAGACTCATTAATGTTTGCAACAGTCAACCCGAAAACGCAAAAGATTTCACTTATGAGTATTCCTCGTGATTCTCGAGTTACAATTGTTGGTAAAAATAAAGAAGACAAAATTAACGCTGCCCATGCTTACGGCGGAGAAGAAATGGCAATCAAAACTGTCGAAGGCTTTCTAAAAGTTCCTGTAGACCATTATCTTAAAATTGATTTCCAAGGCTTTAAAGGTATCGTTGATGCTGTTGGCGGTGTTACTGTTGACGTACCCTTCGATTTCTGGGAGCGCTCTGACGTGGATTACTACAAAAAAATTCAATTTAAGCAAGGACAGCAAAACTTAAACGGTGAAGAAGCACTTGCTTACGTCCGTATGCGAAAGCAAGATCCAAATGGCGATTATGGTCGAGCTGCTAGACAAAGACAATTACTGGCCGCTGTTGCTCATAAACTAAACTCCACATCTACTGTATTTAAAATTAAAGATTTAACGGCTGTCGTTGGAAAATATATAAAAACCGACATTCCTATTTCAGACGGACTTGCTCTTTACAATAAAATTTCTGGATTTGATCCTTCTACAATGCAAACGTTAAAGCTTGAAGGCGAAGACAAAAAGATAGGCGGTATTTATTACTTCCTTCCAGATCCAATCAGTGTAGAAACGGTGCGTAACGAAATTGAAAAAGAATTAGGAGAAAAAGCAAAAAATCCAACTACAAAAAACAACTCAAATCCTGATTCAAATTCAAGTTCTAACGAACAAACAA
Source organism: Bacillus sp. AY2-1 (assembly GCF_008368965.1). NCBI lineage: Bacteria > Bacillati > Bacillota > Bacilli > Caryophanales > Bacillaceae > Bacillus > Bacillus sp. AY2-1. The sequence continues at coordinate 235,790 of NZ_QPEL01000017.1, read as the reverse complement.
AAAAAGAAACAAACCAAAATAAAACACCAACTGATCCGCCACCTTCTACAAATGCTCATGCAGAGTGGATTATGCGCAATCAGCCATAACAAAAAGGCCCAATCTATCCGATTGGGCCTTTTTTATTTACTTATTAAAGTGTTGTAAAATTGCTTCTACAATACGCTCTGATGCACGACCATCACCGTAAGGATTAGATGCTTTCGCCATCTTATCATGAGCTTCTTTATCTGATAACAACTCATCAGCAAGACCAAAGATTGTCTCTTCGTCTGTTCCTGCTAATTTCAGCGTACCTGCTTCAATACCTTCAGGGCGCTCTGTTGTATCACGAAGAACAAGAACTGGTACCCCAAGTGATGGAGCTTCTTCTTGTACACCACCAGAATCAGTTAACATTAAGTATGAACGAGCTGCAACATTGTGGAAATCAATTACATCTAGCGGCTCAATTAAATGAATACGGTTATGTTCACCTAAAATTTCATTTGCTATTTCACGAACAACAGGGTTCATATGAACAGGGTACACAACTTGTACATCTTCATGCTTATCAACAAGACGCTTAATTGCACGGAACATATTACGCATCGGTTCACCTAAGTTTTCACGACGGTGAGCTGTCATAAGTACAAGACGATCATTTCCAAGTTTCTCTAGTACAGGATGACTATATGTTTCTTTTACAGTCGTTTGTAGCGCGTCAATCGCTGTATTTCCTGTGATGAAAATACGTGACTCATCTTTATTTTCCTTCTGTAAGTTCGTTGCTGATTTTGCTGTTGGTGAGAAATGAAGATCCGCCATTACACCTGTTAATTGACGATTCATCTCTTCTGGGTATGGAGAATACTTATCCCACGTACGAAGGCCCGCCTCAACATGACCTACTGGAATTTGATTATAAAAAGCAGCTAAGCTTGCAATAAATGTTGTTGTTGTATCACCATGTACAAGTACAATATCCGGCTTCGCTTCTTTCATTACTTTATCCAAACCTTCTAAGCCACGCGTTGTAACATCAATTAAAGTTTGGCGGTCTTTCATGATATTTAAATCGAAATCTGGCGTAATTCCAAAGATACTTAATACTTGGTCTAACATTTGGCGATGTTGTGCTGTTACAGTCACAATCGATTCAATTTTTTCTGGGTGTTTTTGCAACTCTAATACAAGAGGTGCCATTTTAATTGCTTCTGGACGTGTCCCGAAAATTGTCATTACTTTTAAACGTTCAGTCATGTGATTGCCTCTTTTCTTTCACTAATTACAGCTTCTATTATGACATATAAAAATATGTATGAGTACATCCCTTTTTAACGCATAACAGAAACTTTTCTATTACAAATACTTTTTCTTCCCACCGAGTAATAATCTATCTTTTGTTTCTTAACATCTTCATCAGTATAACAATTTCTCCCATCAAATAAAATAGGCTCCCTCATAAGTTGTACGTACTTTTCTAACGGATAAGTTTGAATATCTTCCCATTCTGTTACGATAAAAACCGCACTCGCATCTCTAATCGATTCATCTATACATCTACTATATTGTATAGCATCTCCAAATATATTTTTCACATATTGAATTGCTTTTGGGTCGTAAAGAACAATATCTGCACCTATATTAATTAATGCTTCTATTATAATAAGAGATGATGCCTCTCTAATATCATCCGTATTCGGTTTAAAGGATGCGCCAAGAACTGCAATCCGCTTTTTATTCATGTTCATGACTTTTTTCGCTTTTTCAATCAATAGCAGTTGTTGCTTATTATTTACTTCAATAACCGCTTTTAACAAACGAAAATCATGAGCAACATTTCCCGCAATTTGCACCAGCGCTTTCGTATCTTTTGGAAAACATGATCCCCCGTATCCAATACCCGCATTTAAAAAAGATGCACCGATCCTCTTATCCATTCCCATCCCTTTAGCAACATCCAATACATTTGCGCCTACCTTCTCACATATATTTGAAATTTCATTAATGAAACTAATCTTTGTAGCTAAAAAGGCATTCGACGCGTATTTAATCATCTCTGCACTTTTAATATCTGTAACATACGTTTCTAAGCGTAATTTGCTATACAAACTCTCTACTCTTCTTGCTACTTCCTCACTATCTGCTCCAATTACAATACGATCTCCATGAAAGAAATCATAAATACCTGAACCTTCACGCAAAAACTCTGGATTCGATACGATATGTAATGTATATCTCCCCTTTAACTCCTCCTCAATCCATCCTTTCATTACATCATTTGTACCTACTGGAACTGTACTTTTCGTAACAACAATAATATCGTTCGTCGCATATACTCCAATATCATTACAAGCACTCTGAATATACGTTAAATCCGCCGTCCCATCTAATAAAGGTGGTGTTCCAACTGCAATAAATATAAACTCTACATCCTCAAACGCCTCTTCTTTATTTGATGTGAAAGTTAAAGCATTATTCTCATATGCATGATTTATTAATTCATGTAATCTAACCTCATAAATAGGTAAATCCCCTTGTTTTATCCGTTCAATTTTCTCATCATCTATATCAAAACATGTAACTGAATGCCCCAACTTTGCCAATCCTACTCCTGTAATCAACCCAACATATCCAGTACCTACTATCGTAATTTTCATTTCCTTTTCGCACAGGAATATACAATAGAAAAGATATGAAATATAGAATTCTCCCTGTGCTTCCCCCTCTCACATTAAAAATGAGAAAACTCTTTTCCTTTTTCATTATATGAATTACTTCCCTCATTCTTTTTAAAGTTTTTGTAAAATTAAATGCACTATAATATAAAGTGAAACTTAATCATTGGGAATCCAGTTACCAGCTCACTCCAGATAAATTCCCACATTTTAACACGAGACTTACTCATTTCTACGTGTAACACTTATAATACTGAACTAAAAGTATTCACTATCGAAGAAAAAGAGGAAATGTCATATTCCAAAGTCCAGTACGATTAACCTTCTTATATGATTCAATATTCTATATACAATTGTCATATATTCTATCCGCTTCCATTAACCGTAAAAAGAAAAAAAGATTGAATTCTAATCTTTTTGTGATACCATATGTTATGAGCCTGTAAATAAACATCATAATTTTCAGATAAATATATTTTCAAAAAAAAAATTACGTTAGACTATAAAGGGTGGGGTATTAATGGACTCACAAGTGATTTATGCCATTTTGGCATCTTTCATCACTGTACTCGTCGTTACTCCTTTAGTTATTAAATTAGCTTTTAAAATAGGAGCGACAGATAAGCCAAACGCACGTAAAGTGCACCAAAAGATTATGCCACGTCTTGGCGGTTTAGCAATCTTTATCGGTGTAGCTGTAGGATTTGTTGTCGGCGGCTTATATGAGCAAAGAATGTTATCGATAACGCTAGGTGCGATTATCATTGTAATCATCGGAATTTTAGATGATATGTACGAGTTATCTGCGAGAGTAAAATTCGGTGGACAACTGTTAGTTGCCATTATGATTGTAAAAAGTGGATTATTAGTGCAAGTATTATATATCCCATTCCTTGGGGATACTGAACTTGGATGGCTTGCTTATCCAATTACAGTATTTTGGCTTGTAGGTATTACGAATGCAATCAACTTAATTGACGGCTTAGATGGATTATCTGCTGGGATTTCATCTATCGTACTTGCAACGCTAGCATATATGGCCTTCACTAGCCCATGGGGTACTGGAACAGCGATTATCTTGCCACTCGCATTAATTATATTAGCAAGTACAATTGGATTTTTATTCTACAACTTCCATCCAGCAAAAATTTTCATGGGAGATACAGGAGCACTATTTTTAGGATACTGTATTTCTGTTATATCGTTACTTGGATTATACAAAAGTGTAACGTTATTCAGTTTTATTGTTCCAATTATCATTTTAGGTGTACCTATATTTGATACGATATTTGCAATCATCCGTCGTATCGTAAATAAAAAACCTATTTCAGCACCAGATAAATCGCATTTACATCACCGCTTACTTGCAATGGGATTCTCTCATCGCAAAACGGTACTAATAATATACGCATTCGGTATTTTCTTTAGTGTAAATGCCATTATTTTCACTAGTGCAACGTTATGGTTATCCATTATTCTTCTTTTCGCTTTGATTTTCTTCACAGAAATCATTGCTGAAATAATCGGGCTTGTACATGAACGTTACAAACCACTTATTTCCTTTTATAAAAAAGTGAAAAAACGCGAAGACTAATTGTAGTATAGCCTTTACCATTATGAAATATTCAAATAGCACCCTCTTTCTTATAAGAGGATGCTATTTTTTTATTCATTATTTTACATTTCCAAAATATAGATTGTTTGAGAGTTCCTCTATTGGAGAAAGATATACATAATAAGAAACGTATCAAGTTTTCTTTTTACATCTTGATTGTCAAACTGAGGGTGAATGTTATGATCAAGCGAGTATTGCAATGTATTATTTTATTTTTAACCATTACTATGTACGCATCATCTAATACTGAAGCAACAACTGTTATTCCTGCTGAATATCATCCAAATACTGAAACGACCTCTCCTACACAAAAAATTGCGTACTTAACATTTGATGACGGGCCAAACAAATATACTACACAAATTTTAAACATCTTAAAAGAAAAGAACGGAAAAGCAACTTTCTTTGTTATTGGCGGAAAAGTGCCACATTACACAAAAACGATGCAAAGATTAATTAAAGAAGGACATTATATCGGTCTCCACAGCATGTCACATGATGTAAAACGCCTTTACACTGGTGACCCTTCCACTTTAATTGCAGAAATGGAGCAAACACAAAGCATTGTCCAGCAAGTTACGAAATTAAATACACATCTCGTTCGCGTTCCATATGGTAGTATGCCTTACTTAAAAAAGAATTACCGTGACGCACTTGTATCGGCCCAGTATAAAATGTGGGATTGGACAATCGATACATACGACTGGAAAAGCTATGACAATCCTTCTGCCATACTCGAAAGAGTACGTAATCAAAGTGATGAACAAGTAGAAGTCATTTTAATGCATGATTCGAGTGTAACCGTACAAATACTGCCAAAAGTAATTGATTATTTACAGTCACAAGGATACAAACTTCTTCCCTATAATCCTTCTTCTCATCTCAAGGTAAATTTTTGGAAAGACACAAGATTGTAACAGCTTTAGTGCCTATGTGCTAAAGCTGTTTTATTTTTCTCTTCCCACCCTTCCCGTTTTTGTGTAAAATTTTAAATAGTGATGAAGTTTCGAGGTGAATAGAAATGAAACGAATAGATCTCATTTTTAACGCAATACAAGAAGGCAATTATACAGAAGGTGTAACCGCATCAGAACTAGCTACCCTGTTGCAACTAGATCGCGCCAATGTAAGTAGCGACTTAAACAAACTTGTAAAAGATAAACGTTTATTAAAAACAAATACGCGACCTGTTCGTTTTTACATAGAAACGAACACTTCGTTGGAAACGCATTCAAAAGAAGTAACTTCATTAGATACATTTGCAATTGAAAATACGAGCCTTAAAATCGCAATTGAAAAAGCGAAAGCTTCTATGCTCTATCCTCCAAACGGTATGCATACTTTACTACTGGGAGAAACAGGGGTCGGAAAGTCTATGTTTGCTTCTTTAATGCACGAATATGCAATTGAAGTTGAACAGCTTCCTAAAAATGCACCATTTATCGTCTTTAACTGTGCTGATTACGCAAATAATCCACAGCTACTACTCGGGCAATTATTTGGGATTAAAAAAGGAGCTTACACAGGAGCAAGTGATCAAAAAGGATTAATTGAAAAAGCACATGAAGGAATTCTTTTCTTAGATGAAGTACATCGCCTACCTCCAGAGGGACAAGAAATGCTTTTCACCTTTATTGACCGCGGAGTGTACCGCCGCCTTGGAGAAACAGAGAACGAACGTAAAGCACAAGTATTAATCATTACTGCAACAACAGAAGAACCAAATTCATTTTTATTAAAAACATTTACAAGACGTATACCGATGACTGTTACGCTGCCACCACTTCGTGAGCGTACACATAAAGAGCGCTTTGCTTTACTACAGCTATTTTTCACAAATGAAGCAATTCGTCTGCGAAAAGACATTCACGTTAGCCCAAATGCAATGCGTGCTTTCGTCTTTTATAATTGTCCCAATAACATTGGTCAATTAAAAACAGATGTTCAAATTGCCTGTGCGAAAGCCTATTCTGATTTGGTCACAAAGAAACGTGATTCTGTCTATGTTTCAAGTACAGATTTACCTTGGTATATGAAAGAAGGGTTGTTCATTGAAAGGAAGAGCCGTCACTTATACCAAATACCAAATGAAACATTTGTATTTACAGGTGAGGAAGGTTGGAGTAATCATAAAACAGAAGATGAAAAACGCTCTTCTATTTACGATTATATTGACTATAAATACGAAGAACTTCAAGCCCGTGGTATTGAAGAGGAAGAATTAGAATTACTAATAGAAAATGATGTTCAAAGCTTTTTCGTACAATATTTTAACCAAATATCCAAAAAAACAAGCCATGAAAATGTTTTTAAAATTGTGGATCGTAATATCGTTTCCATATGTGAAAAAATAGCGGAACTTGCTGAAAAGCATTTATCTAAGACGTTTGATGAAAAAGTATTTCTCGCTTTAAGTTTACATGTACAGACAACTCTACAACGTTTACAAAGCGGAAAACAAATACATCACCCGCAATTAAATCAAATTCGTACGAAATATAAAGAAGCTTTTTCCGTAGCTATGCAATGCATTCAACTACTGGAAGAAGAATTACAAATAACAATGCCTATTGATGAAGCTGGCTTTTTAACAATGTTCTTCGTTGTTGATCCAATTCCTGCCTCACAAACAGAAGTAAAAGTATTAATATTAGCACACGGTAATGGCATCGCAACTGAAATGGCAAACGTTGCAAACGAACTTCTCGGCATTGAGGAAGTAACCGGTATTGATATGCCGTTACACGAATCACCGAAAGATTTCTTGGAACGTGTGAAAGTGTATATGAAAACACTACAAAATGTAAATGGGCTTCTCTTACTTGTCGATATGGGGTCACTTGCTTATATCGGTGACATATTAGAAACGGAGTTCAAAATCCCTGTACGTGTTCTCTCGATGACGAGCACACCACATGCACTAGAAGCAGCTCGAAAAGCTCAGCTCGGTTATTCATTAGATGCGCTGTATGAAACAGTAAAAAATTTAACACCATTTTACTTAAACGTACAAGAAGAAAAGAAAAAACCTCTCTCTCCAATGAAATCTGTTATTTTAACAGCTTGTTTAACTGGTGAAGGAAGTGCTTTAGCTATTCAAAAAATGTTAGAGAACTATTTACGATTTGATAAAGACTTAATTGAAATTATTCCGATTAGTATCGTCCATGAAAAAGATTTAACGAAAATGATCGAGAACATAAAAAAAGAGCGTAACATCATTTGTATCGTCACGAATTTCGATGTGCAAGTGCCGTGCTTAACATATCATTTCCAAGACATCGTAAACTACACAGCGATTCAGCCCATTCAAGAATTAATTACGTATGAAGAAACATATGCAAAAATGGCGGATATTCTTGAACAACAAATGCAGCGTAACGATGGGGCATTACTTATCAAAACAATTCGTTACGCATTAAATACAATTCAAGAATTAATTTCCTTACAGCTAACTCCTGATAGCTTAATGGGTGTTATTCTGCATATGAGCTGTATGGTTGACCGTCTTCAAAAAGGAGAAAGCCTTCTTCCTCACCCTGATAAAGAGAAAAGAAGACAAGATGAATACTGGATGTATATGAAAGTAAAAAAAGCATTGCAACCAATTGAAAATACATTTGAAATACAAATACCTGATGACGAAGTATTTTACGTTATGGACTTCTTTATTAAAAATCAGCCTGCGAAAAATTAATCGAGGCAGTTTTTAAAAATATCAACCGTAACGCGAGTTATATCAGCGATTTTCAAAATATATCGCTTTACCGACAATAATCACTAAAACTAGCACCTTATATTAAGAAGAAAAGGCTGTTCCAACATATGGACAGCCTTTTCCTCTATTTCTTTACTTTTCTAACTCGCCCTCTTATTTCTCCTCTTTTTTGTGATTTCGTATGAACATTAACATATACATTTGCTTGAATAATTTCTTGAAGTAAATGTACAAATGATTTCCCTTGTAAAGGTCCCTCAAAATCCTCCACATTCACTACACCAGTAATGCTTCCCTCGTTCAAGCTAATCCCTTGCTCTAGTGGACCATACAAATATAAAACAACAGGACCAATTTGAGTAGACTTCCCTAAATGAATTTGACACGATGTAACCTTTTCTATATTTTTTAGTATTACTCTGTAATGCAATTTCGTTAAATCATCACTAAAAATAAACTCTGCTACCCCAAAAGCTTCTGTATTTACAGGAGGCACTTCCCTCTTACCTGTTAACCTGGCAAAGAAATGTGTTGTCATAAGGCATTCTCCTTATATAAATTTCCCAGCACTACTTCTACTACTTTATGGTTTAGACATAATCATTTATGACTTTTTCAATTTTAATTACAAAGAAAAGATTCACAAAATCTTTACATTGTAATTGTTCCTGTAGATTGAAAGTCTCTTGTATAATGCACATAGAAAAACATTATAGGAGGTTCCATTGAAAACTAACAAATACACTTTTCATACATTATTAGAGATTTTTCTCGTCTCATTTAAATTAGGACTTACTTCATTCGGCGGTCCTGTCGCTCATCTCGGCTATTTCCACCACGAATACGTGCAAAAAAGAAAATGGATGGATGAACGAAGCTATGGAGATTTAGTAGCACTATGTCAATTCCTTCCCGGTCCTGCCAGCAGTCAAGTCGGTATGGGGGTTGGATTATTACGGGGCGGGCTATTAGGAGCTATTATTTCATGGATTGGATTCACTTTACCGTCTGTGCTTGTTTTGGTTTTCTTCGCCTCATTCCTTAATCAGTTCGATCTTGGAAGTGCTGGCTGGATTCATGGACTAAAACTTGTAGCAGTCGCTATTGTCGCTCATGCCATATGGGGAATGGCGCGGAAGTTAACTCCAGATCGCAATCGTGCAACGATTGCGATTGTAACTGCCGCAATCGCCTTATTATGGCCAAGTAGTTGGACACAAGTCACCCTCATCATAATATGTGGCTTTATCGGCTGGTTTTTATATCGCAACCAACCAATTAGCCAATCTCAACATATAAAAGTACCTATTTCAAAAAAGATAGCAGTTTCTTGTCTCGTCTTATTCTTTGGACTATTACTACTGCTACCAATATTAAGACCGTTCTCTTATTACATCGCTTTATTTGATAGTTTCTATCGCTCTGGCGCACTTGTATTTGGAGGAGGACATGTCGTGCTGCCTCTTCTTGAAGGTGAGTTCGTACAAAACGGAATGATGACGAAAGAACAGTTCCTAGCTGGATACGGATTAACACAAGCAGTACCAGGACCACTGTTTACATTCGCCTCTTATATAGGAGCAGTGTTAAACGGGACGCTTGGGGCATTACTCGCAACAATTGCAATTTTCTTCCCTGCTTTCTTACTCGTTATTGGTGTTTTACCATTTTGGAACAGCGTGAGAAAAATATCATTCATACAAGGCGCACTACTTGGAGTCAATGCAGCTGTTGTCGGTATTTTACTAGCAGCTTTTTATGATCCTATTTGGACAAGCACAATTATGAACGCTGTAGATTTTGTTTTTGCATCTCTTCTATTTTGCTTGCTCACTTTTTGGAAAACACCACCTTGGGTTATCGTTATACTCGGGGCATTTGGCGGATATGCTCTATCCATTTTATAAATAAAAAACGACGGCATGATGTAGCCGTCGTTTTTCTATTAAAACTTCACAAGCTCTATTCCTTCTGGTAATTCGCTCTCTGTTAAAATACGCAATTCCTTCACACGATCCATTACGTAAGAAGAACGCTTCACAAGCTCTGGATCAATATAAGCTGGATGAACCATAATTTCTACCGTTTGTTCACCTTGTACTCTTTCTTTTAACTTCACAAAGTAATCTTCCGTCACACCATCCGCATAAAAGTCACTGTAAAACACATCAGAAAATGGGCGCACCGCTCTATCTTCCTCACAACGACGAATCGGAACATTATATGTAGCCGCTAATCTCTCAAGAACATCATGTAAAATCGGTAAACCATGCACATGATGATGACTATCTAAATGAGTTGGTGTTAATCCGTAAGATAGGAATTTCTCAATTTGAGCAGTCCACTCTCTCTCAACTTCTTCTGGATTTATATTTCCTTCCCTTACGACACCTTGTTTATGAAACAATCCATCGCTACTTACAAGTGATGGTACGTCTCCAAGAAGTGGTTCTCCTGCCGTTAATACAAGATGTACTCCTACTCCTAGCGTTTCATACTCTTTGGCTAAGCGTACCGCATGCTCTGTTCCTGGCATATTCATCATCATCGTCGTTGAATTTACAAGTCCGTTTATATGCCCATCAATAATGCCGTAATTTGTACCTTCTGTAAGACCGAAATCATCTGCGTTTACAATTAACTTAATCATCGTAATACCTCCTAATAAAGTGAAACTTTAATCAGTGGGGGGGTTTCTCCCCCCCACTGATTATTAGTTGAACCAATCGGACTTTTATGGGCAGTTGATCCCCCACCTAATTTCTTTGTTTTCGCTGAATTTTGAGGTAGTGGTCTTACTGCCCATTAAAGTGGGATAGAATAAAAAAAGCGGGCTAAATAGCGCCGCTTTTACTTCTCTACCTTTTTGAAGAACTGCGGAAGATATTCTTTATGTGCTTCCAACATTTCATCTAAAATTTGTTTTGCAACTGTATCTGATGGTACAAGTGGGTTAATTGTCATAGCAAGCAGCGCTTTATGATAATCACCTGTAACAGCAGCTTCAATTGTTGTGCGCTCAAATGATTTAATTTGCTGTACTAAACCGCGAACTGGTACTGGAAGATCTCCGACCGCAATTGGTTTTGGACCTTCTTTCGTAATAATACAGTTCACTTCAACAGCAGAATCATCTGGTAAGCTTGCAATTGTTCCATTGTTTCGTGTATTAACAGGCTGGATATCACCTTTATTGTTGTAAATAGACGTAATTAAGCTACATGCTGCGTCACTATAATAAGCGCCGCCACGTTTTTCTAATTGTGGTGGTTTAATATCTAAATTCGGGTCTTTATATAACTCAAATAAATCATTTTCTAATTGTTTTACTACTTCTGCACGTGTACCTTTTTCAACAGAAGCTTCTTTTTCTTCTTCTAACATTTCACGTGTTTTGTAGTAATAACGATGATAAGGACATGGAATTGCACGAAGGCCGCGAATAAAGTCTGGCTCCCAGTTAAGCGCTGCGATATTTTCCATCGTAATTTGCTTTTCCGGATCTGTTACAAGCTCTAACACACGATCCATTACACTTACGCCATCTAAGTATACATCTAGTCCGTATACCATATGATTTAAACCTGCAAAATCAACGTGGACACGACTTGCATCTACTTCAAGTAATCTTGCAAGACCCATGCGGATTCCGATTGGAACGTTACATAGACCAACTACTCTTTGAATATTTGTATAACGAAGGACAGCTTCTGTTACCATACCAGCTGGGTTCGCAAAGTTAATTAGCCATGCATTCGGACAAAGCTCCTCCATATCTTTACAAATATCTAAAATAACAGGAATCGTTCTCAGTGCTTTGAATAAACCACCAGGACCATTCGTTTCCTGACCGATTACATCATATTTTAATGGGATTGCTTCATCTTTTGCACGTGCTTCTAATAAACCAACGCGAAGTTGTGTTGTTACGAAGTCTGCATCTTTTAATGCCTCACGGCGATCAAGTGTTAAATATACCTCGATTGGTAAACCAGATTTTTTCACCATACGTTTCGCTAAGTTACCAACGATTTCTAACTTTTCTTTTCCTGCCTCAATATCTACTAACCAAATTTCACGAACAGGAAGCTCATCATAACGTTTAATAAATCCTTCAATTAACTCTGGTGTATAACTAGATCCACCGCCGATTGTAGCAATTTTAATTCCAGTCATGCTTTATTCCCCTTTCGCTTCAAGCTTTTTATAAAGATCGATAAACTCTGCTGCTAATTCTTTCACTGTAATCGCATTCATTAAATGATCTTGTGCGTGAATTAAAAGAACACTAACCTCTGTTTTTTCTCCTCTTGCTTCTGATTGTATGAGCTCTGTTTGGAAATGATGCGCTTCATTAATCGCTTCTTTCGCCTTTACCATCGCTTCATCTGCTTCTACCATTTTCCCCTGTTTGGCAAATTGAAGTGCCTCCATCGCAAAGCTTCGTGCGTTACCACTATTTAAAATCAATTGGAATGGAATTTGTTCTGCTGTAGTCATCATAATTACCGCCCTCTCTATAAGGTTCAACCGATTTAAATACCCCTTCAGTTTGAACATGTCTATTAAAGTATGAATTTATTAATGATAGTTTAGTGTTCATATAGATGTTTTTCATCTTTTTGAACATGATATAAAGGTAATTGTTCTCACAGGTATCGTTGTCTATGAGAACAATTACTATGTTACATAGGTACAGAGTTGTTATTTTCTTGTGCTGCTTTCTCAGTACGGATAACTGAACGATCGCATGCGACAACGAATGGGAAGTAAATCGCCATTGCAACAACAAAGTTGAATAATTGTAAAATCGCACCAGAAGGATGTAAACCTGTTACAAGATACCCACTAATAATTGGTGGAACGTTCCATGGAACCATCGCTACTGTTTTTGGTACCCATCCTAAGTAAATTGCTGTATAAGATGTAATAACTAACACAACAGGTGTTAATACGAACGGGATGAATAAAATTGGATTTAATACGATTGGTGTACCAAAGATTACTGGTTCGTTAATGTTAAATGCACCAGGTCCAATTGATAGACGAGATACACCGCGTAATTGTGCACTTTTCGCTACAATTAATACAACTACTAAAAACGCTAATGTTGCACCAGAACCACCAAGATATACGAAAGTATCAAAGAATGGTTTTGTAATAATGTTTGGAACATCAAATGCAGATGTACCATCTTGGAATAACTTAATATTTTTCTCTAATGCTGGTAAATAAAGTGGCTCAATAATACCACCAACAATATTTGGACCATGTAAACCGAAGAACCAAAGTACATGTACTAATAACGCAATAAAGATTGCACTTGGTAACGTACCCGCTAAACCTTGTAATGGAACTTGTAATGTATTAAAGATATACTCATGAACACTTGTACCTGCTAGTTTTACTGCTAATTGAATACTTGCAATACCTGTTAAAATCACAAATGCTGGAACTAAAGCAGCGAAAGATTTCATTACTGCTGGTGGTACACCGTCAGGCATTTTAATTGTAATGTTTCTTTGAACAAAGAAGCGGAATATCTCCGTTACGAGTATGGAGACAATAAGTGAAACGAACAACCCCTGTGCGCCTGTCCAAAGCATATTTATTCCAGCTTCTTTTGGTGTTGTTGGTGTAAGAATAATTAATGCACCAAACGAAATAATACCTGCTGACAATCCATCAACACCGTAAGATTTTGCTAAGTTATAACTTATGGTAACCGCCACCATCAGAGCTAATACCCCGAAGGACCCTGTCCACATACCAGCACCAATTTGTGTCCAAGTTTCACCGAATAAATCTTTCATAAAATTTTGGAATGCTGGAATTGGTAAACCATTAACTAGTACTGCCATCGAACCAACTAAAATAAGTGGCATAACTGCAATAAATCCATCTCGGATCGCAGCTAAGTGACGTTGCGATCCGATTTTACCAGCAATCGGAACCATGTACTTCTCCATAAATGCAATAAACTTTTGCATTTTACTTCCCCCCTAATTATTTTTTAAGTGTTAATGCGTGATCTAAAACTGCTTCTCCATTCATCATGCCGTAGTGCATTGGATTGATAACGTCGATTCCAACGTTTCTCTCGTCAGCAAGCGTTTTCATTGAAGAGAGCATGTAACGAACTTGTGGTCCTAGTAATAATACATCTGCTTGATCGATATTCGTTTTTACTGCATCCCCAGATACAGCCCAAATCTTGCCTTCTAGACCGCGAGCTTTTGCAGCCGCTTCCATTTTTGTAACTAGTAAACTTGTAGACATCCCTGCTGAGCAACATAATAAAATATTCATTTGAAAATCCCCCTTGTGTAGTATAAAAAATTTATGTTTTATTTATTTTTCTTTACGCTATTTATTAATGCAATTAGCGTGCCAACTTTTTAAAACCACTAAAATCAGCACTTTTTCGACTGTTTTCTTTGTGTGTTAACGCTTTCAATTAGTGTGTTACTCAAAAAACACACAGTGTGTTATAAAACAACACGCTTTTAACACATAACTGTATGAAAATAGATTAGTGTTTAGTTGTCTAGTTATGCTTAACATAAAAAAACACTAAAAAAATCTTTCATCGTAGAATCTAGTAAAAAAACAACATGCTCTTGAACACACTCTTCTATCTATTGTCCAAGCAAATTCTACTAGATTACATAGAATAGAGTAAAATAACACAATTCGAAAGGAGATTCCTATGCCAAAACATAGAAAACAAAGCAAAATAAAGATTTATAGAATAAAAAGCTATAAAAAAGACAAGCGTTCTGAAGTAGACTCTGACAAATTTGAACTAGAACAGCAGGACAAGCACGATACACAAGACAAACAAGATGAACAGGATAAACAAGTACAATCAGAAAATGTAATTATAGTACCCACAGATTCACACAACTTAGATGTGTGGGATGAAATTTCTCTAAAGGAAATACAAGCTGGTGAACATACAAATTTATTTAAAGAAAAGAGTAATTATCAAAATATTAATTTAGTCCAAGTAAACGATATTCGCTTATACTTGGACAAGCAACTACAATTCAGCTCCGTCGATGAGCAAATTTATCATGAAGCACTTGTACATCCAATTATGTCAAAAGTAATTGATCCAAAACGTGTTCTCATATTAGGCGGTGGCGATGGTCTTGCCCTGCGAGAAGTTTTAAAATATGAAACTGTACTACATGTAGACCTTGTTGACTTAGATGGATCGATGATTGATATGGCTCGTAATGTTCCAGAATTAGTTTCTTTAAACAAAAGTGCATTTTTTGATAATCGTGTAAATACACACGTATGCGATGCAAAAGAGTTTTTAAGCTCTCCTTCCTCTTTATACGATGTAATCATTATTGATTTCCCAGACCCAGCGACAGAGTTGTTAAGTACTTTATATACAAGCGAACTTTTTGCTTGTATAGCTACATTCTTAACAGAAGATGGCGCATTCGTCTGCCAATCTAATTCACCTGCTGATGCACCTCTAGTATACTGGAGCATCGGTAATACAATTGAACATGCTGGACTAACTGTGAAAAGTTATCATACAATCGTTCCTTCTTTTGGAACTGACTGGGGATTTCATATCGCTGCTAATTCTGCCTATGTACTAGATCAAATTGAACAATTATATGTAGTACCAACTCCTCGAACCTTGCCTGCTCTTCTTTTCCCTTTATTTCAATTTAAAGAAGAACATCTAGAACAACGCAACCTCGCTCTTTTAAATTCAGAATCGAACCTTATCCTACATCAATGCTACAAACAGGAAATGAAGTTTTGACGATATTATAGTAAGGAGTGTTGCCTATGGAATATTCTACTTTTGGCAAGCATATAATAGTAGATTTATGGGGAGTAGATTTTTCTCTACTAGATGATACGCACTTTTTAGAATATCATTTAGTTACAGCTGCAGATTGCTCTGGTGCCCATGTTTTAAACGTAAGTAAAAAAGAATTCCAGCCATATGGTGTTACTGTATTAGTGTTATTATCAGAAAGCCATCTTTCCATTCACACTTACCCGGAACAAAATTTTGCAGCTATTGACTGTTATACTTGCGGTACAACCGTTGAACCACAAATTGCGATTGATTATATCGTAAATATATTAAAACCGGAGCGGATGCATATAAAAAGATTAATTCGTGGTATAGGAGAAATTGTTACTGCCGATTAATTATAACCCTTACTCATCCGGAAAAAGGATGATTGTAAATACCATCAGTGGGATGAACATTCCACTGATGGTACAGGCATATACATAAAGTGAAACTTTAATTAGTGGGGGTTTTGTTCATCTCCCACTAATTATTAGTTGAACCAATCGGGCCTTTACGGACAGTTAAGCTCCCTCCTAACTTCCTTGCTCCAGCCACATTTTGAGGTGGGAGTTTTACTGCCCGTTAATGCGGGATAAAAAAACCTTGCATAAGCAAGGTTCATTCATCCACCGACATCTTCCTATATAACTCTACAAACTCACTTGCTAATTCTTTCACTGTAATTGCATTCATTAAATGATCTTGCGCGTGTACCATTAAAAGAGTAACTTCGGTCTTTTCGCCACCAGCCTCTTTCTGTATAAGCTCCGTTTGTACACGGTGCGCCTCTTTTAATTCCTCTAGCGCTTCTTGTAATTTAGCTTCTGCTTCTGTAAACTCCCCACGCTTCGCACAATCAATTGCTTCCATTGAACAACTTCTCGCGTTTCCTCCATGCAAAATTAAATGAAAAGCTTTCGTCTCTATCGTATCCATTTTACTTCTTTACTCCCCCTTTTCTTCTGCTACTTTTTGTTTATCCCATATTTTTAAGAACGGTAAATAAATGAAGAATGCAAGCGCAAAGTTGACGAGTTGTAAAACAACACCTGAAATTTTCCCACCCGATCCTAAATATCCACTGAAAAGAATAGGTGTCGTCCAAGGTACAGCCGCCCCACTCGGACGTGCGACCCATCCCCATTCCATTGCAAAGTAAGAAACAATTGTTAACACAACTGGAACCAATATAAATGGAATTAATAAAATTGGGTTCATTACAATTGGCATACCAAAAGTTACCATCTCATTAATATTAAATATACCAGGCGCGATTGACAATCTCCCTAAACTTTTTAATTGTTGACTTCGTGCAAATAGTAACATTCCGACAACTAGAGCCAGCGTTGCACCAGAACCGCCCATATAAATCCATAAGTCAAAAAACTGTGCCGTAATGGTATTTGGTACATCTTGCCCAGCTTGAAAAGCAACTCGATTTTGATCCATTAACGACAACCAAACAGGGCTCATTACACCACCAACAATAGTAGCACCATGAATTCCACACGACCAAAGAACATGAACGAGAATAACTGCTATTATTGCGCCCCAAAGACTAGCACCAAGTACACTAAGTGGTTCCTGTAAAATTTGTCCTACAATATTATGGATACTGCCAAAAGAAGTATTTTCTATAATTAAGCGTAAAATCCAAATAACTGTTACAACAATAAAACCTGGAACAAGTGCCGCAAATGAACGCGTGACAGCTGGTGGAACTGTCTCTGGCATCTTTATAATTATCTTTTTTTGTACAATAAACCGATAAAGTTCAGTAGATATAAGTGCAATAATCATTGCTACAAATAACCCTTGGCTTCCCATTAATGCAGCTGGGATAGCGCCTTCTACAAGTACACTCTCTTTTGTACTTGGTATAATATATGCAACTTGAAATGGAGTCGCAAGTAAAAACGTCACAAGCGACAATGCCCCGGATGCTAAAGCATCCACTTTATAATACTCGCCAAGCCTGTAAGCGATTCCAAAAACAGCTATTAAAGCCATTATATTAAAAGTTGCACTAACTGGATACCCTAAAGCTCTCTGCCAATTCTCACCAAACAAACCTGCCATAAACTCGTTATATCCCGGTATCGGCAGTGCACTAATAATGAGGAAAAACGATCCAATAATTAAGAAAGGCATCGTTAAAATAATTCCATCTCGAATTGCTTGTAAATGCCTCTGCTCTGCAACCTTCCCTGCCACCGGCATCACATACTTCTCTAAAAACCGTATCATCTATCCCACTCTCCTCATGGTTTCATTGACAAAGCTGCTTGCAAGATAGCTTCTCCATTACAAAGTCCGTAATGGACGGATTGAATAACATCAACAGGTACCCCTTTCTCCTTACATAATTCTTTCATTTTCGGTAATAAATAACGTACTTGCGGTCCAAGTAAAAGGACATCAGCTTTATCAATATGACTATTCACTTCAGAACCTGATACTGCCCAGATTTTCACTTCTATCCCTCTTGCCTCTGCTGCTTTCTCCATCTTTGTAACAATTAAACTGGAAGACATTCCCGCTGCACAGCAAAGCAAAATATTCATTCCGCTTCCCTCCCCCTTTTTCTAAACCTAAGTTATGGTGCATCCCTTGCCACCACTAGGTTACAAATATATATGTCTAGATTTCCTGCTGTATGCCGAGCTTAAAAACAAAAATTTCTTGGTTTTCACGCTATTCCATTTATCCGTATTCTCCTAGTAAAGAGGACTCTAACTCGCTATAATGATTCAGTATGATTTTTTAATTGATAGGAGGATATATTTATGAAGGCATATCGCTTTCCACTTATTTTATTATCTTCTATCCTAATTGGTGGTTTCATTGGTTATTTCATGGGTGCCGATGCAGTTGCTTTAAAGCCGCTTGGTGATATTTTCTTAAACTTAATGTTTACGATTGTTGTACCTCTAGTGTTCTTTAGCATCGCATCGTCTATTGCTAATATGGATGGATTAAAACGTTTCGGTAAAATTATGTCTAGTATGGCTGGGACTTTCTTATTTACAAGTATTTTAGCTGCTATTTTTATGATTATTGTCGTGAAAGTATTCCCGCCAGCACAAGGTGTTGTACTAGAACTAACACAACCTGACAAAGCCGGCAAAGCTGTTAGTGTTGCAGATCAAATCGTCGGTATTTTAACAGTATCTGACTTCTCGAAGTTACTATCTCGTGAAAATATGTTAGCTCTTATTTTCTTCTCTATCTTAATGGGGATTGCAACTTCAGCAGTTGGCGAAAAAGGAAAGCCATTCGCTACATTCCTACAAGCTGGTGCAGAAATTTCAATGAAAGTTGTATCTTTCATTATGTACTACGCTCCAATCGGACTTGCTGCTTACTTCGCAGCATTAGTTGGTGAATTCGGACCACAACTTCTTGGAACTTACTTCCGAGCAGCAATGGTATACTATCCAGCTTCTCTTATCTACTTCTTTGTATTCTTCACGTTCTATGCATACCTTGCAGGTCGCAAACAAGGTGTACAAGTATTTTGGAAGAACATGGTCTCTCCTACAGTTACATCACTTGCAACTTGTAGTAGTGCCGCAAGTATTCCAGCGAACTTAGAAGCAACGAAGAAAATGGGTATTTCTTCAGACGTTCGTGAAACAGTTGTCCTTCTTGGATCTACACTTCATAAAGATGGATCTGTTTTAGGCGGCGTATTAAAAATTGCTTTCTTATTCGGTATTTTCAACATGGAATTCGAAGGACCGAAAACATTAGCAATCGCACTTGTTGTTTCTTTATTAGTAGGAACAGTAATGGGTGCTATTCCAGGCGGTGGTATGATTGGTGAAATGTTAATCGTATCTCTATACGGTTTCCCGCCAGAAGCATTGCCAATTATTGCAGCAATTAGTACAATCATTGATCCACCTGCAACGATGTTAAACGTAACAGCAGATAACGCTTGTGCGGTAATGACAGCTCGCCTTGTAGAAGGTAAGAATTGGATCAAAAACAAATTTGCTTAATAGATAGAAAGAGGATGCTCGTTTAGAGCATCCTCTTTTTGTCGTTATTTGTTAATAAGTTGATATCTCCTCTCGCCACAAATTTGTTACAATCTTCACAAATATTCCACATCCATTATCCATTCTCCGTACTATAATCATGTATGGAAAAGGAGATGGAAATAATGACTCAAAGCGCACCAGAATTTAAAGTTTTGCAAAGCATTGCATTTCTCGCTGTTGTTTTGCAAAGTTCCTTATTATATACAATGAATCAAGGAAATGTCTTACTTGAGCAATCTCTCATTATGGGCATGCTATTCAACCTTGCAAAATTCTCAGCACCAGCATTCATATTTATCGTTGGATTTCACTTAATTCGGCACTATACGAAGCAATTAGTATATAAAGAATATATTTCTGAAAAAGCGACACACTTACTCATTCCTTATTTCTTTTGGTCTATTCTTTACCTATTAACAACAAACGATCTTATTACATTACAAAGTGGAATAAAAAGTTTATTACTCGGAACAGCCGCGCCCCATCTTTGGTACGTTATTATGATGTTCCAAATTCACTTATTGTTCCCTTTACTATGCACACTTTTTTATTGGTTTCAAAAACGAACAGAAAATAAAAAAGACATATATAAATATATGACCTTTTTCGCGTGCCTATATTTTCTATTAATGTGGTTCTCTTCTCACTATATTTTTAATGGAGAAAAATTAACAAGTTCAACAATTTTACATTATACAGATCGATCATTTCTATTCTACTCATTCTATTTCGTTATGGGTGGCATTGCCGCTGTAGCACTAAAAACTTGGCGTCTATTCGTCATGAAACATATCCCGCTTATAACAATATTATTTTTCATCTTATTTTTATTCATCAATTATGAGTTGTTTAGTTTTTACGGAGCAAACTCTATTCATTTAACTGTTTCTACCTATTTAAAACCATCTATGTTTTTATATATCGTATGCGAAATTATCATACTGTATGTGTTATCTATTATGATAGTACAGCGTCGTGGTTTCTTATATAAAACGTTACGTTTCATTGGAAATTACACGTATGGTGCTTATTTAGCTCACTTATTCTTCTTGCAACTATGCACAAAGTTTCTTTCTTTATTCACACTGCAAGAAAATACTATATTATATAGCCTATTACTATTTGTGTTAACGGCTATTATCTCTATTTCAACAATGGTCATTTGTAGCACAATACCATTTCATACTTGGATTACAGGGCCTTCTCCTACAACAAAGATGAAATGGACGAAGGTTGTATTCCGAAAAAATCATAAAAAACTATTCAAGCCATATATTTGATATAATGATACGCATATAAAAAGAAAGCGAGAGACACCTATGATTAATCAAGTTGGACAAATTATGCTATATGTAAATAACCAAGACGAAACAGTACAATTTTGGACAGAAAAAGTAGGGTTCCAAATCATTGCGGAAGAAAATAACGGAAACGGATTCCGCTGGATTGAAATTGCGCCGGCGAAAGAAGCAGGAACAAGCATCGTCCTTCACGATAAAGCGTTAATCGCGAAGATGCAACCTGAATTAAACTTAGGTACTCCTTCACTTATGTTCTTCTCTAATAACTTAGATCAACTGTATAAAGATCTTTCAGAGAAAAATGTCACAGTTGGACAGGTTGTAGATTTACCTACTGGTAGAGCATTCAACTTTGCTGATAATGAAAATAATTACTTTGCAGTAATGGAACGTAAATAAAAAATAAGCTATCCGAAAAAATCGGATAGCTTATTTCATTTTAAGAAACTTGTTCTGCATTCGTTTCTTTATGCTGTATATGGCTCGTGATCCAAGCAATTCCACCGACAACAACGAGATAACATAACAATATTAAAATTTGCATTTGTAATTGCGACCAATCTCCTAAAGAGATAACATCTTGTAATCCTCTAAGAGAATGGGACATTGGGAGAAACTGTCCAATTTTGCTAAGCACAGCTATGTTTAATTCTCCTGGGAAAGTACCTCCACTCGTCGCTAATTGCAGGACAAGAAGCGTTACCGCTAAGAACTTTCCAACAAGACCAAATACTGTTACTAACATAAGAATAAATGTCATGAACGTAAAGGAAATAACAATACTTGATAAAACAAAGAGTGGCACACTGGCAACTTCTAGTTTCATAACACCTAGCACAACTACATCTACGAGTAGCGCTTGAATAAGTCCAATTAAATATACCAATCCTAATTTATTAATAAAATGTACCGTTCCGCTTACCTTCATATTTTGTCTGCGGCCAAGAGGTAAAATATTCGATGCCATAATTCCGCCAACATAAAATGCAAGTGATAAGAAATATGGTGCAATGCCTGAACCGTAGTTAGGAACGTCAGAAACTGTTGACTTCACTAACTGAACTGGCTCTGAGAACATCGTATTGCGTGCATCATCATTACGGACATCCGCTATCTTCTCTGCGCCCTCTCCCAATTTCGTAGAAAGTTCTTTCGCACCATCATCAAGTTTAACAAGTCCATTTGTTAATTTACTAGCACCGTTATTCAGCTCCGTTCCACCACTCGCAAGCTGATTTACACCTTCTTGTACTGTTGTAAATCCATTTCCCCACTTCGTAAATCCATCAGCTAAATTCGATGCACCATCTGCTACCTTTTTCGTTCCAGCAGTAGCTTCATTTAACTTAACTCCGAATGTATTCATGCCTTCTTCAATCTTATGTTGACCCTCAGTAAGCTTCTTCGCACCTTGTGTCAATTGTTGTTGGCTATTATTTAAAGTACTTGTTGCTTTAGCTAGTCCATTAGACGTAGCAACAATTTTTTGAAAAGCGGGATCTTGCTGCACTTCTGGATGATTTTTCACGTACTCTTCTAATTGTTGTTTTACACTATTAGCTGCACCATCCGCTTTTACTTGGCCTTCAGCAAGCTTCTCACTTCCACTCACCCATTCATTTGTACCAGCACTTAATTCACTAACTCCTGATTGTAACGTTTTTTCACCTTGTGCTAATAACTCCATACCACTATGAAGTGATGTCACTCCTTGACTCAGCTCATTTGCCCCCCCGGTTAAAGCAGATTGACTGGATGCAAGCTTTTCACTTCCCTCTTTCAATTTCGATGTCCCATCACTTAAACGATCAATACCATCCGCAAGCTGATTCGCTCCATTTTTTGCATCGGTCGTTCCTTCATGTAACTTCTCAGCCCCATTACTTGCATCACTCAATCCTTGTGCCAAATCTTGAAACTTTGAAAAGACACCCTCTGTATAAGATTTCGTAATACTATTTGAGATTTTTGTTTTCATATTTTCAACAGCTGTCGTTCCAATTTGAGCTGCTACAAAGTTTTTACCTGGATTTACTTTGTACTGTAACTTTGCTGGCTCTGGTTTCTCATCCATAAGTGTACTTACCTTTTTAGAGAAATTCTCTGGAATCGTAACAACCATATAATATTTATCTTCTTTTAACCCTTCATCAGCATTTTTTTCTGATACGAAATGAAAAGCCAGTTCCTTATTCTCTTTTAAATTTTTAACAAAATCGTCTCCTGCATGAATTGTTTTTTCATCCATCACAGCACCCTTATCTAAATTCACAACTGCAACAGGTAATTTATCTAATTTTCCGTACGGATCCCAATATCCAGCCAAGAAGAATCCTGAATAAATTAACGGAACGATTAATAAAAAAATTAAAGCGATACGTCCATGTTTATGGTGCCACATCGCTTTCCAATCTTTAAATATAAGTTGAATTCCTTTCATGAAACATACTCCTTCTCCTAATTTCACACCATTACAATGGTTTAACAGATTTACTATACACGTCACTTTCCATACTGTATAATACATCTTTAATTATCAATTCATTCCTTTTGGTCTATAGAAAGGAGATTCGAAATGGAACTGCTCCAGTTAAAATACTTTCAGACAGTTGCACGACTAGAACATATGACAAAGGCAGCTGAAGAATTGCATATCGCGCAACCTTCACTCAGCAAAACAATCGCTAGACTCGAAAAGGATTTAGGCGTCCCTTTATTTGATCGCCAAGGCCGACAGATTACTTTAAATTCTTTCGGAAAAGTATTTTTAAAACGGGTAGAACGTATTTTTCATGAATTAAGTGAAGGGGAACGAGAAATTAAAGATTTAGCCGAATTACAACAAGGCTCTATTACAATGGCCGTTTCTATTCCAAGAATATTACCAGAACTACTAGGTTCTTTTTTACGAGAACATCCTAATGTTCGATTCCAGCAATTTCTTGCGTCTACTCCTTCTATGAAACGACAACTGGAAAATATGGAAATTGACTTTTGTCTTTCCTCTGTACCAGTTGAAGGAGAAGAAATTATTTGGGAACCACTTATTACAGAAGAAATTTTCTTAGTCGTTCCTTCAGGCCATCGGTTATCAAACCGCGAAAGTATCCACCTGCATGAAGTAAAAGACGAACCGTTTATTAGTATGAATACTGGCTATGGATTTCGGCACTTAACGGATGAATTTTGTAAAGAAGCTGGTTTCACTCCGCATATTGCTTTTGAAGTAGATGAACCGACAGTGATTAGCGACCTCATTAAGCAAGGTCTCGGCATCGCTTTTGTTCCAAATTTAACTTTATTAAAAAACTCTACTTTAGCAGCAAACAAGTTGCGTATTATTGAACCCGCTTGTAAGCGAACCATCGGATTAAGTTGGTCAAAAAAGCGATACTTATCAAAAACAGCTCAGCAATTCCGTGAATTCGTGATTGACTACTTCTCTAATATTAGGACGCAAAATTATATCAACCAATAAAAGGTGCCACCCTCATATGGTGGCACCTTTTATTGGTCACTCTTTTTTAATTCCATTTCAGCTAAAAGTGGTAGTACATTATCAAAAATATGCGTATTATTATTTTCACCTGTTACATATCCACCATAATATCTACTAAATACGTTGTCATTTCGGAATGTGGACATATGATCATACAATTCCTTCGCAAACTTTGTATCACCTGTTTGTAGTACGTACAAAATCGTTAGTCCATACGCGGCTGGCGATTCATAATTCACAGTTTGTTTTCCCGTTTCTAAATTGTAACGACCGTATAGCTTTCCATCCTCCTGGAATCTCTTCTTTATAAATTCCAAATAAGCAGCTGATGAAAGACCACCTAAACTTCGATGATATGCAACGTATGATTGGTCAATAAGATTCACTTCTTTATCGTACTTAAATGTACCATCTTCTTTATATTCTTTTGGGAATGCCCAGCCATGCCTTGGATAATCCGCTAAAAATTGAACAATTTCCTGATATTGCTGAGCAGAAACTTTACCGTACTTCTTCATATAAGAGAATGCACGCGGATTTATGTATGATGTTGTTACAAAATTATTTTGTTTCCCTGCATCTGCATCATAATAATCAACATAATAATTATCTTTTTTATTATAACGAAGTACAGCATCACTTAATTGATCGGCAAGGTTTTTATAACGCTCTTCCTTATACATTTCATAAGCACGATATAATTGTTCTATAATACGAAGATCATCTATAAGTGCATTTGTAGCTGACTGCCTCTCTCCCTTTTCAGAGAGTTTCCATAAAACGATATGATTCTTATATACGAAATTATCTTGAATAACCTTTACTTGCTCATCAAATAACGCCTGGTCATCTTTATCAAGTGTATATTGTAACCATAATCCCGCCGATTCTGATAAAGCTTCACGTCCCTTCGCTTCACCCGTACCTGCCTTAGTATCTACTAAACGATACGTGGCAAGCGTTCCATTTTCATTCACCATATGTCTTAAAATAAAATTTTCTGTACGGTTTCCTTGTAAAGCTGACCAAAATACAATTCCACCTAGAGCGATTAAGAAGATAACTCCAATCCCTATATATAAACGTTTCCGCAATCTTTTCACCTCCCTAGTAAGGCTAACCTTAATTTTATCAGAACATACATAAATTTAAAAAAGACAATCTATTAGATTGTCTCCCCCATTTCTATCCCCCACAAACCTCTTTAGAAGGTTTATATAGCGATTGTACAAGTCGATCATATTCACGACGTGTAATTTCTTTATTATATAGCTTCAATAATAAATCTCTATGCTCTTTTGAAAATGCCATCTTTTTAATGACTTCAGGATACATAAAACACCCTCTCCATTTCACATAAACTTCTTTTTCGAAAACAGAACTTATGTTCGCATAAAAGATTATAAAAGATTCCTGCGCAAAAAACAAACAAAATATAAGCAACTACTTATTTCTTTCTATTCAAAATATTACAACATTATATTATCATATTCACTTTTTAAATACATATATATTTTTGGTAGTTTTTTTGAATAAATCTTCCAATTCAATCAGAAAATAATGGCAAAAAAGAAGAGGAGTTTACATATGGATACGGTAACATTAGCAAGAGCATTTTTTGGTTCTTCATTAGCATTCCACATTATCTTTGCAACACTTGGCGTTGGACTTTCATTGATGATTTTTATAAGCGAAATACTCTATCACTGGAAGAAAGACTCCGACTATGCCATTATGGCGAAAAGATGGACAAAGGCGTTTGCTATTCTTCTCGGTGTAGCAATTCCAACTGGAACAATTGTCGGTGTGCAAATCTCACTTCTTTGGCCTGGTTTTGCCAAAATTGTTGGGCAAGTTATTTCTGTTCCCTTCCAAATTGAGATTTTTGCCTTCTTTTTGGAGGCTTTATTCATGTCGATTTACGTATATGCAGCCGATAAACTTCCTCCATTTATGAGATTAATCTCGCTATTTTTCGTCATGCTTGGTGCCACGGCATCCGCCGTTCTTATTACATCAGCAAATACATGGATGAATACACCAGCAGGATTTTCAATGAATCCAGATGGATCTGTTTTTAACGTTGATCCTTGGAAAGCTTTCTTTAATCCGAGTTTTGGCACAAGTGCATTCCATGTCGTTATTACGGCTTATGCAACTGGTGCGGCTGTCATTGCTTCTATCGCTGGATTTAAATTATTGAAGAAAAATTTAAATACACGTGAAATTGCTTATCATAAAAAGGGGCTACTATTAGGGCTTGTCGTGACATTTATTACAGGCGCTACGATGTGGCTTTCAGGGCACGAATCGGCAATCGCCCTACATAAACACTCACCTGAAAAACTTGCATCTGCTGAAGCTTTATTTGAAACGACATCACACGCACCGCTATCCATTGGCGGGATTGTGGATCCTAATACGCTTGAACTAAACTATGCACTTGAAATTCCAAACATGCTTAGCTTATTAGTGGGACTAGACCCTAGCACTGTCGTAAAAGGTCTAAATGAATTCCCACAAGAAACATGGCCACCATTTTATACACATACACTGTTCAACTTAATGGTCGGCACTGCTGCGTTTACCTTTGCAGTTGCAGCAATTGCTCTCTTATATTGGTACTTCGTTTACCGAAAAAAGGGGACAGAACTACCGAAGTGGCTACTTTGGGGGGCTGCCGCATGCGGACCAATTATGATGCTCGGTATTGAATTCGGATGGATTTTCAGTTGTAGCGGTCGTCAGCCATGGACAATTTATGGTATGCAACGTACAGTCGATGCTTCTACTCGCGCTGATTTCGTCGGTCCTTTATTTGTTTTATTCATCATTTTATATATTGGACTCGCTATTTTAACAGTCTTTGTTCTACGGACATTCTTTAGAAGACATCCATTAAAGAATGATTTACAACACCAAGGAGGCGATTCTCGTGCATGAGGAAAGTATTGCAATCATCATCTTATGGGCCCTTATTTTCGTATACAGTATATTAGGGTCCATCGATTTTGGAGCTGGTTTTTGGGGCATGGTATACGCAAAACATCCAACGCTCGCTGCCAAACTTGCCAATCGGTACTTATCACCAACTTGGGAAGTAACAAATACGTTTCTCGTTTTCGTCGTTGTCGCATTTCTCGGCTTCTTTCCGAAAGCGGCCTTTACTCTTGCAACCGTTATGTTCGTACCAGTTATGTTAATTTTAGTACTCGTTGCAGTACGTAGTACATTTATGGTATTTGCTTACTCCTTGCCAAAATATCAGTACCTTCTTCGGGTTATTTCAGGTATTACTGGTCTCTTAATTCCAGCACTATTAATTACCGTTTTACCCGTTACAGAGGGAGCGTATATTACAATGTCTGAAGGAAGAGAAGTACTCCTGTATGGAAAACTTCTTTCTAGCCCGGTTATCTATTGTTATATGCTCTTCGGACTAACGTCTGAACTATTTCTCTCCTCTCTCTTTCTTGCTGATTTTGCGAGAGAGCAAGGTTCAGAAGATGCATACAAACTTTATAGAAGGAATGCCATCATACTTGGCCCTGCAACACTTGTTACGGCGATTATCGCTCTCGTTGTAATGGATCCAGAAACACATTGGCTTATGCAAGGATTAATAAAGCAATTCCCATGGTTTACAGTTTCTATTGTTCTATTCGTTATCGGATACTCGTCCCTTTGGTGGACAAACAAGAAGTATAACACACTAGGATTCCCTCGCATTGCTGTTTTAGCTGTCGTCGCTCAATATGCATTTGCAAGCTATGCTTACGGGGTCGCGCATTTACCGTATATTATTTACCCTGACGTAACTGTATTTACAAGCTTTACAACGAAAGAAACGTTCTATGCACTGCTCATTCTATACGCAATTGGGATTGCAATTTTATTACCAGGATTTATTTTCTTCTGGAATTTATTCTTGAAGGATCGTACTTTTTTGAAGGAAAAATAATATAGCCTTGGAGTCTGTTCCAAAAGGTATTTTGGGATAGACTCCTCTTATTATATTTTGTCGTTAAGTCGATATATTTTAAAAATTTCCGATATAAATCTCATTTCCTACCTTACTGCCCAATCGATTTATAGGCTCCTATCACAATAGTTATTTCACTACTAGTGACACTTGTCCTTTAGCATGAAAAACACATATTCGCTTCATCTCGTTATACGTCTAGTTCTTCTTATTTTTTGCTGAATATACTACCAATATAAACTTGAGACAAGCTACATCTGTTTAAGGGAAAATAGAAAGGTAGGCAAAATATGAGCATTGAAATATGGATTACTATTATTGTATTCTTCTTAACAATGATTGTTATCTTTTGGCGGCCTCGAGGTTTAAATGAGGCATGGCCAGCAGCGGTCGGCGCTGGTATTATCCTCTTTACAGGAATCGTATCAAAACCAGACGTCATAGATATTGTTAGTAAAATAGGAGGAGCCTCCATAACAATATTAGCGACCATTGTTATGGCAGTTATATTAGAAAGCTTCGGCTTCTTCCATTGGTCCGCAGCGAAACTAGCAAATTTAGCAAAAGGGTCCGGTCACCGTTTATACTGGTATATTCAATTACTATGTTTTCTTATGACTCTTTTATTTAATAACGACGGCAGTATTTTAATTACAACTCCAATTTTAATTCTTCTTCTAAAAAACCTTCAATTAAAACCACATCAACAAATTCCTTATTTATTAAGTGGCGCTTTAATCGCTACTGCGTCTAGTGCACCAATTGGTGTAAGTAATATCGTAAACTTAATTGCATTAAATATCGTTAATATGACTCTTTATATGCATACTGCTATGATGTTTGTACCTGCAACATTAGGCTTATTATTTATGTCATGGCTCATGTATACAGTTTTGAAGAAAAAACTTCCGAAAAAATTACCTGTTTCTTCATATGATATTGAAGAAATTTTTTTCACGAAAAACTTCCATCCACTAAAAGGAAATAATTCTGTTGATACGAAACAAAAACGGACAAGATTCATGTTAAAAGTATTAGGTTTTGTCTTCCTTATGCGCTGTCTTCTATTCGTTGCATCCTTCTTATCCATACCAATTGAAATCGTTGCGGTACTCGGTTCACTCGTTCTTCTCATTTGGAGATGGTACTACTTACGAACAAATCCTGTCGACATTTTGAAAAAGACACCGTGGCACATTTTAATTTTCGCCTTCTCTATGTACGTCATTATTTACGGACTCCACAACGCAGGATTAACAGCTGCACTTGTACAATGGCTCGAGCCAGTTGTGAATCAGCATCTACTCTATGCTAGCTTTGCGATGGGCGGACTTGTATCCATCCTCTCTAACGTCTTCAATAACCATCCTGCCCTTATGATTGGTACGATCACATTAACAGAAATGGGACTAGATCCAGTCACATTAAAAACAATCTATCTCGCAAACATCATTGGTAGTGACATCGGTTCACTATTACTACCAATTGGTACGCTAGCTTCACTCATTTGGATGTATATTCTGAAACAAAACAAAATTAAAGTAAAATGGAAAGACTATTTAAGTGTATCCCTTATCGTTATCCCGCTCACAACAGTCGTCACACTATTCCTCTTATTCTACTGGGTACACCTCTTCTTTGCCTTATAAAGTGAAACTTTAATCAGTGGGGGTTTTGTTCATCCCCCACTGATTATTAGCCCTAACCAATCGGGCTTTTACGGGCAGCCCGACCCCGACCTAACTTCTTTGCTTCCGCTGAATTTTGAGGTGGGGGTCTTACTGCCCACAAATAGCGGGATAAACAACAGAATCCCCATTTGCTACCGTCTTAGCAAATGGGGATTCTTCTATAATAAAGTTAGGTACTACAGTGTGATCAATCAAGTAAAGAGGTGTAACGTGTTATTGATATAAATGACTACCAGCTTCTTTAAATTCTTCTGCTTTCTCTTTCATTCCTTTTTCAATTGCTTCTGTCGTTTCTAAATCATTTTCTTTTGCATATTCACGAATATCATGTGAAATTCTCATACTACAAAACTTCGGTCCACACATTGAACAGAAGTGAGCTGTCTTTGCCCCTTCTGCAGGCAACGTTTCATCGTGATATTCCATCGCACGTTCAGGATCTAAAGATAGATTAAATTGATCGCGCCAACGGAATTCGAAGCGTGCTTTTGAAAGTGCATCATCACGCTGATGAGCCGTTTTATGTCCTTTCGCAAGATCAGCCGCATGCGCTGCAATTTTGTACGTAATAACACCCGTGCGTACATCATCTTTATTCGGTAAACCTAAATGTTCTTTCGGCGTTACATAACAAAGCATCGCCGTTCCAAACCAACCGATCATCGCAGCTCCAATCGCCGATGTAATATGGTCATAACCTGGTGCAATATCTGTCGTTAGTGGCCCAAGTGTGTAAAACGGCGCGCCCTGACAAATATCAAGCTCTTTCTCCATATTTTCTTTAATTAAGTGCATCGGTACGTGTCCAGGTCCTTCGATCATAACTTGCACATCATGTTTCCAAGCAATTTTGGTTAATTCACCAAGTGTTTCAAGCTCAGAAAACTGTGCTTCATCATTTGCATCTGCAATAGACCCTGGACGTAATCCATCTCCAAGAGAGAACGAAACATCGTACTGTTTCATAATTTCACAAATCTCTTCAAAATGAGTATATAGGAAGTTTTCTTTATGATGGAATAAACACCACTGCGCCATAATCGAACCACCGCGTGAAACGATACCTGTCGTACGCTTTGCCGTGATTGGAATGTAACGAAGCAATACACCAGCGTGAATCGTAAAGTAATCAACGCCTTGCTCCGCCTGCTCAATTAACGTATCACGATATACTTCCCACGTTAAATCTTCTGCAATTCCGTTTACTTTTTCCAGCGCTTGATAGATCGGTACAGTTCCAACTGGTACAGGCGCGTTACGAATAATCCACTCACGCGTCGTATGAATATTTTTACCTGTAGATAAATCCATAATTGTATCTGCACCCCAGCGAGTAGCCCACGTCATCTTCTCTACTTCTTCTGCAATAGAAGAAGATACAGCAGAGTTTCCGATATTTGCATTGACCTTCACATGGAAGTTACGCCCGATAATCATCGGTTCAGCTTCTGGATGATTAATATTCGCTGGTAAAATAGCGCGGCCTTCTGCGATTTCCTTACGAACAAACTCCGGCTCTACCCCTTCACGAATCGCAACGTATTCCATCTCAGACGTAATAATGCCATTACGCGCATAGTGCATTTGCGTAACATTTGCACCTTGCTTTGCTCTAAGCGGCTTACGATCCATTTGCGGGAAAACAGGTGTATGTTTCGAAGCCACTTTCACACCGTCATCCTCTGGTTTTACTTCACGCCCTTCGTATGCTTCTACATCACCACGCCCCATAATCCAGGAGTGGCGCGGCGTTGGAATGCCTTTTTCCAGCTCGACCTTATACGCAGGATCTGTATAAGGACCGCTCGTATCATACACACGGATTGGTGGATTTGGGACGCCATTCGTTTCGCTTTGTTCAATCTCACGCATCGGCACTTTCATACCTTCTCGTGGTCCATCCACATATACTTTCTTACTCCCTGGTAAACTCGATTTCAATTCAATTTGCTCAGCTGAAACAGATTGTTTCATAAATTTTGTTGCCCCCCTGTTCGTGACAAGGACAAGATATGGCCAGCGCATGCCAAAATAAAAAGAGCCAGGTCCATAAAAAAATAAGGACCTGGCTCATAAAGACATCATTATGTAAAGCCGTTAACTTCCCTACGCTGGTACGAGCCAGATCAGGTCCAAAGGGTTAAGAAGTTCACGCGCTTCTCTCTCAGCCTACGCATACGTTAGGCACCCCTAGTTTATCACTGATTTAATTTTCAATACTTTCCCATCATACACTATAATCTGAAAAATTCAAAGTTTATTTCTTTTGTTTTTTATGGAATCATCCACGTTAAATAATATGCCTGTACATACGTCATAATACCAACAATAATTACGAAGAATAAACTATGCTTCACTGTAAAACGGAACAAATCCGATTCTTTTCCAGCAAGACCAACTGCTGCGCAAGCGATGGCAATCGACTGCGGGGAAATCATTTTACCTGTTACACCGCCTGTTGTATTTGCTGCAACGAGAAGCACTTCAGATACGCCGACTTGCTGCGCTGTAATGGCTTGTAAATTCGAGAACAGTGCATTCGCAGACGTATCAGACCCTGTTAGGAATACGCCAATCCAGCCTAAGAATGGTGAGAAGAACGGGAATAGTCCGCCTGTTCCAGCTAATGCTAACGCTAACGTAGAAGATAGGCCAGAATAGTTTGCGATAAATGCAAACCCTAGTACAAATCCGATAGATAGAATTGGCATTTTTAATTCGTTTAACGTTTCTTTAAATGTCACTACTGCATCTTTTACATTCATTTTCAAAATAAACATGGAAATGATACAAGCAATTAAAATCGCTGTTCCAGTTGCCGATAATACATCAAACTTTAGAATTGCCTCGTAAGGCGTTGGTTTATTTACAATTGGCTCTGCTTTCATTACTAGATTATGCAGACCTGGAATTTCAAACTTAAATACAAGACTTTCTAAAGCCCCTCCTGGAGCAAATAATGCCTTAAAGAAATTTTGGCTCCAAATGACTACCATAACCGTTAATACGATAAATGGGGACCATGCCTTCACTACTTTTCCAAACGTTAATTTCGGCATCGATGCTGCTGTCGTTGTTGCTGCTACCTCATTATTTGCTTGCCCGGATTGATAAATTTCTTTCGGCTGCCAAACTTTTAAGAACAGTGCTAAACTCACTAAACTTACAAGTGCTGACGTAATATCCGGAAGTTCCGGTCCTAAGAACGTCGCTGTAATGAACTGCGTAATCGCAAATGAACTACCTGCTACAAGTAACGCAGGCCACGTTTGTCTTACCCCTTTAAATCCATCCATTAAAAATACGATAAAGAATGGAACAAATAATGATAGGAACGGTAATTGATGCCCAGCCATTTGTCCAATTTTATGTGGATCAATACCTGTTACTTGTCCAGCAACTGTAATCGGAATTCCCATCGCTCCGAACGCCACTGGTGCAGTATTTGCAATTAAACAAAGACCTGCTGCGTATAAAGGATTTAACCCAAGACCAGCAAGAAGCGCTGCTGTAATCGCTACTGGCGCTCCAAACCCTGCCGCTCCTTCTAAAAATGCTCCGAATGAAAATCCAATTAAAATAACGAGTAAACGATGATCGTTCGTAATCGATAATACCGATGCACGAATCACATCGAATTGACCTGTTTTTACAGAAATTTTATATAAAAATACCGACATAATGATAATCCAAGCAATTGGCCATAACCCGTACAAAAAACCGTACCCGGTTGCTGCCATTGCCATCGTGAACGGCATTTTATAAGCGAATAATGCTACTAAAACTGTAAGTACAACTGTAATAAATCCTGCCACATACCCCTTCATGCGAAAAACCGCTAAAGCTAAGAAAAAAAAGATAATCGGAATAAGTGCTACCGCTGCTGAAATCCAAATATTACCGAACGGATCATAAACTTGTGTCCATGTGTTCATTGTCCTCTCCCCCTAAAGAATCCCCTTTTAAATAAATACAATCTTATCAATAGACTATCAGGTCATCATACCTTTAAGCCTAAAAATAAAAAACGTTTAAGAAAACGCTTTCAACAACTTCCATTTATACTGTACCATAACAATTTCCATTAAAAAAGATTTTTTTGAAAATTTTATCATTTAACAAAAAAATCTTACAAAATCGTCATGTTCTTGTAATGTTCATCGATAGAAAGCTTACCTAAATTATTGCATAATAATAGTATAACAACAGACATTATTCATGAGGTGATATATATGAACGGAAATAAAATATTAGCTGCGTTATCATACTTTAGTGTACTATTTGCCCCTATCTTATTCCCCATTATCGTTTGGATTGTAGGAGACGCTGAAACAAAGCCACACGCAAAACGTGCTCTATGGACACACATCATTCCAAGTATCGCTACATTTATCGGCTTAACCATTTTAGGAATTATGGGCATAGGATCTGACCAACCAGATGTAACACTTGGAATTGGAGCAATGATTGTCTTAGCTATTTGCGGAATCATCAGCTTATACTACTTCATCTGGAACATTGTAAAAGGAATTAAAGTACTGAAAGCTTAATTTTAAACAAACGTTTGTTTAAAAAAGGACCCTTGCAAATTGCAAGGGTCCTTTTCCCGATTAGTTACTTTATCTTCTGCGTTTCTTCTTTTTTCTCATCATTTTCTTTCGGCGCGTATTCACCTTATCCGCTATAATGTGGAGCGTACTTGCCACAACAATTCCCATTAAGAACGTTACAATTTCAACCTCATGTTTCTTCGCAATTTCTATTAAATTACCATCCAGTGCGATTACATTTAATAGGAATAAAAATGGAGAAAAGACGATTAACATGTACGCAATACGAATCACATCACCAAGTATAATCGTATGCGTAAAGAAAGATCGATGTGGCATTACTTTCTTATAAGGATACCAAAATATACGTAAGAAACCCCATTTGTTATAAGCATTACTGTACGTATCTAAATCTGGTGTTAAAAATGAAGTACCTACTAAAAAACCAATTGCAAAAGTTAATAAAAAATCAAAATTTGTTAATCCATACGAAAAGAGCAAAAACAAAACAACCGGAAGGGATATTAAGTTTATTTTCGTATGCGTTCTTCCTGATGGCATAATGCACTTCCTCGCTTACGTTCGTCCTGTCACCTTATG
Source organism: Bacillus sp. AY2-1 (assembly GCF_008368965.1). NCBI lineage: Bacteria > Bacillati > Bacillota > Bacilli > Caryophanales > Bacillaceae > Bacillus > Bacillus sp. AY2-1. Next base: position 200,294 of record NZ_QPEL01000017.1, on the reverse strand, counting down.
ACAGATTTCACCTATTGACCTAATTTCTGATCGATAAATGTTGTGTCTATATCCGAACCAAACCATTCTGCCAACTTCACTCGTGCCTTATCTTTCACATCTTCATTGACGTATAACGACACCTGTATTAGTGCGGCCGTTAACGCCCCTAAATCATCCGTATAGCCAATTCCAGCAATGAAATCTGGAATCGCATCAATCGGTGCAATAAAATAAGCAAGTGCTCCAATTACAATAATTTTCACTCGTTTTGGAACATCGGGTCTTTGCAAAACGTAAAACAGTAATAAACTTGTATAAATGACCGACTGCCCTGCTTGCTTTGCAACATGTTTTACTTTCTTCCAAAACGCTTCAACTGAAAATTTTTGTTTCATGTAAAAGCCTCCCTATTTTTAAAAAGAAATAAGCTACAATATGTTATCAGTAAAAGTTCATGGAAATTACACAAAACCTATCAATGAACTTTCATTGTAACAAACAAACCAAAAAAGAACAAGTGTTCGTTAATTTTTACACGATTTCCTTCATATAATAGATTTCTAGATAACCCTTATCCATCTTCGTTTCTTATTTCTCAACAAAGAAATTTTCACTTCCACTTAACATTCTGCTCTATCTTTGTTATATTTTCTAGTTGACGGACATATAAACGAATGTTAAAGTTTTCTCTGGTAGTGACAAATCTTATACAAAAAATGTAAAATGTTATAGTGTTTCTCAGAAATGAATTTTGTTGTATAATACAGAAATGACGTTATGCTTATGAGCAACAAAAGAAACCAAAAGGGTATGCATAGTTATAGTCGTATATGGGTGAATATAGAACCTTTAATTATGGCCAAGAAAACTATGTATTTTTTATTTTAGCATTTTTCGCTCCAAAATCGACCAAGCCTGATAGAGAAAGGGTGGAAATGAATGAAAGAAACCTTGAAATCGCAATTTCAAAATGTGCGTTTCACTGTATTCGTAGCTTTAGCCTTATGGCTGAAAACTTACATTATTACACGCACAAGCTTTGATTTAAAACTTGAATCTTTCATGCAAGAATTCATTTTATTCCTTAGCCCATTAGCAGCATCATTACTGCTTGTTGGTCTTGCATTATTTGCAAAAGGGAAAAAACGTAACTATATAGCACTTGGAATTAACTTTGTCTTAACAATCGTTCTTGTTGGTAACGTAATGTTCTACGGATTCTACAATGACTTCGTTACTTTACCAGTACTCGGACAAACATCTAACTTCGGAAGTTTAGGTTCTAGTGTGAAAGAATTATTTAACTACAAAATTATTCTTGCATTCGCAGACATTATCGTATTCTTCGTTCTATTGAAGAAAATGAAAAACTTTGCACCTACAGAGCGTGTAGCACGCCCGATGCGTTCTCTATACTTCGTATCAACAGTTGCTATTTTCTTCGCAAACTTAGGACTTGCAGAAGCTGAACGCCCAGAACTATTAACACGTTCATTCGACCGCGTTATGCTTGTTAAAAACTTAGGATTATATGTACACCAAGTATACGATCTTGGCTTACAAGCGAAATCAAGTTCACAAAAAGCATTCGCTGACGGTAGTAAATTACAAGAAACAGAAAACTACGTGAAAACAACACAAAGTAAACCAGATCCAAATATGTTCGGTACTGCAAAAGGGAAAAACGTAATTGTTGTCTCTCTTGAGTCATTACAAACATTCTTAATTGGCGCAACAGTTAACGGACAAGAAGTTACACCGTTCTTAAACCAATTTACGAAAGAAAGTTATTACTTTGATAACTTCTTCCATCAAACTGGGCAAGGTAAAACATCTGATGCTGAATTCCTAGTAGATACTTCTTTATATCCACTAGACCGCGGTGCTGTATTCTTCACACACGGTAACAATGAATATACAGCAACTCCAGAAATTTTACGTCAGCAAGGGTATCACACGTCGGTATTCCACGCAAACAACGCAACATTCTGGAACCGTAACATTATGTATCCAGCACTTGGTTATGATCGTTACTACAACGAGCTTGATTACAAGATTACGCCGGAAACAAAATTAAACTGGGGATTAAAAGATATCGAATACTTCGATCAATCTATTGATATGTTGAAAGAAGTGAAGCAACCATTCTATACTCGCTTCCTTACTTTAACGAATCATTACCCATTCACTTACGATGACAGTACAAAATTAATCGACGAATATAATTCTGGTGATGGAGTATTTGACCGTTACATGGTAACTGCTCGTTACTTAGACGAAGCAATGAAACACTTTATTGAGCGTCTAAAAGCAGAAGGTATTTACGACAACTCAGTAATCGTATTCTACGGTGACCACTACGGTATTTCTGAAAACCATAACCGTGCAATGGCACAGTTCTTAGGAAAAGAAGAAATCACTGCATTTGACCATATGAACTTACAAAAAACACCGATGTTTATTCACGTTCCAGGTCAAAAAGAAGGTAAAACAATTTCGAAACCAACTGGTGAAATTGATATTAAACCAACTATTCTAAACTTACTTGGTGTAGATTCTACAAATGACGTTCGATTCGGTCATGATGTATTCTCACCTGATAATAAAGGATTTGTTGTTCTTCGTGACGGTAGCTTCATTACAGATAAATACATGTACACAAACAGTACATTCTACGACCGTGCTACTGGCGAAGTTGTACAATTACCGAAAGAAGAATCTCAACCACTAATTGATCGTGCCCAAAATGAATTGCACATGTCTGATAAAATCATTGAAGGTGACTTACTTCGCTTCTCTGAAAGTAATAAGATCAAAACTGGTGAAGTAAAAACAGCTATTAAAGAAGAAAAGAAGAGCGCTGAGTAATCTCAGCCTCTTTTTTTATTTTCTTCCATACAACTGCTTATATTCATTAACTTTAAAATTACATAACCTTTACCAAATATTCACATAGGGTTAATGAAGAATCTCTATAATAAAATATGTAAACAAGGTTCTACATATTTCTTACCTCTCATCTTTCGTAAGATCCCTTAAAGAAATGTGTAAATCTCTTGTTTCTACTTTCTTATAATTGTCTTTCAACATGTTTTGTTTCCATACACAAAGCATTCAACGAGACAATGTCCCTATGAAAGATAGCTACCCTCCTTGTGCAGCATTCCATAAGAATGTTGCTTTTTTTTATTTAAAAGCAGGATTCTCATTTCTTATTTTCGAATTTGTATATACAAAATGCTGTAAAGTGAAACTTTAATCAGCCCGTTAATGCGGGGGAAATCGTCCTTACTTCTCTATGATTTACAAATACATATACGGTCATATATAGAGAATTGCTTACATAAAAATTACTATAGTGATTTTTATCTCGCAGGAATGAAAGTTTCACGTTATTTACGTACTTACGAAAGGATGGGACGGAAATTGGCATACGAAAAATTTGTACTTTGGAATGATGAAGTTATTGATACAACAAAACAACAAACGTACATAGAACTTGAAGAAAGAGGTTTGCAATTCGGAGATGGTGTCTACGAGGTTATTCGCCTATATAAAGGGAACTTTCACTTATTAGATCCGCACATAACAAGATTATATCGATCCATGGAAGAAGTAGAATTATCGCTCCCTTTCTCAAAAGCTGAACTCATCACTTTACTTTACAAATTAATTGAACGAAACCATTTCCACGAAGATGGCACAATTTATTTGCAAGTATCTCGCGGTGTACAAGCTCGCACACATGTATTTTCATATGACACCCCTCCGACAATTTATGCCTATATTACAAAAAAAGAAAGACCAGCATTATGGATTGAATATGGTATACGCGCTATATCAGAACCCGATACTCGATGGCTACGCTGTGACATTAAATCATTAAATTTATTACCAAACGTACTAGCTGCTACGAAAGCTGAACGTAAAGGCTGTAAAGAGGCACTTCTCATAAGGAATGGTATCGTAACGGAAGGAAGCCATTCCAACTTCTTTTTAATTAAAAACAGAACTCTTTACACACATCCAGCCAATCACCTTATTCTAAATGGCATTATTCGTCAATATGTCCTTTCTTTAGCGAATACTCTTCACATTCCTGTACAGGAAGAACTTTTCAGCGTTCGTGACGTTTATCAAGCAGATGAATGCTTTTTTACAGGCACAACGATTGAAATTTTACCAATGACCCACCTTGATGGAACCGCGATTCAAGATGGGCAAGTTGGGCCTATCACCAAAAAACTGCAAAAATCTTTTAATCAAATCTTGTTACAATCCAATATGGCATCTTCTTAAACACGAATAATTTCTGTCCTTTCATATTCAATATATACATTTAAATGGAAATCAAGGTGTAAATTTATGCCTTGATTTTTTTTTGTAATCTTTTTGTCATATTCAGATTCCTACATAAGTCTTGACAGTAATCGACATGCTCTTTAGAATTTTTAACAGTTGGTAAATATTTCTTCACTACATTACAGACAGAAAGGAATCGACAAATTATGAAAAAGTATCTTGCCGGTCTTGCGGCAGTGTCTGTAGCAGGAGGAGCAGCACCTACACTTGATAGTGTTCAAGCTGCACCTGAACAAAATACACAAAAAGCTGCTACAACTGTCCAAGCTTCTGCATCAAACGACTCATCTTATAAGGTAAACGCGAGCGTATTACATGTTCGTGCGGGATCAAGCACTTCTCACGACATCATCTCACGCGTTTATAACGGTCAATCACTAAACGTGATTGGCGAAGAAAATGGTTGGTTCAAAATTAACATTAACGGAAAAACAGGCTTTGTTAGTGGCGAATTTGTATCAAAAAGTGGAGCAACAAACAACAATGTAAGCACAGGCGGAAACAATAAAGTTACTGCTGATGTATTACGTGTACGTACAGCTCCTAACACTTCTAGTTCTGTTTCTGGACGTGTATATGCAGGACAAACATTAAACGTAATTGGACAAGAAAATGGTTGGGTGAAAATTAACCATAATGGACAAGTAGGTTATGTAAGTGGCGAATTCGTATCTGGCGTTTCTTCTAATGCGGGTTCTTCAAACAACAATACGAATAATAACAATAACAACCAAGAAGTAAAACCAGCAAGCGGAAACTATACAGTAAATGTATCTTCCCTTCGTGTTCGTACAGGTCCTAGTACTTCTCACACAACTGTAGGTTCTGTTACAAAAGGACAAGTAGTACAAGTTGTTGGCGAAGTTCAAGATTGGTTCAAAATCAATTACGCAGGACAAACTGCTTATATAAGCAAAGACTACGTAACAAAAGGCGGTTCTAACGAAAACGTTACAGAAGGCAACAAACAAGAGCAAAACAATAATAATGGAACTATTCAAACTGGCGGTTCTTACGTGGTTAACGCTACATCTTTACGTGTTCGTACAGGCCCTGCTGCTTACCATAGTGTAATTGGTGGTGTTTTAAACGGTACAACATTAAACGTAGTTGGATCTGAAAACGGTTGGTTTAAAGTAAATTACCAAGGAAAAACAGGCTTTGTTAGTAGCGAATTTGTAAAATTCGTTAAAGGTGGTACTACTACTCCTGAGCAACCAAAACAACCTGAAAAACCTAACCAAGGTGCAATTGGCGACTACTACATTAATGCTTCTGCACTAAATGTACGTAGCGGCGAAGGTACAAATTATAGAATCATAGGTGCACTTCCACAAGGACAGAAGGTTCAAGTAATCTCTGAAAACTCTGGATGGAGCAAAATTAACTACAACGGTCAAACTGGTTATATCGGAACACGTTACCTATCTAAAACACCAGTTGGAGGCGCAGTAGATAATAAGCCTAACAATAACCAAAATAACAATCAAAACAATAACAACAATAATAATACAGGCAATAATAGTGGCGACAGTTCTTCCGTACTTGCATATGCAAAATCAATGCAAGGTGTACCATACGTTTGGGGCGGAACTTCTGCTAACGGCGTAGACTGCAGTGGCTACATCTACCATGTATTTAAGAAATCTGGTCATAACATTAGCCGTCAAAGTGTTGCGGGATATTGGAGTAGCCTACCAAAAACTTCAAGTCCACAACCTGGTGACTTAATTTATTTCCAAAACACTTATAAATCTGGTCCTTCTCACATGGGTATTTACCTTGGGGGCGGATCATTTATCCAAGCTGGAGATAAAGGTGTAGCAATCGCTTCATTAAGTAACTCTTATTGGAAGAGCCACTTCTTAGGATACACGAAAGCACCTTAATTAATAGTTTCAAAGCCTTCTAGTTTACTAGAAGGCTTTTTTGTTACGAGTTCAACACATTACTCCCTTTCCCCTAGTTTCTCTCTACAAAAATAATGTATCCATTCTTCTATTTCATACACTTTATTCTGCAAAAACAATGCATAACGTTATCATAATGTATATATTTTCATAAAAAACATAACCTATTTCATGTCTATTTATTTTATATGTGTTTTTTTGAAGAATTTTCTTTTTATTTAAACTTTTCATTAGACGTTTGACCTCCGATGTCCATTATGATAAGTTACTTAAGATGTTATATTCGTAAATGTATAGACAACTGGTTTATACACTGTTTTTACTATGAGGAAGGAGCATACACTGCATGAATCTTTTATGGGGAATTGGCGGCGTGATTGGAGTATTAGCAATTGCTTTCTTACTATCTTCCAACCGCAAAGCTATTAATTGGCGCACAATTTTAATTGCGCTAGCATTACAAATGTCATTTTCATTTATCGTATTACGATGGGATGCTGGTAAAGCAGGTTTAAAACACGCTGCTGACGGTGTTCAAGGATTAATTAATTTTTCTTACGAGGGAATTAAGTTCGTTGCTGGGGATTTAGTCAACGCAAAAGGACCTTGGGGATTTGTATTCTTTATTCAAGCACTACTTCCAATCGTATTTATTAGTTCATTAGTAGCAATCTTATATCATTTCGGTATTATGCAGAAATTTGTTAGCGTCGTTGGTGGTGCATTAAGTAAACTTCTTGGAACTTCTAAAGCAGAAAGCTTAAACTCAGTAACGACTGTATTTTTAGGACAAACTGAAGCTCCAATCTTAATTAAACCTTACTTAGCACGCTTAACAAATAGTGAATTCTTCACTATTATGGTAAGCGGTATGACAGCTGTTGCCGGATCAGTTCTTGTCGGCTATGCAGCAATGGGTATTCCGTTAGAGCACTTATTAGCAGCTGCAATTATGGCAGCTCCATCAAGCTTATTAATTGCGAAACTAATCATGCCAGAGACAGAAAAAGTAGATAATAACGTTGAACTTTCTACAGAACGTGAAGACGCAAACGTTATCGACGCAGCTGCACGTGGTGCATCTGAAGGTATGCAACTTGTTATTAACGTAGCAGCAATGTTAATGGCTTTCATTGCATTAATCGCTTTATTAAATGGTCTATTAGGATTAGTTGGGTCTTTATTCCATATTAAACTTAGCCTTGATTTAATCTTCGGTTACTTATTATCACCATTTGCAATCTTAATCGGGGTTTCTCCAGGTGAAGCTGTACAAGCAGCAAGCTTTATCGGTCAAAAACTTGCAATCAACGAATTCGTTGCATACGCAAACTTAGGACCACATATGGCAGAGTTCTCTGACAAAACAAATCTAATTTTAACATTCGCAATCTGTGGATTCGCAAACTTCTCTTCTATTGCAATTCAATTAGGTGTAACAGGAACGCTAGCTCCTACTCGCCGTAAACAAATTGCACAATTAGGGATTAAAGCAGTTATCGCTGGTACATTAGCTAACTTCTTAAATGCAGCAGTTGCAGGTATGATGTTCCTATAAACTTATATAGAGTCTTCTCTTTCTCCAAGAGAAGACTTTTTTCATGCACTCCAAACGCCTTTTATGTATCTATCAATCACCTTATCCCAAACATGAGGACATTATGATACAATAATGTTTACGTCTTTTTATTTTTCTTATGAAAATAGAGATACTACTTGTTGTTGCCCTTCAAAAGAATTTAACGACATAGTCAATTTCTTAATAATTGCGCATACTACAAGTATCTATGGATGAAATAGCTTTAAGGAGGAAAGTTTTGTGAAAGATAAGTTCTATAAAATCCTCTCTATGTGGATTCTACAAATTGTATTTTATTTTACTACTGTACATGTGACGAATTATGAGCATGCGCTCATTTTTACAATAATATACGTAATCGTAAATGTACTATTCTTATTTTTAGCTGATAAAACAGCATTTATTTTCTTCATACTAGGAACCATTATTTCCGTATTTTATTTATTTTATCAAGCATGGCTTCATTTATGGAGTACATCAGATCAATGGCAATATATGATTACCCACTTCCTAATGGTAGCTAACTTCTTCATTGTATATATAACAACTCACCTATTAAAAAAAGTGATTCATGAAAATAAAACTTTAACTGAGCGTGTGAGAACGTTGGAACAATATATTGGAGAATCAAAATTATTAACTAGACAAGAATTCGAGAGACGCCAAGCGTTATTAACGACTGCAATGAATCGTCGTAATGAAACAGGCGTTATCGTTTACTTTGATTTCACTTCCTTTAGTAAATATACGAAGGAAAGTGTTATGGATCGTGTAGCTTCCTTATTAGTTGAAACGGTAAGGAATGATTTTGACCTTGCTGCTGAATATGATGAGAGTACATTAGTTATTTTATTACAGAACACAAATGAGGCTGGTGCAGATATAGTAATGAACCGTCTACAGCCAAAATTAGAAAAATGGCTTGCAGCTGAAGCAATCCAAGATATAAAAATTTCACGCGAGCAAATTGGAAACAAAGGACAGACATTGTTATGATGACTCTCGTTATACTTCTTTTATTTCTTCTGTTTTGCGTACTCGTTTTTTGGATCAGTATCACATTTTCAATTAAATATGTACTTATTTTTACGGCCTTTCTATTCTCTGGCTTACTCGTTTACTACTCTTTCTTAACAATCGCGGGTTTAATTCACCGAAATAGCAAACGAAAAGATCGTACACTAGAACATTATCCTAGCGTCGATATTTTCATACCTGCCCATAATGAAGGGGTCGTTATTAAAGATACTTTAGAGGCGATGGCGAAGATTGAATATCCAGGAAAGCTAACTATTTATTTATTAAATGATAACTCTCAAGATGAAACACCTGAAATCGGCGATGATTTCGACAAAGCTTATGCTCATATTCGCCACATTCGTGTTCCCTCCGGTGAACCGAAGGGTAAATCACGTGTACTAAACTATGGGCTTAGTATTTCAGATGGTGAATACTTCTGTGTTTACGATGCAGATAACCAACCTGAACCACACGCACTGCGAATGCTTGTAGAGCACGCTGAAACAACTGAAGATGCGGTTGGAGCAGTTGGACACGTTCGTACTGTAAATGAAAAAAGAAACTGGCTGACGCGAATGATTTCGCTAGAATTTCAAATCTTCCAGCTCCTTATGCAATCTGGACGCTGGTTACTATTCCAAACGGGTTCACTGACAGGAACAAACATGCTTCTTCGTCGCTCTGCACTAGAAGAGCTTGGTGGCTATGACCCTTATGCAATTGCAGAAGATGCTGAATTAACATTACGAATTACACAAAAAGGTTATCTCTTACCAATCATCCCAGAATCAGTTACTTGGGAACAAGAACCAGAGCATTTAAAAATTCTTATTAAACAACGTACACGTTGGCTCCAAGGAAATTTATACATTTTAGAAAAAATGTTCTCGTCATTAAGTTTCTTTAAAGGAAAACTGCTCGTTCATTCCTTACAACAAGTTCTAGTGTATGTTGTATTTTGGCTATTCCTAATCATTTCAAACGTTTGGTTTGTAATTGGGCTACTCGGGATATTCCAAATTCAATATAGCATTCCGCTACTATTTATGTGGTATGTAGCATATATTACATATGTTTCACAATTATTTAGTGCCCAGAGTGTCGAACGAACCTTTACACCGACTAATATTTTTATTAGCGTTATTATGTACTTTACGTATGCACAGCTCTTTACGTACTTATTTATTCGCAGCTTAATCTTATATTTACGTGCAAAGAGCAAGAAACAAGTCATCGGCTGGGATAAGACAGTTCGATTTAAAAAAGATAAATAAAAATAAGCACAGAGCGCCGTATGCTCTGTGCTTATTTATTGCCGTATAAATTATATATCAGACAATACCCCTTAGCTGAAAGTAATTTCACGTCCATCCCCCAACGAACGATCGACCTTCATTTATATACGAAAAAGTGATTGCTATTTTTGTAGAACCAATTGCTTCTCTTGCTGTTCTTTGCGCGTTTCAGTCTTAGGTTCCGTGCTTTCTTGGACACTACGATGTGCCACATGTTTCAAACAAATATGCTTCCACTTTCTTTCGTAACGTTTCATTATTCTAGATGTCCCCCTTGAATGCGCTTTAAAACTATTTGAAATCGCTTACAGGAAATAATATAGCACATATACATAAAAGTGACAACACATTTCCGACATATTTTTGACAAAAATACGAATAGAATTCGTAAGGTATCGAATATTGTCGAAACCTATCGTTTTTTCTTCATATAAAGGGCATACTACTTATATAGTAAAGTATTTTATTTCCCCTACCCGCATTTCAAATTCCTTCTATATAAAGTGAAACTTTCATTAGCCATCACCAATCGGGCTTTTACAAGCAGCTCGATTTATTTGCTTTTGCTGAATTTTGAGGTGGGGTTCTTACTGCTCAGCAAATAGAGGGATAAAAAAAGAGCTGATATAAAATCAGCTCTTTTCCTTCTATTATTAATGACGCTTCATACGTCCTTCTTTTTGTAACTCTTTAAATAATGCTGCCATCATAAAGAAAATAACAAAGACGAATGGGAATGCTGCAATGATAGCTGCCGTTTGTAAGGCTTCTAATCCGCCAATATATAATAAGGTAGAAGCTATCGCGGCTAGAACGATACCCCAAATCATTTTAATACGATTTGGTGGGTTTAAACTACCATGTGTCGTTAACATTCCTAAAACAAATGTTGCAGAGTCTGCCGATGTAATAAAGAATGTAGAAATAAGAAGAATCGCTAAAACAGATAAAGCTGATCCAAAGCTTCCCATCTGATCGAACATAGCAAACAATCCTACTTCTGTTCCCATCTCTTTAATTTTTTCAAAGATATGTGCATCACCAAACAGCTCCATGTGAATACCAGTCCCGCCGAAAACGGAGAACCAAAGCGCACCGATTACGGTCGGTACAAGTAACACACCGATAACAAACTCACGAATTGTACGACCTCGTGAAACACGAGCAATAAACGTACCTACGAACGGTGACCACGCAATCCACCATGCCCAATAGAAAATTGTCCATGACTGAATCCATTGATTTCCGCCTTCATCCAATGGACTTAAACGGAAACTCATACTTGGCAATTCCTGAATATAAGAACCTATTGTTGAAGTGAAGTAATTCATAATAAAGTTTGTTGGACCTGCAAATAATACAATGATCATAAGTGCAAATGCAAAAATAATGTTCGTATTACTTAAATATTTAATGCCTTTATCAAGACCTGTTTGTGCAGATAACATGAAAAGAACTGTTACGATTGCAATAATAACTAACTGTGTCGTTAATGAATTCGGAATAGATGTTAAATAGCTAACACCACCTGCAATTTGTTTTGCACCGAGACCTAATGAAGTTGCAACACCAAACACAGTTGCGAAAACAGCTAACACATCAAATGAATGAGCAATACGTCCGTGTTCCCCACCCTTAAATAACGGACCTACCGTCGCACTAATCGTACTTGCTTTTCCTTTTCTAAAGGTAAAATAAGCAATACATAACGCTACAAACGCATATAGTCCCCAAGGATGTAATCCCCAATGGAAAAATGAAAAACGCAATGCAAGGCGCGCACTTTCCTCAGTTGCACCTTCTCCAAACGGAGGTGCGTACAAATGGTTTAATGGTTCAGCAACGCCCCAGAAAACTAAGCCGATACCCATACCAGCACTAAATAGCATAGCAAACCATGTCATATAACTATAATCAGGTTCGTCATCATCTTTACCTAAACGAATAGAACCGTATTTCGAAACAATTAAAAAGATAGACACACCTAAAATAATAGAAACGGAAATAATATAAAACCACCCAAACTTACTAACTAATGCAGTTTGAATTGCAGTTGTTACATTTCCTAAGCTACCTTTTCCAATAATAGATTCGGGAATAATCCCCCAAATTGTAAATGCAATACATAATGTTAATGAAACGATGAATGTTTTTGTCAGTTTCCTCATCAAATCCCCCTTCGTAGGTTTCGCTTTTGTAAATAACATAAATTCCGATATGTAAAATCGGATAGAAAACTATAATTTTGCGGTGATTTTCTTACTTTCACCTTCACCAATTCGAATTCTTATAGACAGCCTTACCTTTCGTATAACCTTTTCACTCTGCAAGAGCTACAAGTTAGAAATACTGCTGTCAAATTGTGTGAGAAAAACGCGGATAGGAATGTATTTTCCTAAAAAAGGATGTGTTACATATGTAAAAAAGGGCGAATTTCTTCCTTGCAACCCTTTCGTTTTGTAACAATTATGCGGTTTTTTTGCTAGTATATAGCACGTGTTTATAGCTTCACAAACAAAATATTTATGTTTATATAACTATATTACCCATAAAACGGTAAAATACTCAAGGAATGTAATCGTTTAGTAAACATCATGTAACATTCCTGTAATATTTTTATTTACGTCGAAAAAAATATGTTGTATTAAATATTTTGAATATAACCAGCAACCTATGAGTCATATAGAATGAAAAACGCTTTCCTATATTTTTTGTTATATTACAGGATGTTAACGACTGATTACGAATGGTTTGTAATTGTGTGTTTTCCCCAAATCCGAAAAAATCTGTTGCTATAATGAGGACACGAAAACAAACGCAATGGAGGCTATCATGAAAAAATTAATTGGAATAGCAACAGCAGCAGTTTTTGGTCTTGGGATTTTCACATCATCTGCTAATGCAGAAACTGTTGTAACAACAGACGTACTAAACGTACGCGAAAACCCTACTACTGAATCAAAAGTTGTCGGTAAATTACTAAACGGTAATAAAATAGATGTTCAAAATACAGAGAACGGATGGTCAAAAGTTACTTTAGACGGTAAAGACGCATTCGTAAGTGCAGAGTTCACAAAAAGCATCTACTACGTAACAGCTAACGTATTAAACGTACGTGCTGAAGCGAACACAAACTCAGAAATTCTTGGAAAGTTGAAGAAAGACGATGTAATCGAAACAACGAGCCAAGTACAAAATGAGTGGTTACAATTTGAATATAACGGGAAAACAGCTTATGTTCATGTTCCTTTCTTAACAGGTACAGCACCTGTAATTGAGAAACAAGAAACAACTGCTCCTGCTAAAGCTAAAGTTGAAGCACCAGCTAAGGCTCAAACACCTGCAGCACAAGCAAAACCAGCTGCTAAGCCTGCTGTGAAAGCTGCTGAAACTAGCGAACCATCTGGTGGTCGTGAGTTAACAGTTGTAGCTACAGCATATACAGCTCATCCGAGCGAAAACGGTGGCACATATGGCGGCCGTGTATTAACTGCAATGGGTCATGATTTAACTGCGAATCCAAACATGAAAATGATTGCTGTTGACCCGAAAGTAATCCCATTAGGATCTAAAGTATGGGTAGAAGGTTACGGAGAAGCTATCGCTGGAGATACTGGTGGTGCAATTAAAGGTAACCGTATCGATATCTTACTTGGATCAGATAGCGCTGCTCAAAAATGGGGACGCAAAACTGTTAAAGTGAAAATTTTAAAATAACCAATGACTGCTAAATTACAAGCCGGTTCTCTTTATTGAGAGCTGGCTTTTATTTATTTATAATACATATAAGGAGGCTATGCCCATGAATGTACAAGCAAAAGTAGACTGGATTGGTACGCCAAAACCGTACATATATAAAGATGAAGTAACATATAACGCTACTTCTATTGATTTCTCACTCGCTGGCGATGATAATCGCTATAAGCTAATTGTGCTCAAGTCAGAAAAAAATACACACTACAAAATTGTGCAATATGGAATAAAACCAGGCTCTCAAAAGCCATTTCCTATCGACATTCCATTTGAACAAAACATGTTACCAATTATAGAGCAAATATTACATGATCCATATGTACAAGCGATATTAAAGGAAACGCACTCATAATTGTAAAAAAAGATATCAACGATTTTCCGAATATATCTATCATAAATCGCAATATATCAACAATTTTTCAATTATATCTATCATAACTTACGATATATCAACGGTTTGACACGAAATATCGATTTAGCTACAAAAAGAGGCTGTTCAAATATTGAACAGCCTCTCTCATATTAACGAGTTGGACCAGATACATCTTCTGATTTCAACGTATTATTTGCACCAAGAGAATGATACAACATCTTTCCATTTCCATTCACAGTTACAATATGTTCGTTGTTAAAACTTTTGAACTTCACAGATCCATCACCGTAACGAATATGATACTCTTCATATGTCGTTACTTTATATTTCGTATCACTTTGACGCTCTACATTACGAACTTCCATCGTTAATAAGTCTTCTGTAATTCCTTTTTTGTGTAAATACTGTATATAATCACGGTCTTCCTTATACGATTTCCCGCTCTTATCATAATTATTTTCAATTAAACTAAAATCATTTAATGAAATTGCACGTACGTTATCATAAATATGATTTTTTACAAATTCGCCCACTGCTGAACTTGATGTTTCTTTCGGGAATTTTAAGTAATAGGTGCTTTGGTCTCCAACTTTAACGCTTTCTGATTTAATTAAGCCAAACTCAGCATTTTTCTCTAAATGCACTTCTACCGTTTCATCTGTTGGTACAGGACCAAGTTTATAACTTCCGCGGCTTAACTTCCCACGCTTCTTACCATTCACAACTACATTTGCATCATTTTCATCAGAGGAAATTGTTACATAATTGCCTTCTAATGATAAATTTACATCTACCTTCGCACTTTTTTCATCTGCTAAATCTACTTCTTTTTCTGTTTCTAACTCAGTTAACTCTGACTTTGCTTTTGCCTTTACAACGTAAGAACCCGGAAAATATGGACCAATTTCTTTTGAAGTTTTGTCATTAGACAATTCTACTTCTTTCTTATCATTCACATATATTTCTGCATTCTTCGCAGTTGTACTTACATTCATATAATACGATTTCATGCTAAATTTATACTTCGGATATAAAAACCATTCTTTTCCGTCTTCTATAATTTGTCCATCTTTAAACGATGCTTTATCACTTGCTAGTTTTTGATCCACTGTCTCTCTTTGTAAATAAGACAGCAGCTCTTTATTATATGAAGGGTTGTCTTTTAAATAACGGATATATGCCTTAATATCCTCTGCCTTAATCTTTAAGCTCGGATCATCTACCTTTACAAACTCATCAATTGCATTCGCATCTTTCTTTTGAAACGCCTCAATCATAACGTTTACTTGTTTTTCCTTTGAAAACTTGCTTGCACCAAATTTATATGCTCCGAACAATATAGCAAAAATAACAAGAAAACCTAGCAGTAAAAATATGTTCTTCTTACTTTTCACCGGCTTTGTTTCCCGTTGTATTTCTGAACGAGAAGAAGCTGTTTGATCAGCTATTTCTTCTATCTTACTTCCACACTCTGGACAAAAATTTAAATGGTCTGCAACTTTTTCATTACATATTCCACAAAACTTCAAGCGATTCTCCCCCTTATTTTTTTACCAACTTCATCCCAGCAAACACTAATACGTAAGAAAGAATAAAGCTACCTACTATTAAATACATCGTGCTACTTTGAATCGATAATAGCGGACCAGAAATCCCCGTAAATTCCTTCATAATTTCCTTACTACCTGAAGCTTCGATTTGGATTTTTGCTAATCCATTTACACAAAGCATCATCACAGTATAAACCGCACTAAACATCGCAATTGTTACATATATATTTTTCATTGGATATTGAGCTAATTTCATTCCAGCTCTAAATAGTAAGATACATGGTATTAAAATTAATAAACCCCACCAATGCATGTAGGAATTGAAATCATCCATATATTTAATTTCTTTAGCAGAAGCACCATTAGCAATTGCCACATCTTTTAAAGACGTACCATTTAATGATATGCCTGATGTATATGATAAATGTAACGGCCCTTTTCCTCCTGGATAGTTCTGTATTTCTTTCTCCATGTTCGCCCATTCAATTGCAGTTGGAGCAAAGTGAGCCATATTCCACATATACGGTGTTGCTTCTAATGAAATTAATGCTTTATATGTTTTCTCAGGGAAATCAATTGGTCCCATTGATTTTGAACTACTAAATAAAATCGTAATAAGTATAATACCAAATGTAATGATTAATCCTTTTAAAACAGTCACTACACTATAATAAATAGATGCTGCATATGGAACACTTTGACTAATTGCGGAAAGCATACGATGTGGTCCCGCTGCAATACTCATGCCAATAAAGCTAAATAATAAACCAAATATAATACCGTACAACAAACTAATAATATGAGAATAACTAACATTAATTGTCATTGTTTCATAGAATTGAGAAATCGTCGTAGAAGAACTTGCTACAAAACTTATAACACATAAGAAAATTCCATATACAATACCGATAATACATGCTGTTACTAGCTTCTCACGCCAAACAATAGACGGCTTTTTTTTCTCTACAAAAAAGCCAATTCCACCTAATATAAGTGCTGGAATAGTTAATAAAATGAACAATGGGACATGAAGAATAAATGACATTATGTATGTACCACTTCCACTGACTTCAAGACCCGCTAAATGATACATTAAAATTAATGGCGCTATGCCAATGAAAGATTGATTAATGGTAGTCATATCCAGCATACCGTTCGTATTTGTAACCATCGTTCTCATTAAATCATTCATCGCTGCATCGATAATTAAACTACTAATCCAGCCAGCCAAAAACATGCATATAATTGCCAGACCACCACCAAGTAAGCCTTTTTTCAAAGCAATTCCAGATGAACCCACATTTAGTTGTACACCCTGGTCTGGTAATTTCGTTTTCATTTCTTTTTTCGTAATACCTACTAGTAAGGAATCGCCGCATTTCTCACAATATGTAGCAGTTTCTTTACTTTCCACTCCACAAGTTCGGCAATATTTTGAGTCTTTAGGCGCTAATATAATATGACTTGCTACACCACCTGTACTAGACCCATCATGCGTACAATAATTTGATACATCAGACTGTTCTAAACCACAAGTTTTACAATACATGTTCCTCACTCCTTACTTTGCTTCATACCACAAACTGGACAGAATATAGCTTCTGTTGCGATTTGTTCACTACATGAAGAACATGATTCATTTTCAACATTGTTTGTTTGAAGGAGTAACTCATTTTCTTTCCCGCACTGTCCACAAAATTTATCATTTAATGATAATGAGCCACCACAGCTACACTGCCCTTTCTGACCTTGATTCTGCAAATTAGCAATTTGCTTACGCATGTTATAAATAGCAATATCAAGCTCTTGTACCGGTTCTACAATTCCTTTCAATACCTCTATTCGAACTTCATCATTGCGCAGTTGCATATATGTAGTTTGACCAAGCTCCAACAAAATTTCAGTTTTCGCTTGTAACTTCTCCTGCGTAATTTTCTTTAGTTGTGCAACCTCTTGTGCAACTTGCAACTTCATCTTTCCTTGCTCAATTCCCTCTTGCAACTTGTTCATACCATTCCCAAACTTCGCTTGTAAATCTGACACAACTTCCCCTCCTATAAATATATAGTAATATACGAAATTAACATTTTATATATTACCATGATTTTCAAGTTATGTAATCCAAATTTCATTTTTTCTGTTTTGAGCATTTTTTGTTTATAATGGTAAAGGAAAGAAATATGTGTACGGAGGAATATTATGCTGCAACACTCAATTACGAAAGATGAAATTATGATGATTGCGAATGAGTTCGTTCAAGGACTAGATCCACAGCAAACAGCTGATCAGGAACATGTCGCTACAGCTCGGCACCTATATCGTAGTGGTGTTGTCTATAACGTTGACTTTGATGGTTATACACTATCAGGAACTGTAGATGCGGAAGGCAACGTATATAGCGTTCATATTCCGATTCGTAACGTCGCTGAAAGCTATTGTGATTGCTTCGCACCAACACAATGTGAGCATATGCTCGCTGTATTACTATCTGCAGCGTCTAGTTTTGGGCAAGTAGGAGATGTATTAACTTTATTTAAAAATAATACGAAACCTTCCCTTCCCCCTATTCGAACTGCAAGACAAGTATTACAATCATCAGCTTTTGAAGAAACTGACTATAAAAGTTGGGAATCATATTTTGAAAAAGAATATGATTCATTTAAAAAAGAACAAGCTCGGCTTACTTATAAACAAATGTATTTTCTTATGAGTATCTTTACAGATTTCTATACGAAACTTGAGCGGAAAGCTCCGCGTATCATTGCGATACATGAATTATTCAGGTTACACGCAGCACTTTACTGCTTTCAAAAATTATTAGAAGAAATTCAGGCATTCGAAGCAAACAAAACATATTCTTATCACCAACCTGTTAATGTCATTCGCCTATTTGTAGACAAAGTGGAATCCATCGTTCGGGACTTACAATCAGAAGCGATTCCTTCAGAGTCTGAAATAATTTTACAAGAAACAGCTCGTCTCGTTCATGAAGTATTCTTCTCTACCGACGCTTATACGCAAGAGCGATTTTTCATTTATCGTCACATATGGAGTGAACTTTTAAACAATAAAGAGAAAATACAAGAAGAAGAAAAACGAATCGATACGAAAATCAATCCACTATCTAAAGCGTTAGCGTCTTCTCATCTTCTCTTTTTAAATGACGAAGATCTACTAGCGATGGACTTACTAAAAAAACAGCCTGCTTCTGTTGTGAGTCTATACTTCTATTGGTTAGAAGAACTATTAAGTGCCATGCATTGGGATCGTGCAAAAAACTGGCTTTCCTTTACGTATAAACAAGTAAAGAAAACGATCCAAGATCACGAAAATACGATTTTCATAAAAGATGTCGTTCGGCTATTTGTAATCATGTATGAAACATATGCAACACATACAAATGAACAAGCTGGTTTCGAAATGATCTTACAAGAACTATTACCGTATAGTTTCACAAACTATGAACAGTACGTACTCGCGAAAAAACAGTATCGTACATGGGCAGAGCTTCATCTCCTATATGGATTTGAAGCAATTGAGCTGTTGAAAGAGCCACTGAAAGATATTGAAAAAGAAGCGCCAGAAGTGGCACTTCCTCTTTACCATCTTGCTGCTGTAGAGGCGATTGAAGAACGAAATCGTAAATCATATAAACGCGCAGTTCGTTACTTAAAGAAATTACGTACATTGTATAAACGATTAAAACGCACCGATGAATGGGATGCTTTCATTATTCACATCGCCAATCTCCATTCACGTCTGCGTGCACTACAAGAGGAATTACGGAAAGGAAAATTAATCGATGATCAATCAAACTGAAGTAACAATTAGGCTCCAGCATGTTAGTCAAGGTTGGTTCCTTTGGGGAGAAGATGACAGCGGTACTCCATTATCCGTAAAAAGTTGGAAACGAAATGCATTCACATGGCACTCCACTTCTTTCTACGGTACTTCTCTAAAAGAAGCAACCTTCGAAGGAAAACAAGGTGTGCTCCTAACAAATGCACAAGCCTTTGAATACATTGCAAACAAACCGATGAATTCCTTTGCACATATGCAAATAAACGGACCTATTACAGCACTTACGAAAGATGCAAATGAATTATGGGACGCCTTTACGAGTGGTAGCTTCGTACCAGATATGAATCATTGGCCTAAACAGCCATCTTGGAAAGTTCAAAATACACCAATTGAAGATGATACATTAGCATCTCTTTTCTCAGCAGCAGTTAATGAAAGCATATTACAAGATAATCGCTCAAATGACGGCTGGGAAGATGCTAAAAGGCTATATGAACATTACGACTTTACGAAAAGACAATTGGAAACAGCACTACATGAAGAAGATTGGCTTCGAAAAATCGGTTATATTGAAGATGATCTTCCGTTTACAATCGGACTAAGACTACAAGAACCACAAGAAGAATTTGAAATGTGGAAGCTTGAAACAATTGTGACACCAAAGCGCGGGGCTCATCGCATATATGTATATGAAAACATCGATTCCTTACCGAAAAGATGGCACGATTACGAAGAACGGATTACAGAAACACAAGAAGGTTTTAGTAAGCTCATACCGTGGTTAAAAGAAGGAGATACATTCCGAAATGAGCTCTTTGAAACAGAAGCTTGGAACTTCTTAACAGATGCAAGCAACGAATTACTTGCAGCCGGCATTACAATTTTACTACCATCATGGTGGCAAAATTTAAAAGCAACAAAACCGAAATTACGTGTCCAGTTGAAGCAAAATACAGCACAAACACAATCGTTCTTCGGTATGAATACGCTCGTTAATTTTGACTGGCGCATTTCGACGAACGGCATTGATTTATCAGAAAGCGAATTTTTCGAGCTCGTTGAACAAAACAAACGTCTATTTAATATAAATGGTCAATGGATGCGACTAGATCCAGCCTTTATCGAAGAAGTAAGGAAACTCATGAACCGTGCCGATAAATACGGACTAGAGATGAAAGATGTCCTGCAGCAACATTTATCAAATACGGCTGAAACAGAAATTGTAGAAGATGATAGTCCGTTTACTGATATTGAAATCGAACTAGATGGATATTATGAGGAACTATTCCAAAAGCTGCTTCATATTGGAGATATTCCAAAGGTAGATGTCCCTACTTCACTAAACGCAACACTTCGTCCGTATCAACAACATGGTATTGAATGGTTATTATATTTACGAAAGCTTGGATTTGGAGCATTGCTAGCTGACGATATGGGACTCGGGAAAAGTATTCAAACAATCTCTTACTTACTATATATAAAAGAAAACAATCTCAAAACAGGCCCTGCATTAATCGTAGCGCCGACATCTGTTCTTGGAAATTGGCAAAAAGAATTTGAGCGTTTCGCACCGAATTTATGTGTCCAATTACATTACGGAAGTAATAGAGAGAAGGGCAATTCATTTGAAGATTTCCTTCAATCAGCAGATGTTGTATTAACATCTTATGCATTGGCTCAACTCGATGAGGAAGAACTGACTTCATTATGCTGGGATGCTGTTATTTTGGATGAAGCACAAAATATTAAGAACCCACATACGAAACAGTCGAAAGCAGTACGAAACTTGCAGGCAAATCACAAAATCGCTTTAACTGGTACACCAATGGAAAATCGCCTCGCTGAACTTTGGTCCATTTTCGACTTTATTAATCATGGATATCTCGGAAGCTTAGGACAATTCCAACGCCGCTTCGTCACACCGATTGAAAAAGATCGTGATGAAGGAAAAATCCAGCAAGTCCAACGGTTTATCTCACCATTTTTACTGCGCCGAACGAAGAAAGATCAAACAGTCGCATTAAATTTACCAGATAAACAAGAACAAAAAGCTTACTGTCCTCTTACTGGTGAACAAGCTTCCTTATATGAACAACTTGTTCAAGATACACTGCAAAATGTAGAAGGATTAAGCGGAATTGAAAGACGCGGCTTTATATTACTTATGTTGAACAAGCTAAAACAAATTTGTAATCATCCTGCTCTTTATTTAAAAGAAGAAGAACCACAAAATGTCGTTGAACGCTCTATGAAAACAAAAACGTTAATGGAGCTCATCGAAAATATAAAAGATCAAAATGAAAGTTGCCTCATCTTCACTCAGTACATCGGCATGGGAAACATGCTAAAACGTGTGCTAGAAGAACAATTTGGCCAGCGTGTCCTCTTCTTAAACGGTAGTGTACCGAAAAAAGATCGTGACAAGATGATTGAGGAGTTCCAAAACGGAACGTATGACATTTTCATCTTATCCTTAAAAGCTGGGGGAACAGGATTAAACTTAACTGCTGCCAACCATGTCATTCACTACGATCGTTGGTGGAATCCAGCTGTGGAAAATCAAGCAACAGACCGCGCATATCGCATTGGTCAAAAAAGATTTGTTCATGTTCACAAACTCATTACAACAGGAACATTAGAAGAAAAAATCGATGAAATGCTAGAAAGAAAACAATCTCTAAACAATGCGGTCATCACAAGTGATAGCTGGATGACTGAACTATCAACAGACGAACTAAAAGAATTACTTGGTGTATAAAGTGAAACTTTAATCAGTAGGGGTTTTGTTCATCCCCCACTGATTATCAGCCCTCACCAATCGGGCTTTTACCGGAAGTTTTACTACCCGCAAAAAAAGCGCTAATCTCGAAATGAGATTAGCGCTTTTTTCTATTCCAAAACCAATTACTTATTATAATTCCCGTTAATCCGCCGCACGTATCAAGCAATGAATCTTGCCACATTGGTGTACGGTCCCCCGTATACCATTGGTGAATTTCATCAAATGTTGCATAACCCGCAACGAAAAGAATGGCATATATAAAACATCTTTTCCTCGAATGACCTGATCGATGAAAAGCGTAATAAATCAATGAACCTAGCATAAAGAACACCATAAAATGAGCACCTTTACGAAGGAAAAACTCAATAAATCCGCCTACACCTTTATTCGCAATACTAACAGGGGTTCCTCCACCATAATCGATAGATACCCATGAAAAATGCTCTTTTACAAATTCAACATTGACATATTGTTCAATATCTGAACGCATATCCTGCTTTTTATATGGTTGTGCCGAAGAATAGAAAATCAGCCCCATCCATAGTAATACAGGAATCCAAAATAACCATTTACGATTCATTATCCAGAATTCTCCTCTCTTAATCTTTTAAGGGTACCAAAAAAAAGAAAAAATTTCACGCCAAAACATGACATTCACGCCCTATTTATAAAGTGAAAGGAGGTGATACACATGGCAATTGAAACAATCGTAATGGATTTAACTTTACGTCTAGTATTAAACAACGGATTAGATAAGAATGGCAAAACAGTTTTCAAGAGCAAACAATTTAAACGTGTTAAAACAAATGCGAGCTTAGATCAAGTACACAACGTAGCTCATGCTCTCGCTTCCTTACAAGCATCACCACTTCATGCTGTACAACTTGTAAGCACATCAGATCTTTCTAAACTATAAAGTAAAACTTCAGATCAGTGGGGATTTTATTCATCCCCACTGATTATTAGCCGCAATTTAACCAGCAGACCCGAGTCCCGTAAATAGCGGGATAAATACAAAGGAGGGAATAACACATGCAAGTACTAGAGTTAATTTTCGCGAAAGAAGATGGAAAAACAGTCGTTTTTTCTATCGATACGCCCATCACACCAATCGATGCACAAGTCGTAAATCAAGTAATGGATACAATCCTTGCCTCATCTGTATTTTCATCCATTGATGAAAATACAAGAAAAAAGGGAGCTCGCCTTGTAGAAAAAAATGTATCTGAAATTCCAATTACTTTATAAAATGAAAAAGACGAATCTGCATCATTTTGCAGATTCGTCTTTTTTCTTCGGCATTTCAATCGGAATAAAAATCTTTGAAAAACCGACGCATACGTACTTATAATGTTCTTCACCTATATCAAACTCAGTCGTATATGTTGAGAAGAATATATAATCATTTCGCTTCGTATAATGATCAATTAATAACCCAACTTGTGGCTCAACATACTTTTTCGCTAACTTTTTACCGGCCGATGCCAAGTCGCCAAGAAGACCCTCTTCATTCTCTTTTTGAACTTCATCTAGCTTCTTACTCACATCATTTCGCTTCATAAACTGCTTCGCTGCCCATTCTGTATATTCTCCTTTACTCGGATTGCTGTTTGCTAAATATACTAGGAGAATGACAACTAAAGCCATAATAATATACTTTTTCTTCATACTATATCACCGCCTACTCTTTTCTATTTTCATATATATGTACAAGCGATGCAAATTAGAAAGACTATCACCTATTGATTGTAAACGAATAGCCAAAATTTACAATATGAAATAGAATATTAACAACCAATTTACTTAATTTATATATAATTATATTCAGAATGAAAATTATAAGGGAGGATATAGAATTATGGATAATGAAAACAACATTTTTATTTCTAGTTCTACAATGATGCTTGAACCATGTAAACACCCTTATTACCGTACAAAAATCATCGACAGTAGCGGAAACCATCTTTACTCCTGTCAGACTGCTCTCCAACTTATACAGAAATCTTGTCTAACAAATATTCATTCTACCTATCAAGGGAGACGTAATGCCGTAAAAACAAAATTTAAATTTAAACAAAACGTTCCAATTCCGATCAATCATAGAGAATATATTTGCGCTTTCCCAACAGAATCTCCTGCTTCTCCAAATTGTATTTGGCTTTTCTTCAAACATGTTCATACAATAGAGTTTTTCAAAAAAGCTAAACAAGCTAAAATTCATTTTTCAAACGGAGCTACCGTAACGATACAAATTAGTTCCCATAAGCTAAGTCAGCAATTATGGAAAGCTGGATATGTATTATCCCAAATGAACATGCAAGATTCATCACCTTAATAACAAATAGAATGGAAGGTAGTATTTCCTTAACTTCCATTCTATTTGCTATTTTTATCCTCTTACACTATCTCGCATTTTCTCGAGTGCTTGCCGATACATCCATCTTACTTGATAATATGTCATTTCCGTCTCTAAAGCGATTTCTCCCATCGTCTTTCCTACAAAAAAACGTTCAAAAATAATATACTTCTCCTTCTCATCTAACACACTCATAAAATCCTTCACTCTTATTTCAACATCTTCAAAATGAAAAATATCCTCATACTCACCTACACATACACATCTTTCTTGTACAGTAGATTCTTTCTTCAATCTTTCTAATATATAACCACGCACCGTTACAAGTGCATATGCAGGGAAATACCCTTTCTTTGCATCAAATCTTTCATACGCATGCCAAAGACCAATTAAACCACATTGATAATACTCTTCATAATCTTGGCGAATACCTAATTTCTTTATTTGATTTACAATCATTCCTTCATACAAAACAACTGCCTCTGTAAAAGTCGCTGGCTTCACACAGTACCCGTTTCTAAAAGGTATACCTTTCTAGTATTCCGCGGTACCTTCACAATATAAAAATAAAGAAAAGATTTCACTGTGAGTAATTTCAAATACTACCGATGGAATTTGAAATTACACTAGATAGTATTTGAAATTTTGTTGGTGGTATTTGAAGTAAGGGTAAAAATAAAAAAGGTGACTCTCTTGAAGAGTCACCTTTTCTATTTTATTTCCTTATTGGAACATACCTTGTAAAGCTCCCATTCCAAGAGTTAAAACAAAGAAAACAATAGTAATAATTGTTGCCTGCTTTTTAGTTAAACCTGCTGTAATTTGAAGACCTAGCCATGTAACTGCATATCCCCAGATTGTAAACACTTCAAATTTACTTACAATACCTTTTACAACACCACTACTTGAGGCGAAAATCGGTTCTAGGCCAGTGTACATTTCTTGACCCGTTCCACCTAAAATATATGCTAAAATCGTATTTATTAATAAACCAAGTAATGAAATAACACTTGAATATACAGTAATCGCTAATAATTTTTTATAAGAAGTATCATTGCTTATAAACACCATTAACACTTTATACACCACAGCACTAAGTAGAAAGACAAATGCCATACTAATAGCAATTACCCCAAATCCCATACCGTATGTCATTGCAGCTGAAACAGTAACACCTAATTCCTTATTAAGCTTAATTGCCTCAGGTGTTAGAGAATATACATAAGCAGCAAATCCCCCAACAAGCCCAGCTATTAAAACAAGTAGCCAAAATGCACCCCAAACTGCATTACTCGTCTTCATTCTCTCAAATTGCTCACCTGGAGAAGTAATCATTCCAAATAATGATGGCTTTTTTGAAACTACATCTTGCGTATTAATATTCGCTTCCATTATAACGCCTCCTTCTATTTATATAACCCGTTCTAACGGGCGGTTCACTTCCTCATGCAAGAGGCTACGAACCGCCCACTAGAACGGTAATGTGTAGTTCTACCACACTATTAATTATTCATAACGCAATGCTTCAATTGGATCTAATTTCGCAGCTTTGTTCGCTGGAATTAACCCGAAAATAATACCAAGTGTCATCGAGAACAGTACGCCTCCAACGACAACTTCCCATGAAACGAGTGGTGGCCATTTTGCGAATGTAGAAACGATATATGCTCCGCCGTACCCAAGACCAATTCCGATTAAACCACCTAGAAGTGTTAACATAACAGCTTCAATTAAAAACTGTAATAAAATTTTACTACGTGTTGCCCCGAGTGCTTTACGTACACCAATTTCACGTGTACGCTCCGTTACAGATACAAGCATGATGTTCATAACACCAATTCCACCAACGACTAATGAAATACCAGCAATACCACCGATGATCATTGTCATAATACCGGTCATCTTCGAAATACCTTCTTGAATTTCTTTTAAATTCATAACTTCATATTTACCAGTTGCATCAGTCGGTTTACGACTGTTTAAGACATCTGCAGCTTTTTTACCTGCTTTTTCTAGATTATCTACATTTTTTGCTTGAACAGAAATGTTTTGAATTTCATCTTTTCCATACAGTGTCGGCCATAATGAAATTGGAACTAGTGCTTCTGATGGTCCCATTCCCATAAACTCATTATCTGATTTGTAGACACCGATAATTTGCATCGGTTGACCTTTCATTTCAATAATTTTACCGACTGGATTGGCATCCTTAAACACCTTTTCTTCCATTTGTTTACTAATCATAACAACGTTATTACCTTGATCCACATCTGATTCTTGTAAAGAACGTCCCTTTAACAACTTTACTTTATTTACTGCAAAGTACTCGCTATCTAATCCAGTAATACTCACCATTTCTTTTTTATCTTCAATATCAAGTGGTTCCATGCTGGAATTTGTTGTTACCACATGTGCGATTTCTGGAATTTTTTTAATTTCAAAAATGTCTTCTTCAGTTATCTTCGGTGCTTCTACCATTCCCATACCGAAAGGATCGTTTATATCTGCACTATAATGAATCGGAACCGTTTGATTACCTGCCCCAACAAACTGCGATTTCAATGCAGCTTCCCCGCCTTGCCCAATTGCAACGACCGTAATAATTGAACCTACCCCGATAATAATACCGAGCATCGTAAGAGCTGAACGCAATTTATGAGCTAAAATAGAAGAGAGGGCAATTTTTATACTATCTAGTAAACTCATACCGCACACCTTCTATCTTCTGTAACTTTCCCGTCCCGCAGTACAATGCGGCGGGAAGAATACGCTGCTACTTCCTCTTCATGCGTAACCATAACAATCGTCGTGCCTTCTGCATTAAGCTTCGTGAAAATATCCATAACTTGTTCACCAGACTTCGTATCAAGTGCACCAGTCGGTTCATCGGCCATAATGAACGTTGGATTATTTGCAATCGCTCTTGCAATCGCTACACGCTGCTTCTGTCCACCTGATAACTCATTTGGTAAATGATGCACGCGATCTGCCAATCCAACTTTACCTAACGCCTCCAAAGCACGCTTGCGACGCTCCGCTTTCTTTACGCCACCATATACGAGCGGAAGCTCAACATTTTCCACTGCGGAAAGACGAGGCAGTAAATTAAAGTGCTGGAATACAAATCCAATATATTCATTACGAATTAAAGCAAGTTTTGACTCGTCTGCTGTTAAGATATTCACGTCATTCAGCATATATTCACCTTCTGTTGGACGATCTAAACAACCGATAATATTCATAAGCGTTGACTTACCAGAACCGGATGGCCCCATAATAGAAACGAACTCACCGCTCTGAATCGTTAAACTAATACCATGCAAAATCGGCACCGCCAATTTTCCTTGATAATACGTTTTAGCAATATTATTTAACGTAATCATTTCTCTTTCACTTCCATTCCGTCATACACATCGTCGGAAGGATTTTTAACCACCTTTTGCCCCACTGTTACGCCTTCTACAACCTCTGTCCAGTCTCCATCAGTAGAACCTTTTTTCACATTTTGTTTACGAAGCTTCCCTTTTTCCTCAACATAAACAAATGCATCCTCGCCTTTTTCTACAATGCTTTTACTTGGAACAGCAATCATCGTCTTATTCTCTAAGTTTACTTGCAGAGAAACGTGGTAACCTGGAGATAAACCGTCTTGACTATCAAGACTTGCTTTATATGTATATTGGGACATATTTTGAGTAGCCTCACCCATGCCGCCAGCTTGCGCCATCTCTGCGCTCGTTGGGAACTCACTTACCTCTGTAATCTTACCTGTCCACTTCTTCTTGCTATTTGCTTTTGCAGTTACAGTGAATGTTTGATCCTTTTGAATTTGTGACTTCTGAAGCTCAGTTAACGTACCTTGAACTTGGAATGGATCTTTAGAAGCTACTTGTAAAAACGATTTTCCTTGACCACCTAACGCTTGAGATGAACTTTGCGCCGCATCTTTATCTAACTTTTGAACAACACCAGCGAAATTACTATAAATCGTAAGCTCTTTCTGCTTCTTACTTAACTCTTCTTTCTGCAACTTCCCTTTTTCTTTCTCAAGATCAGTTGTCTTTTGAGCAATCTCTAATTCGTTTACTTGCTCGTCCATCGGATCTGTTACTTCTTTCCCAGCTCCGCTATCTTTCGCCTTCTTAATTTCTTTCTTGAGCGAATCAATCTTCTTTTTCCCTTGATCATAACGCATATCCGCCATCTTCTGATCAAGCTCAGCTTGCTTCATTTGAAGATTAATCTCTTCATTATCATAAGAGAATAACTTCGTACCTTTCTCTACCTCTTGCCCTTCTTTTACCTCAATATCTTTCACTTTCCCTTTGGCTGGATCTGCATAGAAGCTTTCAATATTACCAGGCTTCACCTGACCAGAAATTAACTTCGTATTATTCAGCTTACGCTCCGTTACCTTCTCAAAACTTACAGCATCAGCATTTGTTGATGCACCCTTCTTCTTCCCTTGCATAACAAAAATATTAATTGCTGCTACAATAACAATTAGTGCAATAACCCCAATAATAATCCATTTCTTCTTCTTGTTTGGAGTACGAACCGTATTTGGTAACATATTCTCGCTCCCTTTTATAACTTAATAGTTTAATATAAAAATTGTATAAAACTTTCTGAAAACAGATTACATATTATTACATTATTTTTACAAAGTTTTACACATCCATTTATATTGTAACAAAAATTCCAATGATTAGAAATATGACATTATATCTTTTAAGATAGATTTAAGGAAAGGAAAAAGAGCAATTTTAATTGAATGGAAGCCATTCTTTATTAACATACTTCTTGCCAAAATGAATCATTAAAATCATTTTCCTAATTGCACCATAGCTATTTTGTCATATATATTTGACATTTCATCTATTCAATTATAAAATGTCACATATAAATGACATTTCGGTACACGAGGTCTACAACCATCAATGGGAGGGTTATATTTGAATAACGTTAAACAATATCGAAAATCTGAAGGGCTATCGCAACTAGAGTTAGCTAAAAAAGTTAACGTGGCGAGACAGACAATAAATTTAATTGAAAACAAGAAATATAATCCCTCTTTAGCCTTATGTATCGAATTAGCAAAAGCACTAAAAACAGATTTAAATAGTCTATTTTGGGAGGGAGATTAAATGATGAAAATTGAATGGAAAGAAAGAGTTTATAATAGTTTTGTTGGAACACTAAGTGAGAGAGATGAATACCAAAAACAAGAAATCAATAAAGAGTTATCTGTAGCTGGAATTGGTTTGTGGTGGTTAAATATGTTGGTAATGCTTATTATGTTACTTGTTGATACTATGAATCACACAATATCTATAGGGACAATATTCATTTTTCTATCTAATATGATTTATGCTAATTACTTAGCCTTTAAATTCAAGAAAAAAGGTTTAAGTGATACTGAATGTGCAACAAAAGAAGAATATTTACAACACAAGAAAAAATTAAGAAAAGCTGGCTTAAAAGCAGGTGTGCTTTGGGGCTTTCAAATGTTTGTTTTTATGAATTATATCCTTCCCTATGTAGGTTCAGAGGAAATCTCTATTTCTTTATTTAAGGTTGTAATTTTCATCTGTGGCGGCGGATTTTTCGGTATAACCATGTATCTATTTGGTTTATGGAATCTAAAAAAATTATATTAATTAACAAAAATCATTTATATATTAAACTGCAATTTTTCATACTGTTTGTTTTTTCTAATATAAAAGCTATCCAATCACACACAATTGGATAGCTTTTCAAACAAAATATTACGCTACTTTAGGATCTTTTCTCTCATGTCCACGTTGAACAATAAATAAGAAGATTGTTGATAAAACCGCTCCTGTTAATAGTAAGATGAAACAACCATCCCAGCCAGAACGATCAACAATAACACCAATTGCTGCGTTAGCTACAAGACTTCCGCCTACATAACCGAATAAACCACACATACCAACTGTCGTACCTACTGCAAATTTCGGTACTAATTCCATCGCACTTAAACCGATTAAGAACTGTGGTACATAAATTAAACAACCGATAATAGAAACTGCAATACTTACAACAAGTACGCTAGTTGCTTGCCAATATATAAACGTACCAATAACAACCCCAACCATACTAATAATACATAATGGCATACGTTTTCCTTTAAATAATTTATCACTTAAAAAACCAACGATTAATGAACTTGGAATTGCCATACCTTCAAAGATTGCATATGCCGCATGCGCTTCTGCTTTTGAAAATCCTTTAACTGTCGTTAAATAAAGCGGAACCCAGTTAATAACACCGAAACGAATTAAATAAACAAAAGCATTCGCAATACATAAGAACCATACAAATTTATTTTTCACTACATACTTCATTAAAATTTCTTTTGGTGACATCTTGTTAGCATTATCTGCTTTTTCAAGATTTTCATAGTCATTACGATACTCATCAATTGGAGGAAGACCTTCAGATTCTGGTGTATCCTTCGCATTAATCCAAACAAGAACTGAAATTACCATTGCGATAATTGCAGGGAAAATAAACACGCCGCCTTGCCAATGGTTTTCACCAAAAATACCTACACCAATTCCGACAAGTGGTGGCACAAGCATTCCACCAACGTTATGTGAAATATTCCAAAGACCTGTTTTCGTACCACGTTCTTTCTTTGAGAACCATTTCGTCATAACAATACTACAAGGTGGTGCTCCCATACCTTGTACAATACCGTTAACAACAAGTAATGTAACAATCATCCCAAATGATGATGCAAAGCCAAAACAAATATTTACAAGCCCTGATAAGAATAAACCGACTGCGATAAAGCGCTGGGCGAAAGCTTTATCTGATAAATTCCCCATAAAGAACTTACTAAATCCATAAACGATTGCCATTACTGAACCTAGTAGACCAATTTCAGCTGTACTAAAACCATATTCTTGTACTAAGTACGTACTTGATAACGTAAAGTTACTACGAACTAAATAATAAGCAGCATATCCAACTGAAATCCCGATTAACACACGAATACGTAGTAATCGATATACACGGTCGATCATATCCGCTGGCAATCTTTCAATTGCAGGTGCTGGCTTGAGCCATTTAAACATATATTTTCGTCTCCTTTTCTCACTTCAGAGAGAGACGCTGTCTATTCCATATCTCGATTATCCCGCTATTTGATATATTTTGGTTCGTCCTTCTAACCGGCTGTCCTTCTATTTCTTTCTCATTCTTCGCAAACATCGTTGGTACGCCAAACGACACTTTTTCTAAAATGTGACCCGCTTCTTCTGATAAACAATAATCAATAAATAAATCCGCAATAATACCACTCGGTGCACGTTTTAGTTTAGAAATCGCATTAACGGATAACCCTGTTTGCTCAGGTTCGTTACTTAAAATAGGAAAGCCTTGTTTTTGAAGCATTCTCTGATCTCCCATAAAGTTGATGCCTATCATATATTCACCGCTCGCAACAAGTTCTGCTGGGATATAACCATTCACTGTTACTTCTCCAACTTGTTCTGCCAGATTCTTCACATATTCCTTCGCTTCCTCTTCACCTAACGTATCAATAAGTGATTGAAAAAACGTATATGCTGTACCTGAAACATTTGGATCGGGCATGACAATCTTTCCTTTATATACTGGATTCAATAAATCTTTCCATCTTAACGGATACGAGAGACCGAGCGGCGCTATTTCCTCGTTCCACCGCTCTTTATTAATCGCAATTGCTAGCTTCTCCACTTCATAACCGTACCAATAACCATCTTTATCTTTAACAGTCTTTGAAATACGATTTGCATGTTGGCTTATCACAGGAATAGAAAGATTTTTTTGCTTCATCATTTGATGCGCATCTACTGTACCGCCAATAATAATATCCGCCTTCGGATTTCCAGCTTCTTCTTCCACTCTACGAAGAAGTTCTTCTGTTGAAAGACGAATAAATTCATACGTACATCCGCGTGGCTTACAAAATGATGAAAGTAACGCTTCACCAACTTCCTCACGAGCCGCTACATACGCAACAATATGACGGTCATCCAAAATAGGGAGACCATTTTTACTATATTTAATAGAGGTTGTATCTCGAGAGCAACTAGACATCGCTCCTCCAATTACTAGCAAAAAGAAGAAAAAGGCTATCTTTCTCATGACGCATTCTCCTTTACGAATAACTCTGCTAGAGAGCCTTTCATATACATGACATTCCCGTTATTATCACCGAGATATTGCACCACAAAGTACGATGGATACACAGAAATCGTAAGAATATCTTCACGATTATTCTTTACACGCTTACCTGTTTTATAAGCTGTAATATAAGCAATCGGTTCATTCTGCGATTGTAATAACTTCTGAATTTCTCCGTAATCTGTAATTTGCTTTGCGTACCGAATAGAATCAAGTATGTGCGTAAGATTGATAGTACGTACCACATCACCTTGACGTACTACGACATCCTTTGCTGAAGCAAAGAAATCACTAATACGCTCTGGCGTGTAATACAGGCTTAATAAATACGTTTGAAGTGCTGAAATCATCGGATCCATGCCATTCTTTCCGTATACATTTTCCCCATACTGGAACAAGTCACCTACTGCAAAAGTACGCTTATGTCCATTCAAGTACGTTACTTCTCCAGTAAATACTTGTTCTTGGCTCTTAACGTCCCCCGACTCTATTCGAATTCGGTCAAAGAATGAAACAATCGTATGCAAACGAACTTCATCCGTTACAACAATTTCTCCCCACTTTTCATGTCTTACTTTCACTTCAATTGGAAGAGATTCATTCACCCTTTGTAAAACGGCTTGTTTATCATTTACAATGTTGATTCGATTATAGATTTGCTTCTCCATAACATAAAACAAAACAAGAGAAACAATCATACAAATGACAAACATAAGAATTTGAAATGATAGCCTTTTCATTTCTGCCTACCTCCAAGATAAAAAAACGTTGTTTCGAAAATACCGCATAATTGTTTCATAAATGTATCATTTAACCGCTTTCAAGTTTTTTATGTCTTCCATCCTTCTCGGAAGCAAAAATGTAATGAATATTGTAGTACCTATTTCTTCACTACTCTCAATACGCATGCTTCCGCCCTGCTTATTCATAATCTCCTGACAAATATATAAACCATAACCATTCCCGTAACTAGAAGGAAGTGCCTTTCCTTTCGGAGACTCATTCCACTCTGCAAGCACCACTTCATCTATACCGATCCCATCATCATGAACAAAAACCTTCGCCTCATGCTCATTTATAATTACATTCATACGAATGTGCGAAGCATCACTATACTTAATTGCATTATCAAGCACATTTAAGAAAATTTGCTTCGTCTTATCAAAATCCGCAACAACATGTACATCCTTTAACTCATTTATCACTTCAATTTCAAACTGATTTAGACGAGGTTTCACAATTGAAACTGCTTCTTCTGCCAATTCCTTTATGTTCACAACTGTAGGAGACACTTCAAACGTACTCGTCCCATATTTCGAAGACTTAAGCAGTTCCTCTACAAGTGATAATAAACGCTCACTTTCCACCGCCACATAACGAAGACTTTCCTGTACATCTTCTTTCGATTGTAACTTTGGAATTAAATCAACATAACCGATAATTGCCGTTAGCGGTGTTTTTAGCTCATGCGTAATGCGGTCTAGGAAATCCTTCTGCTTCTCTTTCTCCTCCTGCAATTGCTTAATATGCAGCTCAATTCCATCAGCCATCGCGTTAAAAGATGCTGAAAGCTGAGCGATTTCCACGTACTCATTTAACTCAATCTTACTCTTATAATCACCATTCGCAAGCCGCTGTGCCATTTGTCTCAACTGATCAATTGGTTTATGAAGAGACTTCGCCAAACGAATCGCAAAGAAAATACCGGTTGCTACCAGGCAAAGAGATGTCATTAAGAACGTCCAGCTCACATTCGTTAAAACTTCCTTCTCACCCGTTAACTCATTTATAAAACGAATACTTCCAATGACATCGTTTCCATAATAAACCGGGCTTGAAAACAAAAGAATAGGAGCTGGATCCGCCTCCTCAAAAACGTAAGACTTCTTTCCCTTCAAGGAACTCTCAATGTCGATGTTACGGTGAAGCAATGCTCCTTTTTGTGTATCTGCAACAACATCGCCATTCTTCCCGATCATCTGCACACGGACATCCATACGCTTTGCTAAATACGACGCAATTAAAAGTGAATTAGGACCAAGCGTATCCACTTCTGCTTCCTTCTCTAAATAATTCATCGTATAAATTTGTGCTTCTACACTTAACTTTTCTAAAGAATCTGCTGCGTTATGATACATATTCTTTTCTAACGTAATATAAACAACTGCATATAAAAGAACAAAAATCGGAATTAACAGCCCAACTATTCCAAACACCATATTTCGCTTTAAAGACATACCATCACCACTCAACAATCCAGTTTATAGCCAACGCCATAAATTGTCTTAATATATTCTCCGCTCGTACCAAGCTTCTTTCGAAGTCTCTGCACCATAATATCAACTGCTCTCGTATTTCCGATATACTCAAACCCCCATACTTTCTCAAGTAACTCATCCCTCATAAACACACGCTGCGGATTTGAAACAAATAACTGACATAAATTAAACTCTCGGTACGTTAACTGAATCTCTTGTCCACTCACATGTACCTTTCTTTCCTTAGGACAAATCACTATCTCTCCAGCCTCAATTACTTCATGACTTACAGCGGTCTCCGTCTTCTTTACACGCCGCGCCATATTCTTAACCCGAAGAATAAGCTCCGCATAATTAAACGGCTTCGTCACATAATCATCAGCACCAAGCTGCAAGCCAAGCAACTTATCATTCATCTGACTCTTTGCCGTTAACATAAGCACCGGAATATCCCTATCCCTCTCACGGAACAAACGAAGCAACTCATACCCATCCGTATCCGGAAGCATAACATCCAAAATCAATACATCCGGCCCTTCATTCCATCGCTCTAAAGCTTCTCTCCCATCAGCCGCTGCCAATACTTCATAACCTTCCATCTCCAACTGCATCCGAATCAAATTACGAATACTCGATTCATCATCAACCACAAGTATTTTCATCATTCTCCTCCTTCCATCATGTATTATAGTACAGTTTAGTATAGCAAAAATCGTACAAAAAAAGAGAGGGTATTGTCGAACATATTTTGTCGACGATACCCTCTCCCCTTTTATTATTTAGCTACAAAATAATCCGTTACATATTGTGCCCAAACTTCATGACCTTTAGCAGTTGGGAAACCAAACTCTTCTTTTAAGTATGGTAAAATAGCCTTTGTCGATGCATCCGGCCATGCTCCCCAATGATCAATATATGTATAATTATTTTGCGTCGCAAATTGTTTTAATGCTTCGATCGCTTTCGGATAATTTTTCGCACCATACACTGGATTTGATGGTTGAATCATAATCGTAGCACCCTTTGCACTAGTAGAAAGTGCTTGAACAAACTTCTGTGTACTCGCAACAGAGTTCCCATTACCAGTTTTACCGTTATCAGTAATAAATGGTGGTTCAAATAAAATCACATCTGGATTCTCTTTCGCGATCTCTTTATCACGCTTATTCACGATTAACTCTTCTGTGCTTTCACCCTTATATTCCTTTACAGCCACATTCCATAAACCTTTACCGTAAGCAGCTTCTAAATTAGCCGTTAACTTAGCTGCCCAAGCACCTTTTTCAGATGAAGAACCTTCATCACCAACAATAACAAGATTTACTGCCTTTTTATCCTCCGCAGCTTTCTTTAACTTCTCTTTCACTGCATCTGGCAAATTCTTCGCATATGCTTCATTAAAAGATGACTTCGTATCTTGTTTTTTCTCTTCTTTTTTCTCTTCCTTTTTCTCTTCTTTCTTCGCTCCGCTATCTTTCACTTCAGCCTTTGTTTTCGTTACTTCACTCGTTTGTCCCGTTGCATTTGCAACTTTCTTATTCCAGTACAATTTACCGCTCACAATCGAAGCAACAAACAATACAAAAATAACAAGGACAAGTATCGCTTTCTTATTCATCGATTCACCTCATCTATTAATCTCACAATATATAATACTAATATAAATTCACGCAAAAATAAACCCAACTCCTTCCAAAGGAGTTGGGTTATTACATACTACTTAGTCACTTCAAGATGCGCTCTTAATTTATTCGTTAAATCTTGTTTTGCAGCATCTGGAACGTAGTAATACCAAATACCATCAGCAGCTTTGTGGCCGTCACCTGGGATTTGAATATCTTCACTATTCTGCAGACAATCTTTATAATTCTTTTGCATATCAAACATTTGATCTTGCGTTAAGTTTGTCTTCACATTCTTTTGAATTGCTGTTAACACATCACCATAACTTGTTAAAGAAGAGAAAGTTGCGCCTTTCTTAATAACAGCTTGCATCACTTGGCGTTGACGCATTTGACGACCGAAGTCGCCTCGTGGGTCCTCTTTGCGCATGCGTGTATATGCTAGAGCTTGGTCACCCGTTAAGTGAATATTCCCTTTCTGGAAGTGTTTCCCTTCCAGGGAGAATTCTAAATCATTATTAACATCGACCCCGCCTACTGCATCTACAATATCTTTAAATCCTTCCATGTTTACTTCAATATAGTAATTGATTGGAACATTTAAGAATTTTTCTACTGTCGCTACAGACATGTCTACGCCACCAAATGCATACGCATGATTAATTTTATCACTTTTACCTTTTCCAACAATTTCTGTATATGTATCACGAGGAATACTTACTGTTTTCATTGAATTGTTTTTAGGGTTTAATGTAATGACCATTAAAGAATCTGAACGTCCTTTATCTCCACCACGCTCATCTGCACCTAATAGTAAAATTGAAACAGGTTCAGATTTATTGATTTTTTCTTCTTGTTTATTACCTTGATCACGTTTTAATGGTTTATGAACTTCATCTAATGTTTTTGAAACAGAAGAATATATATTATAAGCGTAAGCTCCTCCACCTATAATTAATACTCCTATGATTCCTAATATCCAAAATAAGATTTTCTTTTTCATGCTTTTAACCTTCTTTCTTCAGGTACCGCTATCAAATTATTATGACTACAAAATATAAAATACATTATACATGTAATTCAATTTTTAAGCCAAACTATATTAATAACTCAATGAAAGTTTTAGCACCTATAACCTATTCTCAGTTACTAACTTTCTGATATCCAGTCTTATTTTCAGACTGCCATCTCCAAGAATCTGCACACATTTCTTCTAATCCGCGTTTTGCCTCCCAGCCTAATTCACGCTTTGCTTTCGATGCATCAGCAAAACATACTGCCACATCACCTGGGCGACGTTCTGTAATTTTATAAGGGACTTTCTTGCCCGAAACTTTTTCAAACGCTTCAACCATCTCTAATACACTATAGCCCATGCCTGTGCCCAGGTTATAAGCATCTACTCCTGTTGTACTCAGTACTTTCTCAAGCGCCTTTACGTGACCATTTGCTAAGTCCACAACATGGATGTAATCACGGACTCCTGTTCCATCTCTCGTTGGATAGTCATTTCCGAATACACTTAATTCTTTTAACTTACCTACTGCTACTTGCGTTACATATGGCATTAAGTTATTTGGGATTCCATTTGGATCTTCTCCGATACGCCCACTTTCGTGTGCACCAAATGGATTGAAATAGCGAAGTAATGCGATACTCCATTCTGCATCTGCAAATGCCACATCACGCATAATTTGCTCAATCATTAATTTCGTTTGACCATATGGATTTGTTGCACTTAATGGAAACTCCTCCGTAATCGGTGACGTTTCCGGGATACCATATACAGTTGCAGATGAACTAAAGATTATCTTCTTTACATTATGTTTCTGCATTACTTCACATAGCACTAACGTGCTTGTAATGTTGTTATGATAATATGTTAATGGAATTGCTACTGACTCCCCTACAGCTTTAAATCCTGCAAAGTGAATAACTGCTTCAATTGCATTTTCTTCAAAAATTGCGTCAAGCGCTTCGCGATTTAAAACATCTTCTTTATAAAACTTAAATTGTTTTCCTGTTATTTCTTTCACTCGATTTATAGATTCTACCGAGCTATTCGAAAGATTATCCACTACTATAATTTCGTAACCGCTATTTAGTAATTCTACACATGTATGACTACCAATATATCCTGCTCCACCTGTTACAAGTATTCTCATAATTAAACCTCCATTGCTATAATTTATTAAAAAAAGCAGAAATTATTTAATTTACAACCTCCTCTTTAAACTATTTTTTATGTAGACACAAAATAATTTGTTACATATTATGCCTAAATATCATATCTTTTCTCACTAGGGAAGCTAAATTCTTCTTTGATGGATGAATTATAATCGTATTACCTTCTGCATTTTCTAGGTATTAGCTACAGAATTATCATTTCCCTTATTATAGGTAATAAATAGTACCTATAATAAAATCAAATTAGATATTCAGGCATCTTTCTCAGAAAAAAAACTTGATCACCAACAATAACAGGATTCATTACCTTTTTATCTTGTTTTTTTCTC
This sequence comes from Bacillus sp. AY2-1, assembly GCF_008368965.1. Taxonomy (NCBI): domain Bacteria; kingdom Bacillati; phylum Bacillota; class Bacilli; order Caryophanales; family Bacillaceae; genus Bacillus; species Bacillus sp. AY2-1. The sequence continues at coordinate 160,939 of NZ_QPEL01000017.1, read as the reverse complement.
TTTTTACTATCTTCTTTCCTCCACCATCTTCTGCTTCAATGCGTTGTCTTTTTTAATTCACTCATTTTTCCCGTTGCATTAGCGAGTTTCTTATCTCAATATAATTTATCGTTCACAATTGAAGTGACAAACAACATAAAAACAAATAAGGCAAGTACTACTTTCTTATTCATTAATTCGACTTATCTATTTATCTCACAATATAAGCCTACAAAAAAACAACTCCTTCCAAAGGAATTGTTTTTTTCACTTATTTAAGTCAAGATGTGTTCGTAATTTATTTGTTAAATTTTGTTTCGCTAAATCTGAAACATAATAGTAGATACTATCAGATGCTTTATGACCATCACCTGGGATTTGAATATCTTCACTTTTTTTCAAGCAATCTTTATGATTCTTTTGCATACTAAGTATTTTAATCTTGCATTAAGTTTATTTTCACATTTTGTTGAATTGCTATAAGCATCTCTACATAATGAGCTAACGAAGATAAGTTTGCATAACTTGACATTGACGCATTTGATGACCAAAGTCACCATGTGGCTCTTCTCTATGCATGCATAAGCTAAAGCTTAATCATCAGTTAAGTGAATATTCCTTTTTTAAAACACTTTTCTTCCAAGGAAAACTCTAAGACATTATTAATATCTACTACAGCTACAATATCTCTAAATCCCTCCATATTCACTTCGATACAATAATTGCTAGGGATATTTAAGAGTTTTTCTACAGTTGCTATCGACATATCTAGGCCACCAACAAATAAGGTAATACCAAGTATCCAAAACAAAACTTTTTTCTTATACCAGCTAGTGCAAAATTCAAAGAAAAAAACAATAATTACATTCTACATGAAACTGTATAAACAAAAGCATATGCAGTTTTCTCTCCTATACCCCAAATCCCAAATAACACTGACGTATAGAGTATGAAGATTCCAAATTAAAATAGGGTTTTTATTGCATAGAAATAAAAACCCTATTTTACCAAACTAAACTAATATAGAAAAATTCCCTCATACTTATTCAACTATCATTAACCGTTATACATATTCTAGATTTTAGGACATGCTATATTTTAAATTATTAATCGTCTCTCTTCCAATGGAATCATAAATAACATTATCCTTTTTGATAATATCTAATTCATAACAATTCCTTCCATCTATAATTATTGGATTTTTCATTAAATCCCCATACTTAGATATTTCAAAATCTTTTATTTCTTCCCATTCAGTAAAAATAAAACATATATCTGCTCCTAATAATGCATCTTCAATAGTTGCACAATATGTTATTTCATTAGGGTACATTTCCTTAAACCTATCAAAAGCAACCGGATCCCAAACCCTCACATTCGCTCCAGCGTCTAACATAATAGGTATATTAACTAAAGATGGTGCCTCTCTTAAATCGTCTGTCCCTGGTTTAAAGGTTAAACCTAAAACAGCAATTGTTACATCGTTTAAACTTTCAAAGTATTTACGTGATTTTTTGATTAATTTTATTTTTTGATTCTCATTAACATCTATAGCTGCTTTAATCGTTTTTAATTCATAGTCATGGAAATTAGCTAACCAATGTAACGCTTTAGTATCTTTTGGGAAACAGGAACCACCATAACCTATACCTGAATTCAAAAATTTATTCCCTATTCTACTATCATATCCCATGCCTTTAGCTACATCATCAATATCAGCACCGACAATTTCACATAGGTTAGCAATTTCATTAATATATGAAATCTTAAGCGCAAGGAAATCATTAGATGCATACTTAATCATTTCTGCACTTCGTCTTCTCGTTACCAATATAGGTGCACCAAAATCTTTATATACTTCTTTTAAAATATCCGCTACACTTTCTTCTTCTGCCCCGATAATAATTCTTGAAGAATGTAATGTATCCCTAACTGCCGAACCTTGTGATAAAAACTCTGGATTTGATGCAACATGTATAACCACATCATTCATAAGATTATTTTTGATAATGTATTCTAACCGTTCATTAGTACCAATAGGAACTGTTGATTTCACCACTACAATACAATCTTTTTCAACACTTTCTGCAATTTGAACCGCTACCGAATAAAGATACTGTAAATCAGCTGAACCATCTGCTTTCTCAGGGGTCCCCACACCTATAAAAATAACATCAGCATCTTTATAAGCCTTTTTATAATTTGTAGTAAATTTAATTTTATCCATATTTTTAACCATTAACTCTTCAAGCCCTGGCTCATAAATTGGAGATTTTCCAGATTTTAAGAGTTGTATTTTGTCTTCATTCATATCTACACAAGAAACGAAATGTCCATGTTCTGCAAGACACACACCAGTTACTAATCCAACATATCCAGTTCCAGCTACAGCTATTTTCATTATTATCTTCCTTATCTATCAATAATTTTTGCACTAATCTACTAAAATAGTAAAATTATCCTTAAAATTTCTTTTAAGATCCTAAAAAATAAGTTTTACTACTATATTTTAACTGCTTATAATTACTATAAATAGTATTAATTTAACACTATAGAGTATATTTTATCTATCGTAAAAATTCTTAATTATTTCTCCGCTTTTCGTTTTGGTATTACACCCTTTAACATCATTGCTTGACTCATTAAATATGTAGATTCTCTTGTTTTTGCAAAAAACAATGGGGCCACAATTGTAGTAATGATTTGGGCAATTAAAGTTGCTACAGCAGAACCTACTACACCAAAGTAATTTATAAAGATGTAATTAAGTACAAAATTCACAAACATACCTATTAAAAAATAATATTTTGTATACTTGTTAACTCCTTCACTTACTATCCAAATATTTCGAGCAGTTCCTAACAAAGAAAAAACACTCGCCCATATTAAAATCGCAAGTGGAATAGCTGCTTCAATATATTGTTGTCCGTATAATGTTTGTATTATCAAATTAGAGCATACTGTAATAAATAAAGATACTAGTAACCCTAACCAGAAAATAAATGCATACAATTGCTTTAATTTCTCTTGGTATTCTACTATAGATATTTGTTTCATTTTTAATATAATTGGTCTAGCAGAGTTAATCACAGCTAATGGAACAAAATACCACAAAGTCGCTATGTTTGATGCAACAGAATATATCCCAACACTTTCTTGTCCAATCAAATTTCCCAACATAATTCTATCCATCTGAGTAAAGAGAGTTACTAAAAGACCTGATAAAATAAAATGATAGCCATTCAAAAACAGCTCTTTTGAATAATATTTGGAAAAAGAGAAGTTAATGGGATTTTTTTTAAAATAGACTACTAATAAAATCACACCTAGAATCATAGCTTCAATTGAACTTGATAAGGCAAAAAGTTGTAATGAAGCATTTGAAATTAGTAAATACACTTTCCAAATGCTAACAATAAACCTCGTGACTGACTTTGCTATTACCACATACATGGACATTAATCTCGATTGAAACCAATAATCAATTGTATCAAGGGAATTAAATATTAAAGCTAATGATTGTAATGTTATAACAGCAATAACTAGTTTTTCATCATAATGAGTTATTGAAACTATCAAACAAATCACTAATATAGATATTATCGAGGTAACAAATCTAATTATTATAGCGGAAAAGAGAATTATATTATTTTTCCTTGGATAATCAACAAAATACTTAATGATTACATTTTCTAACCCTAAGCTACATATTACAGAAAAAAAAGCGATAAATGAGGCGCCATAATTTAATATTCCATAATTTGAAGGCCCTAAATATCTAGCTGTCCAGATTCCTACAACTAAACCTAAAATTAATTGAAAAATTTTCTCTAATATTAACCAAATTGTATTACTGGTGAATTTATTAACTTTAAACTTTTTTACATTATTCATTTTAAGTAAGCCTTTTATTTTTATTATTTATAAATATTTTATAAATAGTTTTAAAGTTGTATTTTAATACTCCTTTTAAAGTATTAAAAGAATAACGTTTAAGGGTAATCATATTTTTTAATTCTTCCTTAGCCAAATCATTTAGTCCATTTAATAAATATAAAGTTAATAATTTTTTAGAGAATGCATATTCTACATTTAACATTTTATTTACATTGTTCAACTTATAGTAATATTTTCTACTAAATACCCGTGCATTACATTCTCCTTTAATATTATTTAAACCTATACCACTAATTTTCCCATCATTATATTCATAATATTTAACTAATGGTTGATCAACTCTAAAAACATTATATCCTGCAGCTAAAATTTTCAATAATAATATTGTATCTTGCTTAGAAGGTGTATTCTCAAAATACCCCACATCTTCTAATACGTGTTTCGGACAAAGCCATAATGAAGTTCCAGCGATACATCCCAACATGTTTTCATATAAGGGATTTCCTTGCAAATCATTATTGTAGTACTGTTTATGCGCACCTTTTGCATTTACTGCTTCACAATAACAATATATTAGTCCTACATTTTCATTTTTATGTCGATTATATAATTCAACTTGTTCTGAAATTTTGTTAGGTAATATCTCATCGTCATCATCTAAAAAAGAAATCAGAATTCCCGTTGCCTCCCTGATTCCCGTATTTCTAGCGCCTGCTCCACCCTTATTTTCTTCATGTTCTATATATCTAACCCCGTACTTTTCAATATATGGACTGACTAAAGATTTGGTCTTGGCTCTAAATTCCGAACCATCTCCATTATCATCCACAACTATTATTTCTATATTTTTATAATCTTGGTTAATACAACTCTCCACAGCTCTTACAATTTTATCCGCCCTTTTGTAAGTTGGAATTACTATACTTACCTTAGCATTATTCAATGCTTTCACCTCAATGTATTAGAATTTTATTATGTTATACTTAACTAATTTATTCTTTATAATTGGCTTTATATATATAATTAAACCTTTTGGGAGCGAAATAAATTTTAAGAAACCAAAATCACAATTTATATAGGCTGATATACTTTTTATTTCTAAACACCCTGCAATATAATATGAAACTGCTTTATATTTACTTTTTAAATCTCTTGCGTTTTCAATTCTTTGCTCTAAAAAATACATATATCCTTTAGGATTTTTCTTATGAATTGACTGTATATTTTTCGAATATCCGTCATCTAAATATTCACAGAAATACAAGACTTTATTTAATAATTTCATCTCATACTTCTGGCTTATCTGATCATAGACAACAGCTTCCGTAATAAATTTTTCTCCTTCAAAAACAGGAAACAAATGCTTTTTTAAAATATCTGTTTTAAATACCAACATTGCGTCACCTTTAAATTTATACTTCTCATAGAGATTAAAGATAGACGATCTTTCAATATTATTCGGCATCTCTGTACCTACTACTTCACTAAAGGTGTTTCCTTTTAAAGCAATTATACCAGCTAATTTTCTATCACTTTCAATCTTATCCCAAGTATCATAAATCAATTGTACTGCATTATCTGACAAGTAATCGTCTGAATCTACACAAACAAATATCTTTGTTGTACACATTAATACACCAGTATTATGTGCCACTTGTTTACCACTATTTTTTTGTTTAGAATAAATTATTTTGATTTTCTTTTCCTTAATAAAAGAATTAACTATTTGTTCAGTATTATCGATAGAACCATCATCTACAATAAGCCAAACAAAATTTTTATTAGATTGCCGACATAAACTCTCATAGCATCGCTGTATAAGATATCCTCTATTATATGTAGGTGTAAAAATTGTTAGGTTCTCCATCTTTCATCCCTTCTAAAGCCATATTCATGTAATATATAAAAAATCTCAATTAGACACCTTATTATTACTTAAGCTATCCTTCTTCCCTTTTATAACTGCCATAATACAAATCAAAAGCCAAAATACAGGATCATAAATAAAAGTTTTTGACACTAACAACTTAAATGAATTACTTAAAACAACTATAAATATTATTAATTGTTTTTTATTTTTTACAACCATAAAACAAGTAACTATTTCATATACTAAAAAGACAACTATTAAACCACCCAGAAGAATACCATAGGTTGAAAATATGTCTAAAAATATATTATGTGGGAAGACTCCATATGTCGATTGAAATTTACCTATTCCAATACCAAAGACATTCTCCTCTATCGTATGTATACCATATCCATAAATGAAATCACGATTATCAAAGACGCCTGAAATTTTATCTACTGATAAAACACTTTTTAAACTATTAATGAAATAACTATTTGCAGTAAAACTAATATTTTCAAGAATCTTTATTAATCCATTTAATAAGCCAACAAAATTTAATGCTAAAACCGAAAGTATTATTAACATTGAAACCCTTTTTAACCAACTATTTGTCAATTGATAAAAACAGATTATTAGAAGAGCTGCTATTATAATAAAAGCTCCCTTAGGACCATTAATAAAAGCTATTCCTAGCAAGGGAATTAAACATATTAATTTAAAAAACTTTTTATTTATAATTGCGTCACCTAAAATAAAGCTTAAACCAAATACACAATAATATCCCCATGTCATGTAATCATGTATAATGCTGACTTTTCCCATAAATAATGCAGACATATATATCAACGTTATAGCATAGGAATGCCATAAAATATACTTATATAAGTATTCATGACTGATAGGGAACAAGAAGACAATTAATAATATCAATCCATATAAAACAAAGTGATTGAAATAATATGATAACATGGCATTATTATTCAAATAAAATGTAATAGTAAATGAAAGTATCATAAAATACATATAAAACACAAGTTTATAGTTTCTAAAAATCTTCAATTGAAATTTATTTATCATGAACAATAATGGAATGAACAAATACTCTATTGCCATGTTAAAAGAGATACCAAATAACCAATTCAAACCTATTTGATAAATATTTAAAAAGACAATCAATGATATTATGAAACTATTTATTTTTAAAACTGCAGTATTATCGACTCTTATAGACATATATTTCACCAAAGATTTTCCTTATTAATTATTTTTCTCTGATATTCTAATTACAAGTAATTCCTCTAAAAATAACAATTAACTTCTACTCTGCTTCTGCTAAAATATGCATTATTTTTTTATAAGAACTTTCTACTGATGTTTGATCTTTTTTTATACTATTGATCAACCTATTATTGTTACTATTAAATAAATTATGCATTATTTTGTTTGAAATCTCTTTTATATTATCGACATCATTAATCAAATCATTTGCTTCTAAACCATTAATAATCGCTTTTGCCCCAACATTCTGTGAAATGAGCAAATTACAACCGCCTATTAAGGCTTCCATTGTTGCAAGGCCAAACGTTTCAAATTCACTATTTTGAATATACAAATATGATTTTTTGTAATAAGATTCCATATCTTTTTTTGCTACCTTTTCAATATACTGCACAAAAGGATATGACTTAATTTTATTAGTATCTTTTCCAACAGCCCCTATAACTATTAGCTTTAAATTAGAATTCTTATGTGTATTCAAATAATCAATAGCTTCACAAACTACTTTAATTTTTTTTAAAGGGACACCTCCACCTACACATAATAATGTTTTAGGTTCCCTTTTTACATTCTCATAATCCGATGCTTCGATCATCCCCCAATCAATTCCATTATTTACAAAAGTTAATTTGTCAATCCACTGAGGATAACTAACCTTTATGGATTCCATAAAATTTTCTGATACACAAATAGTAATCGGTGCCACTTTTAATGTTTGTTTCTCCACATTAATCAATTTAGAGTTAGAATTTTGATTTATTTTACCTTCTAACAACGCGCTCCCATGCATTAAATATGCTGATTTTTTTCCCAGTAATTTTGCAATTTTGAATCCAATAATATTAATTTTTGACAAACCTGAAAAAAGGACTGCATCAGACTTCCTTATCTTTGAATACAATTCTATTATCCTTTTATACAATTTAGTTTCCATTGAATATAATGTATTATTAGGCATATATTTTTTTAACGCTTTGTTAACACTAGCTGGCCCATTGTCACTATCAAAATCACCTACAAAAAATAACTTCAATTTGCTTCACTCCAAATACTTGCTTAAATTATGTCGATTACTTCATAAAAATTATATATTATACTTAATAAAAATATATAATTTTTATACCCTTGCCTACCTAACATTATCTAGCATTCTTCTATCTATGGATACTGAGATAATTTTTATGACCTTTATACATACTGTTAATTGCCTTAATGAAATTTGTTTCATGTCGATATAACTTATACTTACGAATAGCAAACTGCCATATTAGAAAGTGATAAAATTTATTACTTAATGCAGTAAACATTGCTCCTTTATCCCAAAACAACTTATCATTAAAACCATTAAACCAAGTTGATTCATCACTATTATCAATAGATAATATAGATACAGGTTCAAAATGAATTTTCAACCCTTTTTTTAGACATTCAAAAAGAAAAATGTTCTCTTCTCCACACTGATAATAAGAAGAACCAGTTCCAAATAACTCATCAAAATAGATGTCATTCTCTATTATGGATTTTCTTCTAAAAGTAATTTGTACTGAAGATACTTTCATCACATCTATATATCCAAGGCTTTTCGCTTCTTTGTAAAATTTTTTCTTATGTCTTCCATCTGTATCGTAACAAAAAATTATTACATCTGCTTCTGCATTTTCTTCATATGCTGTTTTTATTTTATTTGTATAATCATCATGATAAAATAAATCATCATCACAAATCACACAAATATCGCCACTTGAATTTTTAATTGCCATATTTCTGCTTTTACTCAATCCTTTATCATGCACATTAATAAATTTAAGTTTTTCCTCATCCAAATTCCGTGGGATTTGGATGTTATTATCTGTCAACTGATTTATAATCACTGCTCTATCTTTTATATTCATACGATGAATCAAATTATAATTTGTTTGATTCATCGTGGATACTAACATTTCTATATTCATAATTACTCCTTTTTTATTAGGTACCATTCCAATTTTACATATTAAACTCTTAATAATTTATCCCTAACATAATTGTTAAAAAGTACATACCAAATAAGCAGTACATACTACCATAAACATTGATATATTTTTTCTTTTATATCCCTAATGGATATGCTTTTCTCCAATAAGGTTTTGATTTTACATTTATTTCCTCAAATATTTTAGTGATGTATTACAAATATACATCACTAAACATTGCATTGATTTTAAAAAACTAAGTTTTTGATTTTTCCTATATATATTCCAAGTCCATATAATGGTTTTGAATTTATTTGAACTTAGCGAATTATTTGATTTTCTATATGAAGCTAAATTTTCATTTACTCCATAAGCTATAACTCCACTTTTCATGATACTCAACCACGTTGCATAGTCCTCATGTCTTAAATCTGGCATTTCGATATCTCCAACCTGTTCTTTATCAATCATAACTGTCAAACACCCTATTGGGTTACCACCTCTTAATAACCTATGATAGTCAACAACACTAGGCGCCTCGATTATTTTATTAAACGTTGTCCCATCTTCATTCATCCATTCATAACTTGAAAAGGAGAAAACATAATTGTTTTTCTGCATAAAACTTAACTGAATTGATAATTTATTAGGATGCCACAAATCGTCACTATCTAAAAAAGCAATATATTTCCCATTAGCGGCCTTTATGGCTGTATTTCTAGCAAAAGTAACTCCCCTATTTTCATCTAGAGCTATTAGCCTAATCCTTTTCTCGGACTCCATATATTGTTCAATAATTAATCGACTGCTATCTTTGGAGCAATCATCAACAATTATTAATTCCCAATTAGAATAATTCTGATTTATCACAGATTCAATGGTATTTCTCAAATACTTTTCAGCATTATAGACTGGAGTAATAATTGAAACCAATTCTCTCATATACATTACACCTCTAAAATATATCTTTTTTAACTATTAACATTCTAATATAAAATGTTATTTAACTTTTTAGTTTTTCTATAAGGTACCCTCTACTCTTCTTACCTAGCGCCCTCTCCAGTAAAAATAACCTTAATAGTTTTAAATATTATTTTTACGTCCATAAATAGGCTTAAATTTTTTATGTAGTAAATATCAAACTCTAATTTTTCCTTTGGTGAAATATCATATCCACCATTTACTTGTGCCCACCCAGTAATCCCTGGTTTTACAACTATACGATTTTTAAATCCAGGGATTTCTTTATTAAATTGTTCAGTAAATATTGGTCTTTCTGGACGAGGTCCTACCAAACTCATATCACCTTTTAGCATATTAATTAGTTGCGGTATCTCATCAATTCTAGTTCTTCTAATAAAAGCACCTATCTTTGTAACACGAGCATCATTTTTCTTCGCCCATTGTGCTCCATTTTTCTCAGCATCAATATACATTGACCTTAATTTTATTATATTAAACACTCTTCCGTTTAATCCCACACGCTCTTGAAGAAAAAAAGCCGGGCCATTTGACTCAAGTTTTATAGCTAAAACAAAAAGTAACAATATCGGCGAAAGAATTACAAGACCCAGTAATGCCATAAGAAAATCAGCCGTATTTTTTAAAGTAAAATAAATGTAATGATTAGGAAGGTTAATATTAGTTTCAATTGTTTCATCTAGGGGATATTTTTTCATTTCTCTCATAGCCATATAATGCTGCACCTCTTATTCTATCTAAAATTATCCAATCTGTTTTGAAATAAATTGCTAATATACTCTATAAGTTCTTCTCTTAATTGAGCATTCTGCAACCCAAACTCTAGGTTTGTAGTAATAAAACCCAACTTCTCCCCAACATCATAACGTATTCCTTCAAAGTCATACGCGAATACTCGTTGAATCTCATTTAATTGTTGAATTGTATCCGTTAATTGAATCTCTCCACCGGCACCTGTTTGCTGGTTCTCAAGAAATGTAAAAATCTCCGGTGTTAATATGTAACGACCCATAATTGCTAAATTTGATGGTGCTGTTCCTTGAGCTGGTTTCTCTACAAATTGACGCACTTGATAACGACGGTCATTTTGTTCGATTGGATCAATGATACCGTAACGATGTGTCTCATTTTCTGGTACTGTTTTTACACCAATAACAGATGATTGTGTTTCCTCGTATTGGTCCATTAATTGACGTAAACATGGTGTTTCGCCTTGGACAATATCATCACCAAGTAACACGGCAAATGGCTCATTTCCAATAAATTTACGCGCGCACCATACTGCATGCCCTAAACCTTTTGGTTCCTTTTGTCTTATGTAATGAATATTAATTTTTGAAGATGCTTGTACTTTTTCAAGCATTTCATACTTCCCTTTTTCTAAAAGGTTTTGTTCTAGTTCAAAAGAATGATCGAAATGATCTTCAATGGCACGTTTTCCTTTTCCAGTCACAATAATGATATCTTCAATACCTGATTCTATCGCTTCTTCTACTATGTATTGAATTGTCGGTTTATCGACGATAGGTAACATTTCTTTCGGCATTGCTTTCGTCACTGGTAAAAATCTTGTCCCAAGACCAGCAGCTGGGATAATCGCTTTTCTTACTTTTTTCAATTATAGGCCCCCTATAAATCTATTTATTAACATGTAACAATAACAAAAACCCTACCTATAGAGTCATACTTATAACTCCATAGGTAGAGTTTCTATTAGAAATAAATTATGGGCATCCAACCCATCCTCACGTCATACTCCCGACGACAAGCGTCTAAGGTAGGTTCGAAAATAAATTTTCTACCCACAGCACGACCGAGTGCCTCCATTGATAACGGTTAGGAGACATCACCAGTTCCTTATTTAAAAAATACCGAACAATCTTTTACGACGGATTTGTTCTGGATCTTCTTTGTAAATTGCCTTCCCGCTAATTAATAAATACGGATTTTCTTTTAAATCACTCATAACATTCATCCCGAATTCTTTCTCAATTAATTCATAGCTTTCCGCTAAATGAAATCCTCTTGACGTTGTGTTATGTGCATCTGAAGCGACCATATGTGTTAAATTATGTTCTACAAGTTGAAGTGAAAACTTTTTAATTTTTTTACCGAATTTCCCTAATAAACTACCCGCCGTTACTTGCGTTAATGCCCCTTTATTTACAAGGTTATATAACTTATCTGGCCGCTCGATTAACTCGGCATTACGTTCTGGATGAACAATAATTGGAATCATTCCCTTTACACGTAATTCGTATAATAATTGTTCAGCATAACGAGGTACGTGATTCGATGGAAATTCAATGAATATATATTTATTTGTTTCATTTAAAGTAACGATTTTACCAGCTTCATAGTCTTCTAATAAATCACCATATAACCTGACCTCTTGCCCCGGTAAAATAGTAAGTGGAATATTATATTGTTGTAGTTCATCATTTAGTTGTTTTACGTGATGAATAATTGAGGTACGTTCATTTACATATTTGCCATTTTGATGATGTGGTGTAGCAACAATGGTATGTATTCCTTCTGCTACGGCTTGTTGCGCCATTGCTAAACTATCTGTTACTGTCTGTGCACCGTCATCGATGCCATGTAAAATGTGACAATGTAAATCAATCATTTATTTTATCCTCCCTCTCTCATATAAAAATCTTTTTTCCCTTGAATATGAGAAATCTCATATTCAAGGGAAAAAAGGAGATATGTTCAAGGGAAAAAAGGAGATATGTTTCAACCATATCTCACTCTTTTAATTAGTTTGCACCGTAGTAATAATATAAGCCTTCTTCACGTTCACGATCGTTCAGAACAACACCTAACAATTTACCTTTAGCCGATTCTAACAATCCTTTTGCTTTTACTGCTGTTTCTTTCTCTGTTGATTCACTACGAACAACAAGAATAGAAGCATCACATATATTTGCCATAATTTGCGCATCAGTTACAGCTAAAATTGGTGGCATATCAAAAATAACTAGATCGTACATACTGTATGCTTGTCCAAGAAGTTCTTTCATTGATTTTGAACCTAACAATTCTGCCGGGTTTGGTGGGATTGGACCACAAGCTAAAAAGTGTAGATTGTCTACAGATGTCGTTTGTACACATTTTTCTAAACGTTCACTATGTGTTAATACGTTTGTGAGTCCAAAAATATTATCTACTTGGAACATTTGATGCATTGCTGGTTTACGCATATCTGCATCAATTAATAATACTTTTTTCCCTTGTTGAGCAAACACAACTGCCATATTTGCTGTCGTTGTCGTTTTCCCTTCACTTGGGTTCGCAGATGTTACCATTAGTGAATGTAAATTCGTATCAACAGCTGCAAATTCAATATTGGTTCGAATATTACGATATTGCTCTGAAATTGGTGATTTCGGTTGTTGATGAGCAATTAATTGACGACGCTGACGATGATTCTGTTTCTTTTTAAATAAATTAAGAGCCAATTGTTTGTCCCCTCACTTTTCTTGATGATGGAGCGTGCGATTTCACGTTCATTGTTTCTTCATCCATACGAGCAACGATACCTAACACTGGTAATCCAAGTAAGTTCTCAACATCTTCTTCTTTTTTCACTGTGTTATCTAAGTATTCTAGTAAGAATGCAAGACCAATTGAAACCATTAAACCAATAACGAAAGCGATTGCTACATTTAGCATTGGACGTGGTTTAATTGGAGATAGATTTTCTGCAACTTCTGCTTTTGATAACACTGTTACGTTATCAACACTCATAATTTTAGCAACTTCACCTTTAAACACTTCTGCAGTTGTATTAGCAATATCACGAGCTAGTTTTGGGTCTTTATCTTGCGCAGTTACCGCCACTACTTGTGAGTCTTTCTCATTAGCTACTTCAATTTTATTGTTTAGCTCTTGTACTGTTATATTTAAACCTAGCTTTTCTTTCACTTGATCCAAAATAACAGGGCTTTTAATGATAACCTTGTATGTATTTGTTAATTGAATATTTGTTTGTACCTCATTGTATTGAATAGCTGCCCCTTCTTGCTTCTTCTGGTTAACAAGAATCTGCGTCGAAGATTGATAGATTGGTGTCATAAAGAAGAAGCTAATGATAGCACTTACTATAGCTGCACCAAATGCGATTACGAGGATCATTGCTAAACGTTTTTTTAAGATATGAAATAACTCTTTTAAACTAATTGTTTCTTCCATAAGTTCCTCCAACTTTCTAAAATTTACACATAGGAAAAATTATAACATATAAATCTTACATTTTTTATTTTTAATAATTCAGTTCTATATTTGTTCACAAGAAACAAGTTTAATCTTACAAAATAATCTTAAATATGACAACACATTCCAATGATTTTCCAAATTATTTATCATATCATGTTTTTTATGCTATGTAACTTGAGAAATAAATTTCAAAATGAGAAAAAAGCCAACAAGTATTCCTTATTGGCTTTTTTCTATTTTAGTAATAACCATACTGCTCTTTTTCTTCTCTTTTATCGTTTAAAACGACTCCAAGTATTTTTCCTGATGCTTTATCTAATATTTGTTTCGCTTTTACGATTTTATCTTTTTCTGTCTTTTCACTGCGTACAACGAGTACGATTCCATCACATTTATTCGCAAGTATTTGTGCATCCGTAACCGCAAGGACAGGTGGTGTGTCAATTAATATAATATCAAACATGTTATATGCTTCTAGCAACGCCTCGTCCATTGCCCGGCTTCCTAATAGTTCTGCTGGGTTTGGCGGGATTGGACCTGCTGCCATTAAGTATACGTTCTCTATATCTGTTTTTTGAATGCATTGCATAAGTTTTGCTTGTCCTGATAATAAGTTCGTTAACCCATTTGAACTATGAATGGCAAATAAGTTTTGTATCGTCGGCTTACGCAAGTCAGCTCCAATTAATAAAACTTTCTTTCCTTGCTGTCCGAAAACAACTGCTAAGTTTGCGATTGTTGTTGTTTTCCCATCACCTGGATCTGCTGAAGTAACAATGATAGAACGAACATGATTATCTACAGATGTAAACTCAATGTTTGTACGAATGTTACGGTATTGTTCTGTAATACGCGATTTAGGCTCTTTATGTGTAATTAATTGTCGTAATGGTTTTCTTTTCTTTCTCCCGAACATATTCATAATCTCCTTTTGTGAAATGCGACATTTCCCTTTTCTCTCTTTTATGCTCGATTTCATACGTCTAATTAATATTCTTGCTGAGTTCCCCACATTTCATCATAATCAATAACATTCTACTTTGTCTTATTTAAGTACCTTAACAATATGACAATGCCCTTATTTCTTTATTACCTTTATCACTTATCCTGTTTTCTAGATAAATAATAAAGTAAGTATATGGTAATTTCCATCTATTTACAAGTTATTTTCTGATTAGTTTGTAAATTATCGTTTCATCGTTATATAGCAGAAATTAAAAAATCTCCTTGTCTTTTCACAAGGAGATTTTTTAATTTCTATTCTTTTTTATCACCAATCGCAAATGTAATTTCTGCCTCACATGCAACTTCACCATCTACTGTTGCGATTGCTTTTCCTTTTCCAATCGGGCCGCGTACGCGTGTCATTTCTACTTCTAGACGAAGCTGATCACCTGGTCGTACTTGTTTTTTGAAACGGCAATTGTCGATACCTGCAAAGAAAGCAAGTCTTCCGCGGTTTTCTTCTTTCTTTAATACTGCAACTGCTCCAACTTGCGCTAATGCTTCTACAATAAGTACACCAGGCATAACTGCATAGTCAGGGAAGTGTCCGTTAAAGAATTCTTCGTTTGCGGATACATTTTTAATCCCAACCGCTCTTTTTCCTTCATCTACTTCTAATATTTTATCAACAAGCAAAAATGGATAGCGGTGAGGAATGATTTCTTTAATTTGTTCTATATTTAGCATGTAACAATCGCCCCTTTTGTAATATTGGTCTTACCACTCGGACATATTGCTATTATCCCATTTTGTTTATTGTTTGTCATTACAAAGTAACATTTTATATTTAGCACAGCTTCCTAAAAAAAATGCACACACTCTATTCCATTAAAATAGTTGCACATTTTTGCAACTGACACGGAGGTGGAAAAGAGTGTATGCCCAAATTAGGGAAAGGCAATATGTATTGAAACATTATTTGCCTTAATGTCGTATTCGACTCATTATATTATAAACGTTTTCAAATAAGGAAATATTAAATTTAACCATATATATGAATATTTTACCTGTTTCCTTCATATTTCTCTATTTTCCTTCCATTTTCGCAAAAAATCAAAATAAAAAAATACAAAAACGAAAAAAAGAACTAAGGCATTAGCCTTAGTTCTTTCAAATTATCTCAAAGCACGCTTTGGTAATCTGTCGATATTCTCTAACATAATACCTGTACCAACCGCAACGCAGTGCATTGGGTTTTCAGCAATTAATACCGGTACTTTTAGTTCTTCTGCTAGAAGCATGTCAATACCGTGTAGTAAAGCTCCACCGCCTGTTAGAATAACACCGCGGTCGATGATATCTGCAGATAATTCTGGTGGTGTGCGCTCTAATACGCCTTTTGCAGCTTGTACAATAACAGCTGCATTTTCTTTTAATGCTTCTGTAATTTCTTCAGAGCATACTGTAATTGTACGTGGTAAGCCTGTTACCATGTCACGTCCGCGAATTTCAAGTTCTTCGCTACGTGCACCTGGGAATACTGTACCAACCTTAATTTTAATATCTTCTGAAGTACGTTCTCCAATTAATAGCTTATACTTACGTTTAATATAGTTTAAGATCTCCATATCAAACTTATCGCCAGCCATTTTGATAGAGGAAGAGGTAACAATATCACCCATAGATAGTACAGCGATATCTGTTGTACCTCCACCAATATCAACAACCATGTTACCGCTTGGTTGGAAGATTTCCATACCAGCACCAACTGCGGCTACTTTTGGTTCTTCTTCTAAAAATACTGTTTTACCACCTGAACGTTCAGCAGCTTCACGAATTGCTTTTTGTTCTACTGATGTAATATTTGTTGGACAACAAATTAAAATACGAGGTTTTGAAAAGAAGCTCTTTACGTCCAATTTGTTAATGAAATACTTTAACATTGCTTCTGTAATTTCGAAATCTGCTATTACACCATCTTTAAGCGGACGAATTGCTACAATATTACCAGGCGTACGTCCCACCATACTTCTCGCTTCTTCACCGACTGCTAATACTTTACCACTATTACGATCAATTGCCACAACAGATGGCTCGTTTAATACAATACCCTTACCTTTAACATGAATTAATACATTAGCCGTACCTAGGTCAATTCCGATATCTCGCGCAAACATTCCCGTTTTTTCCTCCTCGATATTCAAAATCAGGTTACACCCGAATTCTTTTCACCTAATTTCTGATTTTATCATAAATTTAACAGAAACGTAATATTCGCAAAAAGAATTCTTCTGAAAAATATTACCGAATGTGAACGGAATGTTTGCTACTGTAACATTATTGACGTACAGGCTTCTCTACATCTTCTTTTCTATACTTTTGTTTTGTTGCTTCTCCACCTCTTAAATGACGAATAGACTTATGATAATCAAGAATTTCTTTTACTTCATTTGCGAGCTCTGGATTAATCTCTGGTAGACGTTCTGTTAAATCTTTATGAACTGTACTCTTTGATACCCCAAATTCCTTTGCAATGACACGCACTGTCTTTCTTGTCTCCACGATATACTTACCAATCTTGATAGTTCTCTCTTTGATGTAATCGTGCACACCACTCGCCTCCCTAATTTGGATGTGAGAAGGGTGAAATGAGCCTCGCTGCATACGACTAAGAAGTAAGTGTGAGTGCTGTTTGTAAGCGTTAAACATTCTTGGATTTATAATGAAATGATTCACGATTTCTCACCTCAAACACTCTCTTTGCTTTGGTTTATACCATTGTATTGCCCGCACTACTGATATATGCTACATGTTCACTATTTTTGCGGACTAAGTTAAGAAAAATTACGTTTTTTTGTGAGAAATACGTTAAAACTGACTATTATGGCCAAAAAAAATGACACCTTGTATAAAAGGCGTCATTCTTCTCGTTCCAATTCTTCTTCTAACAACTGATGGTGGGGAACCTCTTTCTTACCGGCAATATAATAATATAAAGTGAATAAAACAAACAATAAAATAATAGCAGTCGACAGAACAAATAAAAATGACACAGTATCCCCTCCCTTTTGTAATATATATTCGAGAATCTCGTCATTTTTCCTTGTTTTTGCAACTTTTTTCTCGAAATTGATTATTTTTATATAGAAATAAAAAAATCAGCTCTCCTAGTGAGAACTGATTTTTTCACTTTCTTATTCTTGTGAAGAAGAATCGTTAGATGATTGTGTAGAACCATTTGTTGATTTTTCTTCTTTCTTCGGTTCTTCTTTTTTGTCACTAGTTGAACCGCTTGTTGATTTCTCTTCTTTTTGAGACTTGTCTTCTGTTTTATTTTCTGGTTTCGTGCTCGTTGACTTCTCTTCTTTTTGAGATTTGTCGTCAGCTTTTTTACCAGAAGCATTCGTAGCTTTTGCAGCACCTGCATCAGCTTTAATTTCTGTTACTGATTTATTTAAGTAACGTTCAGGATTCACAGCCACATTGTCTTTACGTACTTCAAAGTGAACGTGAGAGCCTGCCTCTTTATTCATTGCACTTAGACCGGATGTTCCTAATACTTCACCTTGTGCAACTCTTGCACCTTTTTCTACTTTCACACTGCCTAAGCTTTGATAAGATACCGCTACACCATTTCCACTATCAACTGTTACAACATAACCAAGAAGTGAATCTTTTTCAGCTTTCGTTACTGTACCACTTAAAGCAGCAGCAACATTGAACTCTTTCCCATTCTTCGCAGCAATGTCAATTCCTTTGTTCGGGGAATATGTGTTGTTATAAAAGACAAGTGCTTTTTCTTGTTCCGCCTCAGTTGCTGCATCTTCATAGAATTTCTTCTGTACGACTACTTCCGCATTCGCGGCAGCTGGCATTTTCACTACTTCTGAAGATTTCGTTACTGGTACTGCTGGATCTTCCGATTGTGTATACGGTGTTGCTTGATCGTGGTTTGGAGTCTTCTTCGGATTAGCTCCTTGGAACCATAGCGCAACCATTAAGATTACCGCTGCACAAGCAATGTATAGTGCCGGAAACACCCATCTTTTCTGAAATAAATGTACTACCTTTTGCGACTTTTTATTATTTCTTCCTCGCATTCCATCATCACCTCAGCAATCATTTTGAACAATATTCACGTATCCTATACAACGTATAACTAATTACTTTTCGACAAAATCTGTAAAAATATGTATAAGGAATGTAAAATTTCCGAGGAAATGATAGAAAAAAAGAAAAAACTGAGCGTTTCGGCTCAGTTTTTAGTCTAATTGTTTCTTTTTGTACACAATAATACAAAGAATGATAAGACATATAGTCCAAATTGTATTGTTTAAAATATGTTCTTGAATCGCAATAAACCCTTCTCCCTTTATAACTTTTTGCAATGCCTCCATAACATGATTTGTCGGAAGAAGATTAACTACTTTTATAATAAATTCATTCTTAACCATTTCTTGTAGCATCGGCCCCATTATGAATATTATAAAAATCGGAAGCCCCAATATAGATGTTTGTGCTATATTTTGGGATAGTAAGCCAACTATAGTACCTAAAACGACACATAACAATGTTCCTATTAAAATAATAATAACTAGCATACCAATATTTCCTTTAAAAGTATCTAAAATCACTAAACTAATAAAACTAGATGCTAGTACAAAAAATACAGTTAATACACTTTTACCTAAAATAACTTCTATTGGACTTGCTGGAGACAACATCAATACTCGTAACGTGTGTTTTTCCTTCTCCTCTGCAATAATAATTGCTTGCACATAACTTCCCACCATGGTAATCGTCATTACAATAACAAAACCTGCAAAGAACTCTTTTATAGAATCCATATTACTATAGAATACAGCAAGTAGAATAGGTAATAGCGCCATTAATATAACTTGTGAGTTTTTACCTGCATCATTTATTTCTTTTCTTACAATAGCCGAAAACCGTTTCATTGAAAATGTCATTATAATCCCCTCCCAGTAACTTCAATAAAGATATCGCCTAGCGTTGGTTCGTATGAATGAATAGATAACAGTTCGCCCTTTTTCATCCATTCTGAAATACGTTTTGCGCCTAATTCATCTTTTTGCACTACTTCTTTTTGTTTATCTTTTAATACGACCTCTATTTGGTCCTTAGCGTATTGTAAGCGTAGGTTCTCTGGCGTATCAAGCGCTACAATTTCTCCGCCACAAAGGAAGGCAATGCGGTTACAAAGCGTTTCTGCTTCATCCATGTTGTGAGTCGTTAAGAAAATCGTCGTTCCTTCTTCATTTAAGTCTTTTAAGATTTTATGAATGTTTTGGACGTTTACTGGATCGAGTGCAGATGTTGGTTCGTCTAAGAAGAGGATATCTGGTTTATGAAGGATTGCTCTTGCTAGTGTGACGCGTTGCTTCATTCCCTTTGATAGTTTCTTTACTGGTGTTTTTTTATCATCTAATAAATTTACTTGTGCTAGTACTTCATCGATTCGTTCTTTTTTACAATCGTATAGGTCACAAAATAATAGTAAGTTATCATAAATACTAAGTCTTTCATATAAGCCGCTGTTATCTGTTAAAATACCAATTCGTTTGTAATCGATGCTACTTGGTCCTGTAATATCTTTCCCTAATACTCTTACTGTTCCAACACTATGAAGCAATTGAGAAGTTAAAATTTTTACCGTTGTCGTCTTACCAGATCCACTCGGTCCAAGGAATCCGAAAATCTCTCCTTGCTTCACCTCAATATTTACATTTCGAAGTGCCGTTTTTCCATCGAAACTTTTCATTACATCTTTCATTTCAATTGCCAATGTCATTTCTTCATCCCCTTTGTTTTTCTTCTTTATAGATGAAAGTCGCTTTAGCGCTTTTCGTTCGTTTGTTTCGCTTTTCTTGACTCAATCATATGAAAAACAAAGGGTTTACGCAGTAAAATACCGGTAAAAGGAGTATTTTTACCGGTGAATGAATCGCATGTTAAGCTTATTGGAGCACTTTTTATAGCCCAATCACGCCTTTTAATTCATCCATGCGTCCTTTCGAAAGCGGGATTGAACTTTTTCTTTCGTCATCCAAAATTAAACTAAAACTATTACGAGTCCACGTAATCACTTCTCGTACTCTTTGTAAATTCACAAGATACGAGCGATGACATCTAAAGAAACCAAAACCTGTTAATCTTGCTTCTAGTTCACTTAATGTTAATGCACATACGAAATCACCTTCACGAACGTGAATATGCGTTACTCCGTTTTGCGTTTCAATGAAATGGATTTCCATCGGATCAAGTAAAATGATTTTATCGTTCACTTTCGCTGGTATTCTTTCTAATTTCATTTGCGGAATCATTTGAATGACTTTTTCTTCACCGACTTCTTCCACTTCCTCTTGCTCAATTTCTATCTTTTTCACACCATCGTTGTTTAATATGTATACATCCTCTGTTAACGAAAGGGCATCCGATAGAAATGATGACGTAATAAAAATCGCCTTTCCTTGTTCTTTCATTTTCATGATTGCTTTTCGAATAATGATCGTACTCTCTATATCTACATTTTGCTCTGGCTCTTCCAAAATAACTAAATCCGGATTATGAATCATCACTCGTCCAATATGAAGACGACGCTTCTCTGAAAACGATAGTTTTTCTATTTTAACGTTTAGTTTATCTAGGAGACCAACAGACTGCACAACTTCTTCTATGCTTATCTTTGATTCATAAAGCCCTATTAAAAACTTAAAGTATTCCTTCACCTTCAAACGATCATATGCCTCATCTTTCAAAAAGCAAAAGCCGATGCGTGGATAATTTTTCTTTCCAATTGCTCCCCCTTCAAACAGTACATTGCCAGTCGACGCTTCTTCTTCGCCTATAATGATGCGGTGCAACACTTTAGCTGTATGATTATTGCATTGCAAAACAACACATTGTCCTTTCCCGACTTTTAGGTCAATTACCGGTAATTGGTTCGTTTTCCCTAACTGTTTCAACTCCAGTAGCACCATTTCATCTCCCCCAAATGCCTTTTTATCCTATTATATCAAACAGTTAATGGAAAATTATGATATTTTAAACAAAAAAATAAGTGCCAGAGTTCTGACACCTATTTCTTCACCATCAATTTTCCTTCATAATCATTCATCGTCTTTATTTCAACGCCTTTATAGTAATGAGCGACGATATCTGTATATTTCTTTCCTTCCGCTGCCATACCGTTCGCTCCGTATTGACTCATACCAACGCCGTGACCGAAGCCTTTCGTTGTAATGATGATTTTATCCCCTCGTTGTTTCCACGTGAAATCAGAAGAACGTAAATCTAACTTTTCACGAACTTCTTTTCCTGTTAATGTTTTTCCTTGAAAAGCTACATCCTTTACGCGCTTTCCTTCCGTAAGGTCTTTAATATTTCCAACCTTCCCGTCTGCTAGTACTTTCACACCGAGACGTTTTTGAAAATCAGCTACTGTAAATGTTTGCTCGCTCGTAAACTTTGGAGAGGCTTGATCCCACGGACTATCTACACTTTTCAAGTACGGATAATCATTTCCCCAATAGTCAGCTGCATTTTCTGTCCGGCCATTACTCGTTGAGAAGAAGGATGCTGAAATTGGTTTTCCATCATATGTTAAAACTTGTCCTGCTGTTTTCGAAACGGCTTCTTCGATTTTCTTCAAATTATTTTCGTAGTTATTACCCCATTGTTTCTTCAATTCTTCTTTACTTTTGTACACTTGATCTTTCACCGTATCTGTCACGTCCGCATTATTTTTCTTTCCTCCGCTTAGCATACGTTGTACTACAAATGTTCTCGCTGCTAATGCCTGTGCCTTTAGTGCCTCTATTTCAAAACTGGCATTCATCTCAGAAGCTACTACACCGGTCACATACTCCTCCATAGGCAATGATTCTACCTTCTTCTGTTTCTCACGATATACAGCAACTTGAACCGCTGTATCTACTTTTCCTGGAGCTGGTATACTTTCTATCGCTGGAGGAGTTTTAGAGGCCGTTTCTTCCCCTACTTTTGCTTTCGCAAATGGGATAACAAGGGCTGCAGGTACAATGATAACGAGCGCTATTAAGAGCGCTACTGTAATAAAAAGTGGCTTTGAAAATTTCATCCTATTTTCCCCCAATATAAAAGCTTTACTCCATTCATTCTTATGGAACAACTCTTTCTTTTAGAACATACTTAAGGAGGAAGAGCATAAAACGGAAATTTTCTAAATATTTTTACTGGTACGTGCATAAGTATAGAATTTATTGACTATAACAGTAATAACCCAAAAAAAAATAGCCCCTATGTCAAAAGACATAGAGACTATTTCAATTAAGCGTGAAGATCAGAAACTTCTTGTTCTTTCACTTCTTCTACTTTTTCGTTTACACGTTCAATAGTTGCACCTAATGCAGCTAATTTCTTATGGAAATCTACATAACCACGGTCAAGATGTTTTAACTCAGTTACACGAGTATAACCTTCTGATACTAAACCAGCTAAGATTAATGCAGCTGCAGCACGTAAATCAGTTGCGCCTACTTCAGCACCTTGTAAGCTGTTTGGACCGTTCATAATAACAGAACGACCTTCAATTTTAATATCAGCATTCATACGACGGAATTCTTCAACGTGCATAAAGCGGTTTTCGAATACCGTTTCTGTAATCATGCTTGTTCCATCAGCTTGTAGTAATAATGCCATCATTTGTGATTGCATGTCTGTTGGGAAACCTGGGTGAGGCATAGTTTTAATATCAACCGCTTTTAACTTATCTGGGCCGATAACACGTACACCTTCGTTTTCCTCAATAATTTTAACACCCATTTCTTCCATTTTCGCTGTAATTGAGCGTAAATGTTCAGGTACAGCATTTTCAATTAAGATGTCTCCACCAGTAATTGCTGCTGCAACCATGAATGTTCCCGCTTCAATACGGTCAGGAATAATAGAGTGGTTTGCACCATATAATTTATCAACGCCTTCGATACGAATCGTTCCAGTTCCAGCTCCGCGTACTTTCGCTCCCATTGCATTTAAGAAGTTAGCTAAGTCAACGATTTCTGGTTCTTTCGCTGCGTTTTCAAGAATTGTTGTCCCTTTTGCTAATGTAGCTGCAGACATAATGTTTTCTGTCGCGCCTACGCTTGGGAAGTCTAAGTAGATTTTAGCTCCTTTTAGTTCTCCCTCAACATATGCCTCAACAAAACCGTTACCAACCTGTACTTTTGCTCCCATTGCTTCGAAGCCTTTTAAATGTTGGTCAATTGGACGTGAACCGATTGCACATCCACCAGGAAGTGCAATACGAGCACGACCATTACGTGCTAATAATGGTCCCATTACTTGAACAGATGCACGCATTTTACGTACATATTCAAATGGTGCTTCAATGTTTAGTTCTTTAGAAGAATCGATTGTTACTTGATTATTTTCAAATACGACTTCAGCATTTAAATGACGTAATACCTCATTAATTGTGTATACATCAGACAAAACTGGTACTTCAGATAGTACATTCTTTCCATCACTCGCTAATAGGGCTGCAGCGATTATAGGTAATACAGCATTTTTTGCGCCCTCAACACGCACTGTGCCGTTTAACCGCTTTCCGCCACGGACGATGATCTTTTCCAAATTATTCCCCTCCGTGTCCTTTTTTCAGTATCTATTCACTCAATACTCAGAAGTTATGATCGGTGTGCCAACCACAATTGTATCTTTGTTGTCTGTAGAACGTATTGCTATTTGCACATTTATTTTCTCTCTATTTGTTGAAAGAGCGTCATCCCACTTTTTATTGTATGCGGAGACTGACACAAATGCTCTTTCTTCTACTTGTTCGATCGCTCTTGCTGAAAGATCTTTCAAAACCTGATTGGTTTTATTTTGCAAAACACCTTCAATCTTATCATTCAGTACACCTTGAACACAAGTGTAAATTATAGGTTTTTCACTAAAAATTTTATTCACTTTTTGAACATACTTCGGGTCCCATTTCGCCCCACTTACTTCAAAGATAATGAAAGTGTTTTCTTTAGTATTTTCTTTACTCCAAGTTACTACTACTCGTTCTTCATGAGAAGCAAACTTTTTATAGGATGTAGCTTTATATCCATCTGGAGATTGCTCTACTTCCCACTTTTGAATATTTGCCTTGTCCTTCACATCGTTTAACAACTTTTGAAACGTATGTATATTAGAAATTGTTTTTGTTTCTCTAGCTAACCATGACCATTTTTCTACTTTAGCATCATTTTTCTCTAAAGCCTTAATCATGCTCTCCATTTTCTGTTCATCGCTTATCGGTTTCATCTCTCTATATCCAACCAAAAATAAAACAACACTAAGTGCAACAATAAGAATGGCTTTAAGCTTCAATTTCATCCCCTCCTATCCCCATTGTTAACGGAGATTTGAGGTTCTATACACTTACTTTACTAAATACGTTAAACTCTTCGAATAGCCTAAATAATCAAGGAAAAAGTTACTTACAGATGTCCCAATTGCAATTGTAATTAAGATGAGTAATACTCGCGTCTGCAGCACTTTTCCGGACTTCATTAAACGCTCAATGTGAATGCCTTGCAAAGCCCACCACGTAATGGTAATAAACAATAAATGCGAAACAATGGCAATCAGTGCTTGTTGCCCTAAAAGTTGTGCCAAAAAATCGACCCCTTTTTACTCAGCTACTACTTATGAAAGAATATAAAAACGATACCATAATAAGTAGGAGCCACACTTTTTCAAATGCAAATAGACATCTTACATTTTACATCGTGATTTTCTTTCAAAAAACGTATATCTACATTACAAGTTAACACAAAATAAAAAGCGCAGAGTACTGACTCCACACCTTTTATTTTCACTATTGTACCACGTTCCCTAAGAAGAAGAAATCTTTCATTAATGGAAAATATTCATAAAAGAAATTGTACCCAATCATCGGCATAATCCCTAGTATTACAATCGAAATTGCACAAAGACTCATAACAACCTTTATATTTAACGGTAACCGTATCCTCTCTTCTGTCTCTCCGGTGCGGAAAAACATTTGTTGTAAAATACGGAAATAATATACGAATGAAACAACTGTCGTACCCATCATAATCGAAGCTAGTACGTAATGTGCTGGCTCTACATGAAGCGCGCCTAAAAAGATGTTAATCTTTCCAATGAAGCCAGCCGTCCCTGGTATCCCGGCCAGCGATAAAATAAAGATTGTCATCATGATCGCTGCAAATGGTGATTTCTTATATAATCCGGTGAAAATCGTTATGTTTTCCTTATCGTTTTGTAAGATTAAGCCGTGGATAATGGCAAACGCGCCTATATTCATAAGCATGTATGCCAGCATATAAAACCACATGCTATCTAGCGTAAATGGTGATAATGCCACAAGTGGAACGAGTAAATACCCAGCATGCGCAATACCTGAATAAGCAAATAAACGTTTTATGTTGTATTGTTTTAACGCGACTACATTCCCAACAATCATCGTTATACTTGCTAGCACCGCAATATATATACTCATATGCCCATATAAAGATTGCATATCTCCTTGTATTAATACACTTGCAAAAACCATAAGGAACAAACGAATAATGAGTAGGAACCCAGCAATTTTAGAAATCGTTCCAAGAAAAGCGGTAACAGGTGTAGTCGCTCCTTCATACACATCAGGTGCCCACATATGAAACGGCACTGTGGCAATTTTAAATGAGAGACCAACTAGCAATAAAAGAAATGCGAGAGCTAACAATAACTGAATACCACTAGCGAGCTCCCCAGTGAGTACCTTTTGCATATCTACAATGTTAGTTGAACCTGTAATACCGTATAAATAACTCATTCCGAAGAGCGTGATCGCCGTTCCAATTCCTCCGCTAATGACATATTTCATTGCCGCTTCATTTGATGCACGGTTCTTTTTTCGTATTCCGACTAAAATATAAGAAGAAAGTGAAAGTAACTCTAAACCAACGAAAAGGGTGATAAAGTCAACACTAGAAGCCATGAACATCGCGCCAAGAAGTGCCATTAAAAATAAGTAATAATATTCGCCCTTATCTTCAATCGGATTCTTCTTATCATCGCTCATTGCGATGCATAAAATGAGAGCTGAGGCGCCTAATAACAACGTTTTAAACCCTTTTGAAAATCCATCTAACACAAACGATCCATTTAAAATATCTCCAGCTGGTTCGCTATATAGCGTAATTAATGAAACAATTGCTAATACAATGGCAGCGATCGCACCAAGAGCTACATATCTATGGTTCAGCTTAAAAAACAAATCACATATGGAAAGAAGGATGGCGGCCCCGAGAATAATAAATTCTGGCACCATTAGATGCCACGATAAGCTAAGTAACGTATTCATATCCATCCTACTTCACCCCCAATGTTTTCAATGTATTTTGAAGCGGATCCCCTAGTATCTCTGGCATAACTCCAATTGCAATAATACAAAAGATAAGTAGTAAAACAGGGACGTACTCCCATCCGTGTATATCAGATTTCGCTTCCCATTCTTTCTTTCCAAATGTCACTTGAAGTGTCGCTCTTAATACGTATACAGCGGTTAAAATGATGCCAATCACACCGACTGCAGCAATGACGGGCTCTCCTTGAAATAAACCGAGAAAGGCAAGAAATTCACTAACAAACCCAGACATCCCTGGTAATCCAAGTGATGCCATTCCTCCTGCTAAAAAGAATCCGCTAAGTATCGGTACACTTTTCGCAAGTCCGCCTAGCACCGTAATATCCGAAGTTCCAAATCGTTGTTCTATAACACCTAGCAAGAAGAAGAGCAAGGCTGCAATTAAACCATGTGATACAACTTGGAATAGCGCTCCTTGTGTACCAGGTGCATTAAGTGACGCAAGTCCCATTAATACAATTCCCATATGCGAAATACTAGAGTAAGCGAGTACTTTCCTAAAGTCCGTTTGGATGAGCGCTAAAAAGGCACCGTATAATAAATTAATTACGCCTAATATCGCAATTAGCGTTGCAACATCGTGAAAATATTCCGGGAATAACCCTTTCCCGAAGCGAATAATACCGTACGCTCCAATCTTTAACAAAACACCCGCATGAAGCATAACTACAGCTGGATGCGCTTCTATGTGTACATTGACCATCCAGCGGTGCAACGGAAAAACAGGTAGTTTAATTGCAAAGGCAATCATTATGGCAATAAATACACCAAGCTGCAAGCTACTTGGGATGACGAGTTCTCCCCCTGCGCTTACGCTTCTTAATATCTCTTTCAGCTCCACAATATTTGTTGTACCTGTTTTCGCGAACAAAATTGAGAAAACAATGAGCAAAATAGCTGAGCCAATACCGTTATATATTAAATAACTATAAGCAGCCTTTTCACTCGACAATTTTCCCCACTTCCCAATTAATAAGAACATGGGTGGCAACGTAATTTCAAAGAAGATAAAAAACAACATTAAATTTTGAGCAGCAAAGACGCCGAGCATCCCTATTTCTAGCATGAGTAACAGCATATAAAATGCTTTTAAATTGCTTTTAATAGAAAAGGCTGCAATTGCTGCAAGCATCGCTAGAAGAGCCGTCAGTACCATCATGATAAGCGACAAACCATCAATACCGAGCTCGTAATAAATAGAAAACCACCTTTTATCCACCGCTGTAAAATCTCCGAACTTAATCCATTTCACCTTTTCATCAAATAGTGACAAGCTCTTTCCAGAAGCATATGTACAAGCGAGGACGATGGCGATTCCAAATGGAAGTGCCGTCCCAAATAAGCCAAGCGCCCGCACTGTACGCAATTCCTTTTTCGGTGTTAATACAAGCAATAAAATTCCTAAAAGCGGGGAAAAAATGAAGAACGTTAACAACAAATCATTCATCGTAAATCCCCTCCCGTATAGAGCAAAATAATGACGAGTACAGCGAGCGAAACAGCCGTTACAGTACCGTACACTTGTACATTCCCGTTTTGAAGCTTCGATCCAAGATTACTTGTTCCTTTAACTACACTTGCAATTAAAACTGCAATTCCTTCGACTACATACACTTCAAATAAGCGAAGCACACGAGCGATTCCTTTCGTAATAGGGATCACCGTCATGTTGTATAGTTCATCCACATAATATTTTTCTTTCAAAAGATTATAAAGCGAGGTTCCCGTACCCCCAGCCCACTCTCTAGAAATTGATTTCTTGCCATATATGAAATATGCAAGAGCGATTCCCGCAAATGAAACGAGCGTCGCAACAATCATAATCCAAACTGGTCCATGCGCTTCTTCAACCTTAAACCCTACATCTTTCGTCAACCAATCTCCGAGAAACGTCCCAAACCATGGTGTATTTATATATCCTGCCACTACTGCGAGAACGCCGAGAACAATCATTGGATACGTCATAACGCGGGGCGACTCATGCACATCTTCCTTCGTCTTCGCTTCCCCAGTAAAGACAAGGAAGTATAGACGAAACATGTAAAATGCCGTTAAGAATGCCGCAATTACTGCTAATACGAATAAAAAGTAATTACCATTCATCCAAGTCGCAGCCAAAATTTCATCTTTACTAAAGAACCCAGAAAGGAGTGGAACCCCACTAATTGCAAGTGTACCTATCAAAAATAGCGTACCAGTTACTTTCATCTTCTTCTGTAAACCGCCCATTTTGTTAATGTTTTGCGTATGCACGGCATGAATTACACTTCCTGCTGCCAAAAATAGTAGTGCTTTAAAAAAAGCATGTGTCGTCAAATGGAATATACCAGCTACATAACCAGCAGAACCTAATGCGAGCATCATATACCCGAGCTGGCTAACTGTAGAATAAGCAAGTACTCTCTTTATATCTGTTTGTACAAGGCCGATAGAGGCCGCAAAGATTGCAGTGAAAGCTCCGACAATTGCCACTGTCTGCATCGCTACCGCACTTGCCGAAAATAATGGAAACATCGTCGCTACTAAATATACGCCCGCTGCAACCATCGTCGCCGCGTGAATAAGTGCCGACACGGGCGTTGGCCCCTCCATTGCATCTGGCAACCACGTGTGAAGCGGGAACTGACCTGATTTCCCCATCGCCCCGATAAAAATTAATATCGCCGTTATTGTAATCATGTAAGGAGGTAGATCCCCTGTATAAATCGCTCTAAATATTGCGTCATATTCAAAACTACCTGCGTACCAAAAAATTAAAATCATCCCGATAAATAAACCAACATCCCCAATACGGGTCATAATAAAAGCCTTTTTTGCAGCAGCCTTCGCTTCTTCTTTAAAGAAATAAAAACCGATAAGTAAAAATGAGCCAAGGCCAACTAATTCCCAAAATATATAAAGCTGTAATAAATTCGTTGATATAACAAGCCCTAACATCGCAAATGTAAAGAGTCCTAAATATGCGTAAAAGGTTGGTAATCGTTCATCACCTTTCATATAACCTTTCGAATACACATGTACAAGCAGACTCACAAGCGTAACGATAAA
Organism: Bacillus sp. AY2-1; assembly: GCF_008368965.1. Classification (NCBI taxonomy): domain Bacteria; kingdom Bacillati; phylum Bacillota; class Bacilli; order Caryophanales; family Bacillaceae; genus Bacillus; species Bacillus sp. AY2-1. The sequence continues at coordinate 130,341 of NZ_QPEL01000017.1, read as the reverse complement.
CAACATTAAAGCTCCTAATGCAGTCACTTCAAAGCCAAATGATATATCCACATCTCCAGCTCTAAGCCACACCCACTTATGCTTCACGCTTGCTTCTGAAAATCTTTCTATTAACACAAGTACCGCAAGTATAAAGGAGAGAAAGACGAAAAAAATACTAAGTACACTGCTTCCTTCTCTAATTTTCTTCCCGAATATAATAAGTAACAAAAACGAAACGAGTGGGAAAAGCGGTATGAGCCATGCATAATCGATCATTGTTTCCTTCCCCCTTTTTCGGTCACAATGCTATCCTTTGAGCGTATCCATTTCATCCACCTGAACTGTCGTACGATTACGATATAAAGCAATTAAAATAGCGAGTCCTACCGCCGCTTCCGCTGCCGCTACAGCCATCGTAAACAGTGAGAAAATTTGACCTGTTAAATTCGGAAATAAGCCTAATTTACTAAACGCCACTAAGTTTAAATTGGCAGCATTTAGCATTAATTCGATACAAACTAATACGATTACTGTATTCCGCTTTGTTAAAGCTCCAAATAGGCCGATGCAAAACAAAATAATCGCAAGTGTTAAATATGCAGAAGCCGGAACGCTACTCATTGGAATCCTCCTCTTTCTCGTCCTTTTTCGCAAGTATAATCGCGCCAACGAGTGCTACAAGTAAAATAACTGAAGTTAGTTCAAATGGGATAATATATTTTGAATAGAGAAGCGTACCGATTTGAAGTGTGTTGTTTTCATGGAGAGGTAAACTTCCTTGTGTGCTCTCATTTGCAAAATCAATATTATTAACAGCGAAATACATAACCGCTCCAAATGCTACAACCGCAAAGAAGATAATCCATTTTCGAAGAGTAAGACGCGATTCATTTTCCGCGTTATGTTTCGTTAACATAATGCCGAAAATCATAATAATTGTGATTGCACCAGAGTAAAGTAAAATTTGTGCAACGCCTATAAATTCGGCTGATAAAAGAAAATACAAACCTGCAATGCTGAGAAATGTTAGAACGAGAGCTAGCATCATGTGCATAACTTTCGTTAAGTTCAACATAAGAACACCGCCGATAATTGCAGACAAGGATAGTATAAAGAATGCTACAAACTCGCCATTCATGCCTTATTCTCCTTCCTGACGTTTTCGTCGTTTTCGTCAAGCCACTGCAAATTTTTAAATAAGTCATCACGTGAATATTCCGCGAGCTCAAAGTTATTTGTCATGACAATCGCCTCTGTCGGACAAACTTCTGTACATAAATCACAAAGAATACAAATTTCAAAATTAATATCATACGTGTCGATAATTTTTCCTTTTTTCGTAGGATCCGGATGTTTCTTTCCTGTTAACTGAATACAGTCTGTCGGACAAATGTTAGAGCATTGATTACAAACAATACATTTCTCCGGATAGAATTTTTGAATCCCCCGAAAACGGTCTGGCAACGGCAACGGTTGATTTGGATAATCATACGTTACCTTCTTCTTGCTCAAATTACTTAGTGTATATTTTAATCCTTTAAATAGTCCCTTCATCTCTTACTGGCACCCCCCTCATAGATTAGAAGAATAACTCCTTAATCAATGCCGTTAAGAAAATATTTGCAAGTGCAATCGGCAATAATACTTTCCATCCAAACTCCATTAACTGGTCACCTCTTATACGCGGGAACGTAACGCGGAACCAAATTAATAGAAAGACTACACTGCTAAATTTCAAAGCAAACCATACGGCACCTGGGATAAATCCAAGAAACATGACTGGATTCCATCCGCCTAAAAAGAGCACTGTAATTAACGATGCCATCCCGAAGAAATATACGTACTCTGAAAGCATGAAAAACGCCCAGCGAAAACCTGAGTATTCCGTATGATATCCAGAAACAAGTTCTGACTCCGCTTCTGGCAAATCGAATGGCGTCCGATTTAACTCTGCAACTGCTGCAATTAAGAAAACGACGAAGCCAATTGGCTGCACGAAAATGTACCAAACCTTCTCCTGCGCCGCTACAATCTCATTTAAATTCAGGCTACCAGCCAACAACACGATACCAATTACACTCATTACGAGCGGAATCTCATAAGAAATCATTTGCGCCGCCGCACGCATCCCTCCTAAAAGGGAATATTTATTATTCGATGCCCATCCCCCAGTTACAACACCTATCGTCGTAATACCGGAAACAGCGATATAATAAAGTAGCCCGACTCCAATATCGGCAAATTGAAATTTATCAGTGAACGGTATAACTGCCAGCACCATAAATGCTGGCGCAAATGCAATGACAGGTGCTAATATAAACAGTGGTTTATCTGCTGCTTTCGGAATACTATCTTCTTTCAATAATAGTTTTAAAACATCAGCTACCGTTTGCAGTAAACCGAATCGGCCTCCAACCTGGTTTGGTCCAATCCGCCCTTGCATAAATCCCATCACTTTCCGTTCTGCCAAAATTCCATATGTAACGAAGCCAAGGACTGCAAATAGTAGAAGCACCGCTAATCCGAAAAAAATGAAGAAATTCGTCCAGCTTGAAGATGATTGTAAGAGCGTCTCAATCATTAGCCATCAACCTCCCCAAGTACAATATCAACTCCACCTAAAATCGTAATTAAATTAGCGATGTTTTCACCTTTCAATAACTTCGGTAAAATTTGCAAGTTATAAAAAGATGGCCTACGAAACTTCAAACGGTACGGCTCTTTCTTTCCGTCACTAGCGATGTAACAACCAATCTCTCCGCGCGGCGATTCGATACGTACAAACGCTTCTCCCTTAGGTGCCTTAATAATTTTCGGTACTTTTGCCAGCACTGCTCCATCTTTTGGGAACTGCTGAACTGCTTGCTCAACAATCTTTAAAGACTCCTCGATTTCTTGCATTCGGCAAACGTAGCGATCCCAAGCATCTCCCACGCTTCCAACAGGAATATCAAAATCAAAACGATCATAAATCGAATACGGCTCGTCTTTGCGAAGATCCCAGTTTACTCCAGTGCACCGCAAATTTGCTCCGCTTAAAGAATACGAGATCGCTTCTTCCGCGCTATATATACCAACGCCTTTCACACGATTTAAGAAAATCTCATTACCGCTAACAAGATCATGATAACCTGCCAATTGCTCTCTCATATACGGAACAAACTCTTCCACCTTTTCAATCCAACCATCTGGCGCATCCCACTTCACACCGCCAACTCTCATATAGTTAAAAGTAAGCCGTGCCCCGCATAATTCATTTAATAAATTTATAATCATCTCTCGTTCACGAAACGCGTACAAAAACGGGCTGACCGCTCCTATATCAAGAAGATTCGTCCCCCACCAAACGAGATGGCTTGCAATTCTCCCTAGCTCCATCGCAAGTACTCGCAAGTATTCGGCACGCTCCGGAATTTCAAGCCCCATCATCGTCTCTACAGCATGGCAAATGACGTAATTATTCGTCATGGCTGATAAATAGTCCATTCGATCTGTATAAGGGATAATTTGCGTATACTGTAAGCTCTCAGCGATTTTTTCTGTCCCGCGATGCAAATACCCAATAACCGGTGTAGCTTCTCTAATAATTTCCCCGTCAATCTTAATTACGAGCCTGAACACACCATGTGTACTCGGATGCTGAGGTCCTACATTCAAAAGCATCTCTTCCGTACGGATCATAGCTACACCTCCACATCATACGGTTCATAGTCTTTTCTAAGCGGATGTCCTACCCAATCATCTGGCATTAAAATACGCGTTAAATTCGGATGCCCTTTAAATATAATGCCGAGCAAATCGTATGCTTCTCGCTCCGGCCAGTCAGCCCCTTTCCAAAGCGCTGTCACAGATTCAACTTGCGGTTCTTCCCGGTCTAGCTTTACCTTCACCGCTACCGATTGTTTCTTACCATATGAAAACAAATGAACATATACTTCCATATGTGTCACAAAATCCGTCGCATGTAGCTCTGACATATAATCAAAAGCAAGTCCTTCATGGAATCGCAGTGACTCCATCACTTCATAATATTTTTCTTGATCCACCACAAGAGTCGGCACATCCTTTGACAGTTTATTAATGTAGGAATCTACTAATGCACCCTCTCCTACCTTCTCCCTAATAGCCTCAACATACTGATTTAAATACGGCTGATTTACGGACGTTTCTTCCCGCTTCGGCTCATCCTCTTTCTTACCTTCAGCTCCCTTTGTCTTCGCTCTTGCAGCCGCTGCTGCTTTCGCTTTTGCTGCTGCAATTGCCTTTGCCTTTTCATCTCCCGAATCCCCATCACCTTGCGAAGCTTTCTGCTTCGCTAATGCTGCCGCTTTTGCCTTGGCTGCTGCCACCGCCTTTGCCTTCGCTTTTTCTTCTTCCGTTACTTCTTCTGTTCCTTCTCTTTTCTGCTTCGCTAACGCCGCCGCTTTTGCTTTTGCTGCCGCCGCTGCTTTTGCCTTTGCTTTCGCTTTTTCTTCTTCCGTTACCTCTTCTGTTCCTTCTCTTTTCTGCTTCGCTAACGCCGCCGCTTTTGCTTTTGCTGCTGCCTTTGCCTTTGCCTTTGCTTTCGCTTTTTCTTCTTCCGTTACCTCTTCTGTTCCTTCTCTTTTCTGCTTCGCTAACGCCGCCGCTTTTGCTTTTGCTGCTGCCGCTGCCTTTGCCTTTGCTTTCGCTTTTTCTTCTTCCGTTACTTCTTCTGTTCCTTCTCTTTTCTGCTTCGCTAACGCCGCCGCTTTTGCTTTTGCTGCCGCTGCTGCACGTCGTTTTGCTTCTTCTATAGTAATATCATTATTTTTTGGTAGCGCTTTCTCTTTTTCTTGATTTTCTGCCTCAAGCTCACTTATTTCCGCCTCGTGTTTCGCTACAAGGCGTTTTCTCGCTTCTTCTTTTGCACGCCTAGCTGCTTCTTTTTTCAGATCCTCTAAGTCTTTGTTTGGATTACTCATTTATTCGTCACCTGCTTCCCGGTCTTTGCTTCGTAACGAATTTTTTCTTTTAATTTATTAATTCCATAAATTAAAGCAGCCGGATTTGGGGGACAACCAGGAATATACACATCAACTGGTACGATTTGGTCTACACCTTTCACAACAGCATATGAATTTACATACGGACCACCTGCTGTCGCACAAGATCCCATCGCAATAACCCATTTCGGTTCGGGCATTTGATCATATAAGCGCCGAACAATAGGAGCCATCTTCTTCGTTACTGTTCCCGATACAATCATGACGTCCGATTGTCTTGGTGAAGTCCGAAAAAATGACCCAAATCGATCTAAATCGTAATGTGATGAGCCTACTCCCATCATTTCAATTGCACAGCACGCCAGTCCGAATGTCATCGGCCATAAAGAATTGCTCCTCGCCCATCCTTTCAACTGCTCCAATGTAGAAAAAAAGATATTTCGTTCTAATTCTGCTCGCTCATTTGGATGTAATTCCTCAAAATTTATAACCATTGTAACACCTTCTTTTTCCAAGCATACGCTAATCCAACTAGCAACATTACAACAAAGATGAGCATTTCAATTAATGCAAATAAACCTAGCTTGTCATACGCAACAGCCCAAGGATATAAAAATAAAGTTTCTACATCAAAGATCACAAACAATAAAGCGAAAATATAATAACGAGCATGAAACCGAATATTTGCATCATGAAACGGCTCAATTCCACTCTCATACGTCGTCGCCTTTGCTGCACTTGGCTTATTTGGGCGCAGCATCCTTCCTAATGTAAGAGCCACTACCGGCAGCAATATACCTAATAGCAAGAAAATCAAAACGATCATATAACTATTTTCATATACACTTGCCATTGTGAAACCCTCCCCCCTAAATTAAGAACAAGTTCACATAGTAAACAATATGTCCTAGTTGCAGTAATTATTATTTTTAAATTTTTCTAAATAATGCAACTATTCTAATCATTATAGCAAACTTCAAATTCCTATGTCGATATGTTGGGAGACAGAAACAAGAATTATTAAAATCTATTTTTACAACTCGCTATAACTGTGCAAAATAAATATAAAACTTATATACGCTTTTCAAGAAACCGTAGGTGATATAAATGAAAAAACAAACACATGTAAGTATTCTTATAAGCATTGTATTGCTGTCTATAACGATTCACTACGTAGCGATGCCTTTTCTATATGAATATTCATTTCCTTTTCAGCTATTAATCGGAATGAGTACCCTATTAATTGATATTATCGCTTGTAGTTATATACTTTACTTTTCAAACATGAAAGAAGGGCTATCTCGTTTATTTTGGATTATATTATCCGTTGGAGCTCTCTCTTATTTTATCGGTGATATAGTCGTTGCCTATCAGCGTTTAATTGTAAAGGACTTCTATACGTTCGTTGATCCATCTGACTTTTTTTACTTACTTTTTTTAGTTACTTTTGCATTTGCCTTTCTATACGAAATCATTTATAACCGAGATTTATTAGAAAAACTTTTTATGCTATGTGATATTTGTATTATCGTTACAGCCCAATTTACTTTAAGTTACTACTTACTTATTGAACGAACCATTCACGTTTTTACAACATCCTATATCGACATATTTGTTCAACTTACCTATCCAATGGTTGATTTACTCTTTCTCTTAATAGGAATCAATCTTTTATTCAAACCACTATCCTTATTACCTAAAAAGGTTGGTGCGCTTCTTAGCAGTGCTTTAATTTTATATGCTACTACAGATGCGATTTATGCTTATATAAAATACTTCATACCAGAGTATTCTATGTTTACAGTTACTCCTTTCTATCAAGTAACCTTAGTACTAGTAGCAATCGCCTGTATTCTCCATACAAAAGAACCTGAAAAACAAGAGCAAGTACTACTAACACCTAAAATTGGTGAATCAATCCGATTATCATTGCCTTATATTTCAGTAATAACACTTATTCTTTTTATATTAGTTGAATACGTCTTTGGGCCTATTATAGTAATTGGTCTTATAATAACTTTCTCTTTCGTTCTCATACGTCATAGTTTAGTTCGAAAACAAAATAAAATATTATTGCTAGCTCAAATGCAATTCAACTCAGAACTCGAGAAACAAATTAAACTACGTACAGAAGATTTAGTAGAACAGAAAAATGAACTCTATCATAATCAACAAATGTTTAAATCTTTATACGAGCATCATCCAGATCCAATCTTCACATTAGATTTATACGGCAATTTTCTCAAAGTAAATAACGCTGGTACTACTTTACTCGGTTATCAAACGAATGAATTATTAAACCAGCCTTACTATTCACTCATATACGAAGAAGATTTAGAAGAAATGATTAATTCCTTTCATCGTGTAAAAAAGGGACATTCTATCTCTTTAGAAATACGGGCGTATCATAAAAACAGAGATATTTACTACTTGCACGTTACCGCCGTACCGATCTTTTTAAAAGAGAAAATTTCTGGGGTTTATTTAATGATTAAAGATATTACGGAAAGCAAACAACAGCAAGAACAGATTAATTTTCTAGCATACCATGATACTTTAACAGAGCTTGCAAATCGTCGTGCATTTCATCAACATTTGGAACAGGCAATTGCACGAGCAAAAATATCGAAAAAGCCTTTTGCTGTTATGTTTCTCGACCTAGACCGTTTTAAAGTTATTAATGATACCCTCGGTCATCGAGTAGGAGACCTATTGCTCATCGCAGTAGCAAAAAGGCTCGAAAGAATATCAACATCAAATATGAAACTCGCGCGGCTAGCTGGAGATGAGTTCACAATCCTTATCGAAAATTACAAAAAAAAGCCAGATGTCCAAAAAATGGCTGATATAATTGTAGCGGCCATGAATGAGCCATTTGAAATCGAAAATCAACATTTACAAATCTCACCGAGTATCGGAATTGCAATATATCCTGAAGCAGGTGAAGATCCGCTATCCATTTTGCAGCATGCTGATATGGCCATGTACGAAGCAAAAAATAAAGGAAAAAACGGTAGCTCTCTTTACACGAAAGAACTATATAAAAAAATGGAACGAAAAGCTCGAATTGAAAAAGATCTGCCAATTGCTTTAGTAAACAAAGAATTTCATCTCGTCTATCAACCACAAATTGATACGACAACAAATAAAATCATCGGCGCTGAAGCTTTAATACGTTGGAAACACCCACTATTAGGTGATATTTCACCATGTGAGTTTATTCCAATTGTAGAAGAGACGCCACAAGTAGTCCCACTTGGACATTGGGTATTACAAGAAGCTTGTCTCCAATTAAAAATATGGCATATCCTTGGCTACCAAAATTTAAAAATAAGTGTTAATTTATCCGCAAAAGAGTTCCGGCAAGATCAATTAATCGAAAACATTTCACAAATATTAAACAACATAAGCGTCGACCCAAAATATGTCACACTTGAGTTAACAGAAAGAATTGCAATGATTGACGAGAAAGAAACGTTATTAAGACTGAAGCAATTAAAAGAATACGGTATCCAAACTTCCATTGATGACTTCGGTACTGGGTATTCTTCTCTTGCTTATTTATCAATTTTTCCAATCGACACATTAAAAGTACCGAGAGAATTCACACAATTAGCCGATCATCGTCCTGAAGAACGAGCCATCGTTTCTACAATCCTTTCCCTCGCAAATACTTTAAATCTTTCAGTCGTTGCCGAAGGAATTGAAACCGAAAAACAGCTTAAGTTTCTGCAAAAACATAACTGTAAATATATGCAAGGTTACTATTTCAGTAAACCACTTACTAGTAATCAATTTATAAAGTTTCTACAAAAAACCCCCAGTATGAACAAATAATTCATACTGGGGGTTTTATAGTGCTAAATTTTTTTCTCATAATATTCTTCTGCGATTTCTTCGTAAAAAGCCGCAGATGTTGTGTAGAAATATGGAATTAACCATAAGAATCCAATCCCTAACGTAATACAACTCAATATAAACCAACCGATAAAACTTAAACATAAAATGAAATACTCCATCTTATGCCCATCCATCATACGACGGCTTTCTGTAATAGCTTGATTTATGGAATACTCAGGATGATCATTTATTATAAAGTACGTCATCGCATAAGAGAATGATTTAATGATGCCTGGAATAATAAATAGTAAAAACCATAAGAAAATATAAATGTTCACTACTATATATAATAAAAATGACTTTATAAACTTACTTCCTGCTGTAAACCATCTAAATATATGCCCAATACGCGCGTCTTTTTCTCGAATTATATGTAGCGCTAAATAATAGCCACCTAACGTTAATGGACCTACCATAAAAGTTGTAATAATATCTACTATCATGGAGTTTTTCATATCTTCCCAACCCAAAATTTGTGTAAACGAAAAATCAACAATAAAGTTAAAAGTGATCATTATAACAGAAATAAGTAATGTGGCTCCGACTGCTAATCCCCATTTCCCTTCTAATGAATCTAGTGCTTCTCCTTTTAGATCACTAATCATATTTAGCCTCCTATACACAATAATTCTATTAGTATAGCATGTTTCTATTGCAATTCACCTTTTGAGATGTAGCGATAAAAGTGTGCTGTCGTTGTACTCATATACGGACTAAGCCAAAGAAAGCCTATTCCAAAAGTAAGAAGCGCTAAAATAGCCCATCCTATGAAGCTCAGCCATAAAAGAAACAAATCTAACTTATGCCCCTTCATAAGATTCTTACATTCCTTCATCGCCTGCGAAACACTATATTCTGGATTTTCAATCATTACATAGTACGTCAGCGCATAAGAAAAATACATCACAATCATACCAACAATTGAAATCGCTAATAGCACGAAGAAAGCTATTGCAAATGACGTATTCCCTTCTTCACCTAACAATGCAAATAAGCCTATTAACAGCATCGGAATCCATGTACCTGTATATAACAAAATTGCAAGCATTGCCCACATTGTTTTCATCATTCTTTTAAAACCGCGAAATCCTTCAAATAAGTGATCTACTTTAGCATCTTCTCGTTTACTAATCTGTAAAAATACATTTGTATAACCATATGATGTAATCCCATACGATGCGTTACTCAAAATTATCATAATGCAATAAAAAATCCCAAAGGTAATACCTGCTCCAATTGACATCGTTTCCTCTTCAAATGATCCAGTTAAACTTACAACTGAGAGAAATATAATAATTCCTGGAATTAATAGTATAAGCATTGCAGCCATCGAAACGACATAACTTAAAATAAAATATAAAATTGTTGACCCAACACCTAGTCCCCATTTTCCCTTTAAAGAGTACAATGCTTCTCGTTTCATTTCACCAATCATTGATTCATCCCCTTCATAAAATATAAATTGTTGTACACTTCTACTTATACAAGCATCAATATAATTATACCAGTTTTGTAAAATTCTCCATAAAATAGACAAAAAAATCCGTAAAGGCAAGGGCCCTTACGGATTTTTTTTACTTCATATCAGAAACGTTTAAACGGTTCACGGCACGTTGCAAGGCCATTTCTGCACGTTTAAAGTCAACATGTGCTTGTTTATCTTGCATACGTTGCTCAGCGCGACGCTTCGCTTCATTTGCACGATGGATATCGATATGGTTTGCTTCTTCAGCAGATGATGATAATACAGTCACTTTATCTGGACGAACTTCGATAAAGCCACCGCTTACTGCTACATAATCAGTGTGTCCACCATTTTTCAGACGAACTGCACTAATTTTTAATGGTGCAACAGTTGGAATGTGACCTGGTAAGATCCCCATTTCCCCACTCTCTGCTTTTACACTTACCATTTCTACTTCTTTTTCGTAAACCGGTCCATCAGGAGTTACAATACTGACTGGAAATGTCTTCATACTTCGTCCCTCCTAAGGCCTTACGCCATCATTTTCTTCGCGTTTTCAATAACTTCTTCAATGCCACCTACTAAGCGGAATGCATCTTCTGGAAGGTCATCATATTTTCCTTCTAGAATTTCTTTGAAACCACTAACTGTATTTTTTACAGGTACGTAAGAACCTTTTTGACCTGTAAACTGCTCAGCTACGTGGAAGTTTTGAGATAAGAAGAATTGAATACGACGAGCACGATGTACAACTAACTTATCTTCTTCAGATAACTCATCCATACCTAAGATAGCGATGATATCTTGAAGTTCTTTATAACGTTGTAAAGTTTGTTGTACTTGACGAGCTACTTCATAATGTTCTTCTCCTACGATTTCTGGAGACAGTGCACGAGATGTAGATGCTAATGGATCTACGGCTGGGTAAATACCCATTTGTGTTAAACGACGCTCTAAGTTTGTTGTTGCATCTAAGTGAGCGAACGTTGTAGCTGGTGCTGGGTCAGTATAGTCATCGGCTGGTACATATACCGCTTGGATAGACGTGATAGACCCTTTATTTGTAGATGTAATACGCTCTTGTAATTGACCCATTTCTGTTGCAAGTGTTGGTTGGTAACCTACCGCAGATGGCATACGACCAAGAAGGGCAGATACTTCAGAACCCGCTTGCGTGAAACGGAAGATGTTATCGATGAACAGAAGTACGTCTTGTCCTTGCTCATCACGGAAATGCTCAGCCATTGTTAAACCTGTTAATGCAACACGTTGACGTGCTCCAGGTGGCTCGTTCATTTGTCCGAATACCATCGCAGTTTTCTTGATTACGCCAGAATCGCTCATTTCGTGGTATAAGTCATTACCCTCACGAGTACGCTCACCTACACCAGCGAATACAGAGATACCACCGTGCTCTTGTGCGATGTTGTTAATTAATTCCTGAATTAATACTGTTTTACCTACACCGGCACCACCGAATAGGCCGATCTTACCACCCTTAATGTAAGGAGCAAGTAAGTCTACTACTTTAATACCAGTTTCAAGAATTTCTACTTTAGTAGATAATTCTTCGAATGCAGGTGCTTGACGGTGAATTGGATCACGGTGTACATCCGCAGGAAGTTCACCATCTAAGTCAATTGCATCACCTAATACGTTGAATACACGTCCAAGTGTTACATCACCAACTGGTACAGAAATTGCTTTACCAGTATCTTCTACTTCTGTGCCACGAACAAGTCCATCTGTGGAAGACATCGCAACTGTACGAACTGTATCATCACCTAAATGAAGTGCAACTTCAAATGTTAAGTTCATGCTTCCGTTTTCGTTGCTTTGTTTTACCGTAAGGGCGTTGTAGATTTCTGGTAGCTTTCCGCCATCAAACTTAACGTCTACAACCGGACCCATGATTTGCGTAACGCGCCCTTTATTCATCGGGTTCCCTCCTAGCTTTCTTTTAATTAGCCAGCTTTCTAAGAGAAGTTGGCTTTTAATTTTTTATTAGTTTAGCTTACGCGACTCTTTTGAAAGAGCCGCTTCCGCTTTTTATTGAATCTAGCTCCGGTGGCTAGAAGGGTCGGTCATTTCACCCCTTCCTACGAGGCAAAGAACGCCTCTTTGTCAGGAGTTCCAATGCCCTTCCCTTCTGAGCAAGTCACCTACGCTTTTTATTGAATCTAGCTCCGGCGGTTAGAATGTTCGGTGGCTTCGCTTTTTCCTACGAGGCACAAATCGCCTCTACGTCAAAAGCTCCATCTCCCTCTCATTCTGAACGAACCGCCTACGCTTTTTAATACTATTCTAACGCTGCTGCTCCACCAACGATTTCCGTAATTTCTTGCGTAATCGCTGCCTGACGCGCACGGTTGAATGAAAGTGTAAGTGAATCGATAACTTCCATTGCGTTGTCTGTAGCACTCTTCATTGCTGTCATACGCGCTGCGTGCTCACTTGCTTTACCATCTAGTAATGCACCGTACACTAAGCTTTCTGCGTATTGTGGCAATAGTACTTTTAAAATCTCTTCTTCAGAAGGTTCGAATTCATAAGCTGTCGTCGGTTTATCAGACGCCACATCAGTAAGCGGTAAAATTTTATTTTCCGTTACTTCTTGTGAAATTTTACTTACGTAATGGTTGTAGTAAATATACAGCTCATCATAAGCACCATCTGCAAACATCGCAATTGCTCGAGAAGCAAGATCTTTAATATCAGTAAATGATGGGTGGTCAGATAATCCAACTACTTCATCAATGATGTTAAAGCCGCGACGTTTTAAATAATCACGTCCTAGTCGTCCAAGCACAATAATTGAATATTGGTTTGAATCCATATTATGACGTTCACGAATTACGTTACTCACTGTACGTAATACGTTACTGTTATAACCACCTGCTAGTCCGCGATCAGATGTAATAACGATGTATCCTGTACGCTTTACAGGACGCGCATTTAGCATCGGATGATTAATTCCTTTACTTCCTTGCGCAATGCTCGCTACTACTTCTTGAATCTTTTCCATATACGGAACGAAAGATTTAGCATTTTGTTCTGCACGGTTTAACTTAGATGCAGATACCATCTCCATCGCTTTCGTAATTTGACTCGTTTTCTTTGTCGAGGTAATCTTCGCTTTTATATCGCGTAAAGATGCCACAGGTTTTCACCACCTTTTTTCCGGAAGTTGGCACGATTAGTAAGAATCCTCTTCCTAATCTACGTTGCAAGATATTCTTGCTCATGATTGAAGGAAAAGAATAGGTGCACCTACTCTTTTCCTTTACATAACCGTCAGCAATCTCAAAGATTGAGATGCCTATATATATTATTATCTAGCTCCAGCGGCTTGAATGTTCGGTGGCTTCACTTCGTCCCCCTCACATTCAGGACGAGCCGCTTCCGCTTTTATTACTCAGAAGCTACGAATACTTTTTTAAATCCGTTAATTGCTGCTGCAAATTTGTCGTCATCCGCAAGTTTCTTAGTTGTGCGGATTTCTTCTAATAAGTCAGTCGCATTAGAATCTAACCAAGCATGGAATTCTTCTTCGAAACGAGTGATATCTACTACTGGGATATCATCTAGGAATCCACGTGTTAAAGCGTAAAGAATGATAACTTGTTTCTCTACACGTAACGGTTTGTGTAATCCTTGTTTTAATACCTCAACAGTACGAGCACCACGGTTTAGTTTCGCTTGAGTTGCTTTATCAAGGTCAGAGCCGAACTGAGCGAACGCTTCTAACTCACGGTAAGATGCAAGGTCAAGACGAAGTGTACCTGATACTTTACTCATTGCTTTAATCTGAGCAGATCCACCAACACGAGATACAGAAGTACCCGCATCGATCGCTGGACGTACGCCAGAGAAGAATAGGTCAGATTGTAAGAAGATTTGTCCATCCGTAATAGAAATTACGTTTGTTGGGATGTAAGCTGATACGTCCCCTGCTTGTGTTTCGATGAAAGGTAGTGCAGTTAAAGAACCGCCGCCTCTTGCATCACTTAATTTTGCTGCACGCTCTAATAAGCGAGAATGTAAGTAGAATACATCCCCTGGATAAGCTTCACGACCTGGAGGACGACGTAATAGTAATGACAGCTCACGGTAAGCCGCTGCTTGTTTTGATAAGTCATCATATACTACTAATACGTGTTTACCATTGTACATGAACTCTTCACCCATTGTTACACCAGCATAAGGAGCTAAGTATAATAATGGAGCTGGTTGAGAAGCAGATGCAGTTACAACGATTGTGTACTCTAATGCACCGTGCTTACGTAGTGTTTCTACTACGTTACGTACAGTTGATTCTTTTTGTCCGATAGCTACATAGATACAAATCATATCTTCATCTTTTTGGTTAATGATTGTATCAAGTGCAACTGCTGTTTTACCAGTTTGACGGTCACCGATGATTAACTCACGTTGACCACGGCCAATTGGTACAAGAGCATCGATCGCTTTAATACCTGTTTGAAGTGGCTCATGAACAGATTTACGATCCATTACACCTGGTGCTGGACTTTCGATTGGACGAGTGTTTGTTGTATTGATTGGGCCTAAACCATCAACTGGTTGACCTAATGGGTTTACAACACGACCAATTAGTTCTTTTCCTACTGGTACTTGCATGATGCGACCAGTACGACGAACTTCGTCACCTTCACGGATTTCTGTGTAAGGTCCTAAAATGATAATACCTACGTTGTTTTCCTCTAAGTTTTGTGCTAGTCCCATAACGCCGTTAGAGAACTCTACAAGTTCACCAGCCATAACGTTATCAAGACCATGAGCACGCGCAATACCGTCACCAACTTGGATAACTGTACCAACATCACTAACTTCGATTTCAGACTGATAGTTCTCGATTTGTTGCTTTATCAGTGCGCTAATTTCTTCAGCTCTGATGCTCATGTGCTTCACCCCTATCTATTCTTCATTAATTCACGCTGAATACGTGCTAATTTTCCTTGTAAACTTCCGTCATAAATGCGATTTCCAATACGTACTTTAATTCCGCCTAGTAAATCTTCATCTACAACATTTTTCACGCGAATTGCATCTTTTCCCGTTCTCTTTGCAAATGCTTCTGCAATGTTAAGCTTCTCTTCTTCAGATAGAAGACGAATAGAATATACAGTTGCATCCGCTACGTTACGTTCTTCATTAGCAAGAACAACATATTCATCTGCAATTTCAGGTAAGATATCAATACGCTTGTTATCAATTAAAATATATAACGTATTTAAAATTGATTCAGAAACAGATCCGAATACGTTTGCAAGAAACGTTTTCTTCTGCTCTTTTGAAATGTTTGGTTGCGTTAAAAAGCTATGTAGTTCCCCGTTCTTTACATAAACGTTTTGTACAAGGCGTAATTCTTCTTCAAACATTTCTAATACGTGTTTTTCTTTTGCAATTTTAAAAAGAGCGACAGCATAACGTTTTGCTACAATCCCATTGCTCATCGCGCTTCTCCTACTTCTTTAATATAATCGCGAATTAACTTAACTTGATCTTCTTCTTTTAATTCTTTTTCAATTACTTTAGAAGCAATTTGAACAGATAAAGAAGCGACTTGTTCTTGTAAAGCAGCAATTGCTTGCTCTTTTTCGCGTTGAATTTCTTGTACAGCAGATGCTTTAATTGATTCTGCTTCTTCTTTCGCAGCAGCAACAATCACATCTTTTTGATCTACAGCTTGTTTTTTCGCTCTTTCGATTAACTCTTGTGCTTCAACACGCGATTGTTTTAACATTTCACGTTGTTCTTCTACTAACTTCTTCGCTTCAGCGTTACTTCTTTCTGCAGCGTCGATTTCATTAGTAACATGCTCTTCACGTTCTTTCATAATTCCCATTAAAGGACCCCACGCAAATTTGCGTAGCATTACTAATAGAATTAAGAAAATGAACAATGTATAAGCAATCGTTCCAAATGGAATGGCAGCTCCTAATAATAAAGTTGGCACAAGGATTCACTCCCTTCAAAATATCTAAATTGATCATATGAAAAAAAAAGACATACGTTTCGTTCATAAAGCAATGGCGAAGAAAGTTCGGAAAAACACTCTTCGCCATCTATGTAAGGGGAGTCTCCCTTATTTGTTCATTACGATGAATGCAATAACTACACCGATGATTGGAAGTGCCTCAACTAAAGCAACCCCGATGAACATAATTGTTTGAAGTGCGCCTTTTAATTCTGGTTGACGAGCAACACCTTCGATTGTACGTGATACGATAAGACCGTTACCAATACCTGCACCTAATGCTGATAAACCAATTGCAATTGCAGCTGCGATTACACCTAAACTCATTTAATTTGTCCTCCTTTGTATTATAAAAAAATAAATTTTTTCTTACTTAAATTATATTAATGGTCATGACTTACTTTATGAGCCATATAAACCATCGTTAACATAACGAAAATAAATGCTTGGATTGATCCAACGAATACACTGAATCCCATCCATGCTAACATCGGTACAAGCGCACCTAATGCTCCAAGGAATGATGCCCCGCCTAACTTAGCAAGTAATCCTAATAAGATCTCACCTGCATAAATGTTACCGAATAAACGAAGACCTAACGTTAATGTGTTAGCAAACTCTTCAATAACCTTTAATGGGAATAAGAATTTCATAGGTTGGAAATAACCTTTAACATACTCTTTCGTACCCTTCATCTTAATTCCATAATAATGGGTGAGGGTAACTACCATCACGGCTAATGTTAATGTAACTGCTGGATCAGACGTTGGTGACCTCCACCATGCAATATGTTCGCCAGCTTCAGTTGCTGAATACATGAATGGTAAACCAAGGAAGTTCGATACGATGATAAACATGATAAGCGTAACGCCAAGCGTTAAGAAACGTCCACCTGTTTTCCAGTCCATCGTACTATTGATAATCCCTTTCACGAAGTCAAACACCCATTCCATGAAGTTTTGCATCCCGGTTGGGCGAAGGGCTAAGCTGCGAGTTCCGATAACAGCGATTAAGAAAACAATAACTGCTGCTACAGTAACCATCATAACTGATGACAAATCGAACGTTAAACCTAGAAATTTAACTAATTTACCGTGTTCCACTAGTAATTCACCTCTCTTCCCTGCTCTTATACTCTAAATAAAGAAAATCTATGATCATGACAAGGTATCCTGTCAGCAATCCTACACCTAAGCCCCACATCGCAATTAACTCTTGATATTTGGCTGCAAATAAAATTAATAACCCAATCGTGGCGAATCTTGAATATGTACTTACAGCTGTCGCCTTAAACTTCACGTTTTCTCCATTTGTTACGCGATCTAACAGCTTGTCTGTTCTACTTGCAATGATGCGCAAACTAAGAAAACTGAAAATCGTTCCGATAATCAGCCCAAGAAATACATCCTTGTAAGAGGTAAATCCCCATCCTAGCACTAGAAGCGCAAGCAAGTAGTACATATATTTCTTTTGTCTTTGGACAAGTCCATGTACGTCTATCATCATTGCTCTCCCGAATAGTAATGTCGAATGAGTCGAATCATTGCGTATACCCCTGTTCCTAACCCGAGTAATAACCCTATAATAAGAAACAATGGAAACGTTCCAACCTTATTATCAATCCACTGCCCACCAAAGATTCCAACAAGTATAGAACCGACTAATTGAGCAAGAATTCCTGACATTAAAGCATATGCTTTTATATGGCTGCGATCGTTTTTTTGCAAGGATTCATCCCTCCAATATGTAACCCTCATTCACGATGTGTTAATAATAACTCATTTTTTTGCATAAATCCTATACAAAACAAAAAGTTTACATTTTCGTCACGGAATAGATGTATTTTTGTCACTGAAAGCCCTACCATCTATCCCCGTTGTTAGCATACAATAGGGTATTAACAGTGTCAACGAGAAATCGTAAAAAATCTAAAAATTTGAGTATTAGGCATTTCCTCCCAAAAATGAAAACGTTCCCCTTCTAAATACTGGTTACATATATGCAATTTCTAACAGTTTTCTCTTTATAATAGAAGGAAATGTTCACAAGTTTGTCACTATTATATTTTCGAGATATAACGCTTTTCTTCCATAATATAGTGTTCCTCAGACGTAAGACTTCTATATTATATGTGATGTGTATGCAACTTATGTTGTATATACGATGTATATTTATCCTCTCCTCTCCCCTCCCCTACTTGCTTACAGCAAAAAAAAACGAGCAGGGAAATCTCCCCTGCTCGTCAGTTGTCTTACTTCGTTCCGAATAAACGGTCACCAGCATCACCAAGACCTGGTACTACATATCCGTGGTCATTTAATTTCTCATCTAATGCTGCTACATAAATATCAACATCGGGATGTTCTTCTTGTACTACTTTTACCCCTTCTGGAGCTGCAACGATACACATTAATTTAATTTGTTTCGCACCGCGCTTTTTCAGAGAGTTAATTGCTTCAGCCGCAGAACCACCTGTTGCTAGCATCGGATCTAGTACGATAAAGTCACGCTCTTCTACATCCGTTGGAAGTTTCACATAGTATTCTACCGGTTGCAATGTTTTAGGGTCACGGTATAAACCAACGTGTCCTACTTTTGCTGCTGGAATTAATTTCAGAATTCCATCAACCATTCCTAAACCTGCACGTAAAATCGGAATTAAACCAAGTTTTTTACCAGCGATCACTTTTGTTGTCGCTTTGCTTACAGGCGTTTCAATTTCAATATCCTTAAGCGGAAGGTCGCGAGTAATTTCGAAAGCCATTAAGCTTGCTACTTCGTCCACTAATTCACGAAAATCTTTCGTACCTGTATTCTTATCGCGAATATATGTAATCTTATGTTGAATTAACGGGTGATCAAATACATACAGTTTTCCCATGTGAATCTCTCCTTTAGATGATATTCATGCGTTTGCACGCTTTTTTACACTATTTACGATTGTAAAGAAAACGCTACTAATATTCAAGGGCAAATTTGGCAAAATCATGATTTTACGATGAATCTATCTAGTATCTTTACCAATTATGGGAGCTGTATCCTTCATTATATCGCCAAAATTTATTCATCATTTGTATACATACTTTAAAAATAATATATGTCCACAAAAAAGACTGCCAAAACAATTACGTTTCAGCAGTCTTCTTCAATCTATTATAGATTTGGATACATTGAGAATTTGCTCGTTAACGCTTCTACACGCTTACGTGCTTCTTCTAATGCAGCTTCATTTTCATGATTTTTTAATGTATAAGCAATAAGTGACGCAATTTCATCCATTTCTTCTAAACCGAAACCACGAGATGTTACAGCTGCTGTACCGATACGTACACCACTTGTTACAAATGGGCTTGCTGTTTCAAATGGAATTGTATTTTTGTTCACTGTAATACCAACTTCATCTAATACGTGCTCTGCTACTTTACCTGTGATTTCTAGGTTACGAACATCAATCAAGATTAAGTGATTGTCTGTTCCGCCAGAAACAAGTGTAAGTCCTTCTTTTTGAAGACCTTCAGCTAAGCGGTTCGCATTGTTAATGATATTTTGTGCATACGTTTTGAAATCCTCTTGAAGTGTCTCACCAAACGCAACAGCTTTTGCAGCGATTACGTGCATAAGTGGACCACCTTGAATACCAGGGAAGATTGATTTATCAATTTGTTTTGCAAACTTCTCTTCACATAAAATCATACCACCGCGCGGACCACGTAACGTTTTATGTGTTGTCGTTGTAACGAAATGTGCATGTGGTACTGGATTTGGATGTAAGCCAGCAGCTACTAAACCAGCGATATGTGCCATATCCACCATTAAGTATGCACCCACTTCATCTGCAATCTCACGGAATCGTTTGAAATCGATAACACGAGGGTATGCACTTGCACCTGCAACGATTAATTTTGGTTTATGTTCTTTCGCTTTTGCTAATACATCATCGTAATTAATACGGTGAGAGTCAGCATCCACGCCATATTCTACGAAATTATATTGTACTCCACTGAAGTTAACAGGGCTTCCGTGTGTTAAGTGACCACCATGAGATAAATTCATACCAAGTACTGTATCGCCTTGCTCTAAAATTGTGAAGTATACTGCCATGTTCGCTTGTGCACCAGAGTGTGGTTGAACGTTTACGTGCTCTGCGCCAAAAATTTCTTTTACGCGATCACGTGCGATATCTTCTACTACGTCTACGTGTTCACAGCCACCATAGTAACGTTTTCCAGGATATCCTTCAGCATACTTATTTGTTAAAACAGAACCTTGCGCCTCCATTACCGCTTCACTTACAAAGTTTTCCGAAGCAATTAACTCAATCTTTGAACGCTGTCTTCCTAGTTCTGCCTCAATTGCAGCAAATACCTTTTCATCTTGACGTTTTAAATGATCCACCAAAATCCCCCTTTTCTGAACGAATTACATCGATTCCCAACAGTTTTTTCTCATTTATTCAGAAAAAACGAAAATTCAGGTTGTAATTCTTTCGAACCTTCATGTTTTCAACTACATTCTAACATGACTTTCTATATCATAAAAGAAAAAAAAGACCGAAAATCGGTCTTTTCTTTCTTCTACTATAAAGTCAGACAACATACCTTTTATCTTATGATAAACAGCTACTATATGACTTCCTAATTTCTCATATTTAACGGCAAGTGGTAGTCTCTTCCGTCACCGCGTAAACAGCACGTGCTCCGCCAATTAGTTTTCCACGTGTTTTGGCCATCGTTACATGCGCACTTCCAATTGCCTTCACACTTGTACGAACCGGAACAGCTACATGTTTTAAATGCATACCAATAAATGTATCACCAATATCCATTCCTGCATCTGCTTTAATAAACTCAACTACTACCGGATCTTTCAAATTGTGATACGCATATGTCCCCAATGCACCACCTGCTGATCTAACAGGCGTAACTGTTACAATTTCAAATTGATATTTTATCGCTACTTCTCTCTCAACTACTAAAGCACGGTTTAAATGCTCACAACATTGAAACGCTAATTCAATACCTGTTCGCTCTTGAAATTGTTTTAACTCAGAAAAAATCGCCTCTGCTACTTCCATCGTTCCTGATGTTCCAATTCTTTCGCCTAGCACTTCGCTCGTGCTACAACCCACTACAAAAATTTGACCGCTTTGTAATGAAGCTTGTTCTTGGAAATCAGAAAGCGACATTTGTAGCTGTTCTCTTACTTTTACGATTTCTGTCATTACGCCTCTTCCTTTCACAGGTTGGTTCACCAAATTATATTTCACACTACCAATAGTTAGAATCTATTACTTCGTTTCGTATGTTTTAATTTTTCCTACGCGGTTTTCGTGACGACCACCTTCATAGTCAGTTGTTAACCAGATTTTTGCGATATCACGCGCTAGACCAGCACCAATTACACGCTCGCCCATTGCTAGCATGTTAGTGTCATTATGCTCTCTCGTTGCTTTCGCACTGAAAGTATCATGAACTAACGCACAACGGATACCATTTACTTTGTTTGCTGCGATTGACATACCAATGCCTGTCCCACAAACTAAAATACCACGATCTACTTCACCGTTCGCTACCATTTCAGCTGCCGGAAACGCAAAGTCAGGGTAATCAACAGAACCAGCTTCACATTCACAACCTAAATCAATATATTCAATATTTAACTCTTCTAATAAACTTACAAGTTCTTTGCGGATATTCATACCGCCGTGATCAGATGCTATTACTACTTTCATTTTTACCCCTCCAAAGTTTCAATCAATTATCTTCATTTCACACTCGCCACCTCAATAGGACGAAGTGATCTCCAATATCGTATTATACACGAAACATCAACCTACTGAATGTTTTTTCAGTAAAGTTTGTACAAGTTTTTCCATCTCATCTAACGTTTCTTTATAAATAGAAAGCGAGCCTCCAAATGGATCTGAAATGTCCTTACCTATACCTTCAGTTAATCCATATAACGTATTCAATTTCTTTTCAACACTCGGATAATGCCCAAGTACAATGTGTTTATGATTTTCTGTCATCGTTACGACAATATCAGCCCAATCAAGCAAAGTTTCGTTTACTTGCTGCGCGGCATGATTAATTGAAATCCCTTTTTCAGCTAAAGCTTCCTTCGCATATACCGATGCATCGCTCCCAGGATAGGCGAAAACACCGGCAGATTGCACTTCAAACCTATCTCCTCCGTGATGACGAAGCAACGCCTCAGCCATCGGACTACGACATGTATTGCCAGTACAAACAAATAACACTCGTTTCATCCAACCCCACCCCTATATTCGATTTCTTACCACTCATCATAACTTACATTAGAATAGAACAAAAGAAATGTGAATATACAAAAAGCGCAGTTCTCTTATATTTTTTCTAAGAAAAATGCGCCTTATCCACATATATGTGAAACCCTATTTCCAAGTGCCCAGAGTATTTTAACATACCTACTGAATATGCAACAAAAATAAGGAATCCATTTCATACGAAACGGATTCCTCTTATACAGCAATTATTTCATTGTAACTTTCATTACTTCTGTTGAACCTTTTGTAGCTGTTACGCCTACAGTTGTCTTAATAGACTCAGCTGCATCTGTGTTTGTAATAACGATTGGAGTAATTGTGCTTTTCGCTTTTTCACGGATTAATTCTAAGTCGAATGAGATTAATTTATCTCCAGCTTTTACAGCTTGGCCTTCAGAAACGTGAGCTTCGAAACCTTCGCCTTCCATTTTTACAGTTTCTAATCCAACGTGGATTAAAATTTCTGTGCCGTTTTTCGCTTTAATTCCGATAGCATGTTTTGTGTGGAATAATTGTACGATTTCACCATCAACTGGAGATACAACTACACCTTCAGTAGGATCGATTGCAACACCGTCACCCATCATACGACCAGCGAATACTGGATCTGGTACTTCTTCAATATTTTTCACTGCTCCAGTTAATGGAGCTACGATTGTTTCTTCATTTGTTTTTGAACCAAGACCAAATAATTTTTTAAACATAGGATAGTCCTCCTTATAATTTACCTAAAAGTTTATAGGGCAATCCCTAGTAAAGCTCGGGATACATGTAAGACTTCATACTTCGAATATTATACTGTAAAAACGCTTTCGAAATAAATTACGTCATTACTAATAGACTCTTATTGTAGCGCTTCACAAAATTCCAGTCAATTCTGATTGTCTGAATAACAATAAGAAGTTAACTTCTATTTATATTTTCTCTTTTTTTGCCCAACTTGTCTAGAGGTCTTTACTACATTTTGTTTTTTGTTGTTAATTTGTAAAATTTAATTCAAACTTTTTTCAAAATCCGCTTGACTAAAGTAAGTAACTATTTTATTATTACTTACATAAGGTAAGTTGATAACTTTTAGGAGGTTTTTAAAAATGATGGATTTCGGTCTTCTTATTATTCGTCTTATTATAGGAATTACATTCATGGGTCATGGTGCTCAGAAATTATTTGGTTGGTTCGGCGGTTACGGTTTAAAAGGAACAGGTGGCTGGATGGAATCAATCGGTTTACGTCCTGGTGTATTTATGGCATTTATGGCTGGTGCAACTGAATTACTAGGTGGTTTCTTATTCGCATCAGGTATTTTCATTATAGTTGGCTCATTATTTATCGTTGGAACAATGTTAATGGCTATCTTCACTGTTCACGGGAAAAATGGTTACTGGGTGACACAAAACGGATATGAATATAATTTAATGTTAATCGCTGTTGCTGTTGGTGTAGCTTTAATCGGACCTGGCGCATACGTTTTACTTTAATTTTCATCTCAATCTTGAGATTCTTGAAAAAGAACTTACTTCATTACAATTGAAGTAAGTTCTTTTTATGAAACAAAATATTATTTCCAGCAGGATTTTCTCACCGATATCTTGTAAACAAACAATAAGTATTCATATTTAGAAAGGGGATTACAAGCATGTTATCCATTAATCCAAATGAACAAACTGAAAAAGATAATTACAAATTACTTACTGGAAGTATCATCCCTCGCCCTGTCGCATTCGTTACTTCTGTAACAAAAGACGGTGTATTAAACGGCGCACCATATAGTTATTTCAATATTGTCGCTGCTAATCCACCACTTATCTCTGTTTCTGTACAACGAAAAGCCGGAGAAAGAAAGGACACTTCCCGAAACGCAATTGAAAAAGGTGAATTTGTCGTACATATTTCTGACGAATCATATGTAGCAGCAATTAACGAAACAGCAGCTAATCTCCCGCCAAATGAAAGTGAAATTGAACTAGCAAAACTAACACCAATTGAAAGTGAAGTCATCTCTGTTCCAGGTGTAAAAGAAGCAAATATTCGAATGGAATGTATATTAGAACGTGCAATTCCACTTGGTGGAACAGAAGACTCACCAGCTTGTGATCTACTAATTGGACGCGTCGTTCGTTTCCACGTTGCCGAGCATCTATATGAAAAAGGGCGCATTCACGCAGAAGGACTCAAACCAATAAGCCGCCTAGCAGGACACAACTATGCAAAATTAGGAGAACAATTTGAACTGGTTAGGCCAGTTTAAAAGCGGAAGCGGCTCGTTCAGAATGAGAGGGGGATGGAGCTTCTGACGTAGAGGCGCTTTTTGCCTCACAGGAAGACGCGAAGCCACCGACCATTCTAGCCGCTGGAACTGGATAATATCTAAAAGCGGAAGCGGCTCGTTCAGAATCGATTCCTGCCATCACTCAAACATAAAAATCCCCTGCTTTTTAGCAGGGGATTTTTATCATTGTAATTCTTCCTTCTTTTCCTCTAAAGTAGGCAGTTTTTCTTTTTTCGGTTTCCCTAGCTTAATTACGAAGAAGTATAGGGAAAGCAGTGTAATAAGAAAAACAATTAAAAACGGGTACGGAGAGTAAAAAGCACGCGCCGCCTCAGTCTTTCCCGCAACAAATTTCAATGACTCAATATCTAAAAACTCAGCAAACATTTGTACACCGAGCATACTAAACCAAAAAACAAAAAAACTAATAATAATACCAAAAACTTGCTTCAATCTTGTCATTCATCTCATCCTTTCTATATGTGTAATTTTTTAGCGCAATCAATATAGTACAAACAAAACTATGCACAGAAAGGAGCTATCTTACTATTCGCGAATTAACTTAATCCAACCTAAAATTGCAATTTGCAAAATAATACCCCAAATTATAAGCCTTCTTAGCCATCGAGGAAAGAAGGTTAAAAACTTAACATACCATCCCAATAGCTTGTTCATAATTCCCTCCTACATAAAATTATATAGGAAAAAGGATATATAATCCAAATCCAACTAGAATGATGCCACCTACTATCTCGCCATATGTACCGAGCATATCTTTCGCATGTCTACCAATTAATAAACCAATCCACGCTAACAACATGCTAACAAATCCAAAAAGTAATATCGTAATGATTGTTTGTGCCCCATAAATACCAAGACTAAGCCCTACTGAGAAACTATCTATACTAACGCCAAATGCAAATACGAATAAGCTAATTCCAATAGGGACAGTTCTAGTCTCTCCATTTTGTAAAATGGTCGAATATACGATATAAAAACCTAGTCCGATTAATAAAATAGCACCCGCAAAATGTGCAATATCTCCATACTTCTCTGATAAAAAACGACCTAGTACCATCCCTATAAATGGCATAATAATATGAAATATCCCTATCGTCATACCAATATACAGGATTTGTCTTAACTTTAGGGGCATCATCCCCATACCAAGACTCACCGAGAACGCATCCATCCCTAAGGCGAATGCCATAATTATTAAAGGTATTAGCTGTTCAAACGTCATTCATGCCCCTCCTTGGACGTGCTACTTCACAATATGCTTATCCAAGGAGAAATATTCTGTTTGCTAACCTTACCTTATCATTCAATAATAATATGATGTCCTGCCGCTTTTGTTAAACGATTCATAATAGCATTTCCTATTCCTTCATTAGGGAACGACTCACTAAAAATAACATCCACTTCACTTGCATCAAATGTTCTAAGTACATCATATAATTTAGTCGCAACGCTAGCTAAGTCACTTCTAACACCACAAGACAATATAACATCTGCGTTATATACATGCTGATACTCTTCCGTCGTTAATACGCCTACTTTAAATCCTTCTTCCTTTTTCTCATCCACAAGTTGCTGAATAAACTCACGCGAGCCCTCAACAATACTAAGTGGTGCTTTCGGCGCATAATGTGTGTATTTCATTCCAGGTGATTTCGGTTTTTCCTTCTCATCCTTTAAAGCTGGATCTAAAGAAACGGTACCTATCACCGCTTCTAATTGTTCTTTCGTAATCCCACCTGGACGTAATATTGTTGGAACCGTGCTTGTACAATCAATTACAGTTGATTCAACGCCTACTCCAGTTGCACCACCATCAACAATACCTGCAATCTTCCCATTCAAATCTTCATATACGTGAGAAGCTAGTGTTGGACTTGGACGCCCTGAACGATTCGCACTTGGTGCCGCAACAGGTACATTCGCCTCTTCAATAAGAGCAAGTGCAACTGGATGATCAGGCATTCTTACCCCAACCGTATTAAGTCCCGCCGTCACCCTCTCTGAAATCCCTTCTTTTCTCGGCAAAATAATTGTTAATGGTCCTGGCCAAAAATGCGCCATTAACTTCTCTGCAACTGGTGGGATTTCTTTCACAATCCCATCTAACTGAGATTTTGTACCTATGTGGACAATGAGTGGATTATCACTCGGTCTTCCTTTCGCTTCGAAAATTTTCGCGATTGCTTCATCATCCATCGCATTTGCACCTAACCCATATACTGTTTCCGTAGGGAAAGCAACCGCCTCATTTTCTCTTAATAATTTTGCTGCTTCTTGTAACTGTGGATAATATTTTTTTCTTTCCACAACATTATCCACAACCCACATATTTGTATGCATTTTTTTCCACGTCCTTTTCTACCCTTAAATACTTGTCTATTTTTAGTTTACTATGAGATTTATCCAAAAGACAAACAAGGTTTATCCACAAAATGTGGATAAACCCAATTAATCCGTGGATAACTTTGTGAATAGCTGACAATTTAGTATTATTGCATTCTGCTCTTTTATATTTTTACAAAAATGTTCTAACTGTTGAATACCCTCTGGAACCTCATCCTTTTCTATAGTAAAAAAGTCAAAGAACTGAAAGATCGGTACAGATTGTGGATGGTTTGTTAGTAAGTACAATTGTTGAACACTTTTTTCTTTCATATACTGCAAAAACATTTCAAAAAAATATAAGAAAGTCTGTTTATCCACATGAGGTGTGAATAAACAAGAACGAATAAGTACATCTTCCCCACTTTGTTCATAACCAATTACAGCTCTTATTTCTTCCGCCTCTTCCAAAATCATAAATTGTGCGTACAACTCATTTATTTTATCATCTTTTTTATTAGCTTGTCCGAAAAAAGAATGTAATCTTTCCACATCTGCTTTCGTAGCAAAATACACTTTCTTCATAATAAATCCCTCCTCATTTTTATATATGAGGAGGGATTTATTAATAGTACTATTTAGAGAATAAAGATGTAAAAGCTTCTACAATAAACAATTTAACTTCTGGCTTTTTTTCTTCCTCTTCTACTTTTACATACTCATTTTGCTTTTCTTGTTTTTTCTCCACAGGTTTCTCCACTTTTTCCACCGTTTTTGTTTCTTCTTTACTTACAGGCTGCTCTTCGACTTTTGTTTCATTTTTTACTACTTTCTTTTCAGAAGCTGTTACTTCTTTTACTACTTCCTGTTTTACAACTTTCGTTTCTTTAACCTTATCCACTTTCTTCTCTTCTGTATTTACTACTTCCTCATCTAGTTGTTTCACCTGCTCCTCTTCAGGAGATTCCGCCTTCACAACGTGCTCTTCTTTTCTTACAGCTGTCCCACTCGAAAAATCTAAGAAACACATTGGTGGAAATAATACACACCACCAGTTCGCCCCTTCACCTTCTCCAATTGTAATCAATACCGCTTCATATTCTCCTGCTGGATAAATAAAATTCCCATATACCTTTGTAGGAAACTTTACATTCTTACTAAATTTCACTTGAAATGATTCTTTACTTCCTTCTCTTTTTAACGTATTTTCCACCGTTTTCTCGATTTCTGGAATATGACTTTGAATTACTTTGCGCGCCTCTTCAAATGAAGTTAAATCCGCTACCCATCCATCAATTTGTGCTTTTACTTCATCACGCACTTTACGCTTTAATGCCTGGTCTTTATCTGAATCACTATTTGCTAAAATTCGTAATCGAACGGCCTCTTTCGGAATAACTGAAGGCCCTTTTGCATCAGCTTTCATATATCCAAACTGCACAAGTAACTGTGCACCAATTAATAATATAAGAAGATAAGCAATAACTTGTTTTTTCATTTCCTCCACCGTCCCCTCTACAAACAGTGTGGACAGACTTTCATATTTCTAAACTATTAAATTCAAAATCTATATGAATTTTCCCACAAAAAAATGGAGTAAGGTGTGAACCTTACTCCATCTCTGCAAATACCATACGGTCTTTTCCGTTAATATCAAAAACAACCTCAACATGGGCATGTGGAAAAGCTTGTTGTAACAATCTTTTTACATCCTCACCTTGTCCTACTCCAATTTCAAACGCTACAATTGCTTTCTCCTGCAACACATTCGGCAATTCTTCCATAAAACGGCGATAAAAATCTAATCCGTCTTCTCCACCAACAAGCGCTCTCTTCGGCTCATGCTCTTTCACAACAGGAGAAAGACCACGCCAATCCTCTTCCGGTATATATGGAGGATTTGAAACAACAACATCTAGCTTTTGACCCGTTTTATGAAATGGTGACAATAAATCACCGTGATAGAACGTTACTTCTGCACCTAAAGCTTTTGCATTTTCTTTTGCAACTTCAATCGACTCTTGTGCAATATCTACTGTATACACGTGGAGATTTTTATTTTCTAAAGCAAGCGTAATAGAAATCGCTCCACTACCTGTGCCTATATCTGCTACATGTAGTTCCTTGTCGCCAAAATGGCGCTCAATTCTTTCTAATACTCCTACTATAAGCTCTTCTGTTTCCGGTCTTGGTATTAATACTTCTTCATTCACAAAGAACGACCGGCCATAAAACATTTCATAACCAATCATATATTGAATAGGAATACCTTCTACATGCTTGTGGATAAACTCCGTAAAGCTTGCCTCTTGTTCCTCATTTATTTCTTCACGCATATTCATAAGTAATCCTGTTCTGTTCATCTTTAATACATGACAAAGGACAATTTCTCCCGCATTTTCATCTCGTCCATTTTCCTGTAAAAAAGAAGAAGCCCATTTCAGGGCTTCATAGACACGCATTACTCAGCTGCCTCCATCCTTTGAGCCTGATCTTCCATCACTAAGGCATTGATGAAATCATCTAACTTACCTTGTAAGATTTGATCTAGCTTTTGAATCGTTAAACCGATTCGATGGTCTGTAACACGGTTTTGCGGGAAGTTATACGTACGAATACGCTCTGAACGATCGCCCGTACCAACAGCTTGTTTACGGTTTTGATCATATTCAGCTTGTGCTTCTTGTCTAAACTTATCATAAACACGTGCGCGTAATACTTTCATCGCTTTTTCTTTATTCTTAATTTGTGATTTCTCATCCTGACAAGATACAACTACACCAGTCGGTAAATGTGTTAAACGTACCGCTGACATCGTTGTATTAACACTTTGTCCACCAGGACCACTAGAAGCAAATGTATCAACACGAACATCTTTCTCGTGAATGTCGATTTCTACTTCTTCTGCCTCTGGTAATACAGCTACAGTTGCTGTAGATGTATGAATACGTCCACCAGATTCCGTTTCAGGAACACGTTGTACACGGTGAGCACCATTCTCGAATTTCAGCTTCGCGAAAGCACCTTTACCGTTAATCATAAAGATAATCTCTTTATATCCACCTAACTCTGTATAGCTAGCCTCGATAATTTCTGTTTTCCAACCTTGAACCTCAGCATAACGGCTATACATGCGGTATAAGTCACCAGCAAATAAAGCGGCCTCGTCGCCACCAGCAGCCCCACGAACCTCAACGATAACGTTCTTATCATCATTAGGGTCCTTTGGAACTAGTAAAATTTTCAGACGTTCTGATAACGTTTTTTCTTGTGATTCTAACTCAGAAACCTCTTCTTTTACCATGTCACGCATTTCTGCGTCTAACTTCTCTTCTAACATTGCTTTCGCATCTTTTAATTGCTCACGAACATCCTTATACTCACGATACACCTCTACCGTTTCCTGTATATCAGACTGTTCCTTTGAATATTCACGAAGCTTATTTGTATCGCTAATAACCTCTGGGTCACTTAACAATTCATTTAACTTCTCATAACGATTTTCTACAGCTTGCAAACGATCTAACACATCATTCACCTCTACATCCTAGTATCTAATACAAATAGTATATGGTACTTACTCAAAAAAACGCAAATTATATTTAAAAGCGTAAGCGGCTTGCTCAGAATCGCAGGCCATTGGAGCTCTCGACCTTGAAGCGCTTTTTGCTTCAAGCGAGAGAGTGAAATGGCCGGAGATTCTAGCCGCTGGAGCTAGATAATATTTAAAAGCATAAGTGGCTCACACCACCCACACTCTCCATTCTGAAAAAAACCCGCCTTGCGCAGCGAGTTTTACTTGTCTTTGTTTGTAGGAACTGCATGACAATGACGACATCGTGGTTCATACGATTCTGAAGCCCCAACTAAAATAATCGGATCATCAAATGCCGCTGGTTCTCCATCAATTAATCGTTGTGTACGACTTGCCGGAGATCCACATGCAGAACATACTGCTTGTAGCTTTGTTACATGTTCAGCAATTGCCATCAGCTGAGGAACTTGTCCAAATGGTAGACCACGGAAATCTTGGTCTAAACCAGCTACAATGACACGATAGCCACGATTTGCCAATACTTGCACCACTTCCACAATGTCCCCATCAAAGAATTGTACCTCATCGATTGCAATTACATCCATATCTTCAGTGATATGTTCAAATATATCTTTTGAAGCTGAAACAGGAACTGCTTTTACCTTTAATCCGTTATGTGATACAACGTCTTCTTCACTATAGCGATTATCAATACATGGTTTAAATACAATTGCATGTTGTTTTGCAAATTGCGTACGGCGCACACGGCGGATTAACTCTTCTGATTTACCAGAAAACATACTACCGCAAATCACTTCAATCCAGCCATTTTGATTTATTAAGTACATGAAGCTCTCCTTTCATCTACTTTTTAGTTAAAAGTAGGGTAAAGGTATAATATTTTCACAAAAAAAACAGACAAGCGAATACATACACTTGCCTGTTTTATGTTTTTATTACTTGATACCGTATTTCTTATTGAAGCGATCAACGCGTCCGTCTGCAGTAGCAAACTTCTGACGTCCAGTGTAGAATGGGTGAGAATCAGAACTGATCTCAACTTTTAGTAATGGATAAGTGTTACCATCTTCCCACTCAACAGTTTCGCTAGAGCCTTTAGTAGACCCGCTTAAGAATTTGAAGCCTGTGTTTGTGTCCATGAATACAACTTTCTTGTAATCTGGGTGAATTCCTGCTTTCATTCTTTTCATCTCCTTCCGCCCTGAATCATTTTCGAAACAGAGTTTTTCATCTTCAGCTGCATACACAACTATATTGATGAAACACATATGATGAAATTATAACAAGGCTAACTTCATTTTGCAACTACCTGTTTTTGTCTTTTGAAATTTAAAGTGGCTTGGGCTCGCTCAGCTCTGACCAGCTAAGGTTCTCCCACTTATTTCTCTCTTTAATATCACCTAAAAGGCATAAGAAAACTCGCTTACTATAAAATAAGCGAGTCCCAATCTTTTCCCTTTACTTAGTTGTTACATACCTTTTAGAGTCTGCAACAATGTTTTGTAAAAATTCTTCGTTTGTCTTCGTTTGACGAAGCTTACGTAAGAAACTTTCAACAAAGTCTGGTGTATCACGCATTGTTTTACGAATGCCCCATAACTTGTCTAAATGCTCTTTTGGAATTAATAGATCTTCTTTACGTGTACCAGAACGACGAATATCAATCGCTGGGAAGATACGACGTTCAGCTAACGAACGATCTAAGTGAAGTTCCATATTTCCAGTTCCTTTAAATTCCTCGTAAATAACATCGTCCATACGAGATCCTGTATCAACAAGGGCTGTTGCTAAAATCGTTAAGCTACCGCCTTCTTCAATATTACGTGCAGCTCCAAAGAAACGCTTCGGTCTATGGAAAGCCGCTGGGTCGATACCACCCGATAATGTTCTACCACTTGGCGGAATAACGAGGTTGTAAGCTCGCGCTAAACGGGTAATACTATCCATTAAAATGATAACATCTTTTTTGTGCTCTACAAGACGCATTGCACGTTCTAACACAAGTTCAGCTACTTTAATATGATTTTCTGGTACTTCATCAAAAGTAGAACTTACAACGTCACCCTTAACAGAACGTTCAATGTCTGTTACTTCCTCTGGACGCTCATCAATTAAAAGAACAATTAATTCTGCTTCTGGATGATTTGTTGTAACACTGTGTGCAATTTCTTTTAATAGACTTGTTTTACCAGCCTTTGGAGGCGCAACAATTAAACCACGTTGTCCAAATCCAACTGGTGCGATTAAATCCATGATACGTGTCGGTAACTTTTTCGGTTCCGTTTCCAATTTCATTTGGCGATCTGGGTATAATGGTGTTAATGCAGGGAAATGCACACGCTCTTTTGCTGAATCTGGATCATCTCCGTTTACAGCTTCAACTTGTAATAACCCAAAATAGCGTTCATTTTCTTTCGGAGGTCGTACTTTACCAGAAACTTTGTCTCCATTACGTAAATCGAAACGACGAATTTGCGAAGCTGAGATATAAATATCTTCTGAGCTTGGAGAATAGTTGATAGGACGTAGGAATCCAAATCCTTCTGATTGAATAATTTCTAATACGCCTTCCATGAAAAAGAAACCTTCTTTTTCTGCTCGAGCTTTCAAAATAGAAAAGATTAACTCTTTTTTCGTTAACTTGCTATAATACGAAATCTTAAATTCTTTCGCAAGCTCGTATAACTCTTTTAATTTCATGTTTTCTAATGCTGCAATTGACAAATTCATTCAGACACCACACTTTAACGTTATTCTCTTTTTTCATGGGTAAAGGGAAAAATACGGAAGGCAAATAATTAATAATGAAAGGCAATAAGTTCAAGTAGGGTAATATTCACTATTGTAACCCTTTTATCTAGTTTTAATCAATACGTTGGAACACAAATACAAGAAGCGAAGACAAGAAAATTTGTCTTCGCTTCTTATTTAGTTTAGTTCCAGCTCCGATAGTTAAAAAGATCGACCATTTTAACCTTTCTGAAGGAGCCGCTTACGCTTTTTATTTAATCCAGCTTCAGCAGCTAGAATGGTCGGTGGCTAGAAGGGTCAGTCATTTCACCCCTTCCTGCGAGGCACAAAACGCCTCTTCGTCAGGAGTTCCAATGCCTTCCCCTTCTGAGCAAGCTGCTTACGCTTTTTACTTAAATCCAGTTCCAGCGGCTAGAATCTCCGGTCATTTCACTCTCTCACTCGAAGCAAAGAGCGCTTCAAGGTCGAGAGTTCCAATGTCCTGCGATTCTGAGCGAGCCGCTTCCACCTTTTACTTAATAACCAAGTTCGGTTTTTTATTTAAGCTATGACGACCATCTACGAAGCGAACTGTGCCTGATTTCGCACGCATAACAAGAGATTGCGTTGTTCCTACGCTACCTTTAAATTGAACACCGCGTAATAGTTCTCCATCTGTTACACCTGTTGCTGCAAAGATTGCATCGTCACCTTTTACTAAGTCCTCCATACGAAGGATACGATTAATGTCTTCTATGCCCATTTTTTTACAACGCGCTAATTCAGCTTCGTTTTGTGGCAATAGTTTTCCGTGAATTTCTCCACCTAAACATTTTAAAGCAACTGCTGCTAATACACCTTCAGGTGCTCCACCAGATCCAAATAAAATATCTACACCTGTACGATCAAACGCTGTATTAATCGCTCCAGCTACATCTCCATCATTAATTAATTTAATACGAGCACCAGCTTTACGAATTTCTTCGATAATTTCTTGATGACGTGGGCGATTTAAAACTGTCGCTACAACATCTTCAATATCTTTATTTTTCGCTTTCGCAACTGCACGTAAGTTATCAATAATAGGCGCATCAATGTCGACCGCCCCAACTGCTTCTGGGCCAACCGCGATTTTATCCATGTACATGTCAGGAGCATGTAACAAATTACCATGGTCTGCAATTGCAATAACAGCAAGAGCATTCCAGCCACCAGCTGCTACGATGTTTGTCCCTTCTAAAGGATCAACTGCAACGTCTACACGTGGTCCATATCCTGTACCTAATTTCTCTCCGATATATAGCATTGGTGCTTCATCCATCTCACCTTCACCAATTACAACTGTACCTTTCATCGGAATTGTATCAAATACATCACGCATAGCTGATGTTGCTGCACCGTCTGCTTCATCTTTTTTCCCGCGCCCCATCCAACGCGCTGATGATAATGCTGCAGCCTCTGTTACACGTACTAACTCCATAGATAAACTTCTTTCCACAATAATCCCTCTCCTTTAAGTCTTTATATTTCTGCCGTATTTTGTGAACCGTGTTTTTCTATAAAGTGTACTTCCGCAAGTAGTGATCCTTCGCTTCCCCCTTGCGGAAGTATCACTTATGCGTTCTTCATCTCTTCAATTTCTTGTTTTGTCATTTGTTCTCGCCAAATGTTTGCTCCAAGCCCTTTAAGCTTGTCCACTATATTCTCATAACCTCGATCAATATGCTCAAGTCCTGTTACTTCTGTAATTCCATCTGCCATTAACCCTGCAATAACAAGTGCCGCTCCCGCTCGTAAATCACTCGCCTTCACTTTTGCACCTTGCAGTAACACAGGACCAGTTACAATTGCCGAACGACCTTCTACTTTAATTTGAGCATTCATACGACGTAATTCATCAATGTGTTTGAAACGGGCACCGTAAATTGTATCTGTTACAACTCCCGTCCCGTGCGCTTTTGTTAAAAGCGTCGTAAACGGCTGTTGTAAATCTGTTGGAAAACCTGGATATACAAGCGTTTTGATATCAACTACTTTTAACTTTCTATTACCGTTCACCGTAATTTGATCATCGTTCGTTTCAACTTGAACACCAGCTTCTCTTAGCTTTGCAGTAACTGATTCTAAGTGCTGAGGAATAACGTTATCAACCGTTACTTCTCCTCCTGATGCAGCTCCTAGAATCATATACGTACCAGCTTCGATACGATCTGGGATGATAGTATGGTGACAACCATGTAAAGAGTCCACACCATCTATTCGGATTACATCTGTACCAGCACCTTTAATACGTGCTCCCATGCTTGTTAACAATGTAGCTACATCAATAATCTCGGGCTCTTTCGCTGCATTTTCAATAACAGTTCTACCTTTCGCTCGTACAGCTGCTAGCATAATATTAATCGTAGCTCCCACACTAACAACATCTAAATAAATACGTGCTCCATGTAGTTCATCTGCCCTTAAATAGATGGCACCTTGTTCATTTGTAACATGTGCACCCAGCGCTTCAAACCCTTTAATATGCTGATCAATTGGCCTCGGTCCTAAATGACATCCACCCGGAAGCCCAATAACAGCTTTTTTAAAACGGCCAAGCATCGCACCCATTAAATAATAAGAAGCGCGCAACTTTTTCACTTTTCCATTTGGCAAAGGCATTGCAACCATGTTAGAAGGATCGACTACCATCTCTTCCTCCTGTCCATAAGTTACTTTCCCTCCAATTTCCTCTAGTAAGTCTCCTAACATTTTCACGTCCGAAATATTAGGGACACCACCAATAGTTACTGGAGTATCTGCTAAAATTGTCGCTGGAATTAATGCAACGGCACTGTTCTTTGCACCGCTTACTCGAATTGTTCCATTTAAAGCTCTTCCGCCTTCAATTAGCAATTTTTCCATATTGAGCTCCCTTCTTGTGAATGTATTTACTTTCTATATTTTTATAGAAAGCTCCCCTTAAGAATCTCAATTACTCTTTCCATCCCAAAACTCAATAAAGTGAAACTTTAATTAGTCGGGGGTGTTTATCCCCCACTGGTTATTAGTTGAACCAATCGGGCTTTTACGGGCAGTTGACCCCCACCTAACTTCTTTGCTTCCACTAAATTTTGAGGTGGGGGTCTTACTGCCCTTTAATGCGGGATAAATAGGAAACCATTATCTTCATTTCTCCTGTAGCACGAATAGATAAAGATCAACTATTCATCGAATTCACTTTATCAATTTAGATACGTTATCACATTTATTAATAGGACTATGCACATTATTTTCTATTTAAAAACCAAAAATGATAAAATCTTTCGACTTGTTCACGCTTTCATTATACAACGAAAGGAAACCGTCTAAAAGACTAGACGGTTTCCAAAACGGAATTTTATTCTTACGCTTTACCGTTAGAACCGAACTCACGCATTTTACCAGCAACAGTTGCTTTAATAGCGTCGCGGCCAGGTCCGATAAATTTACGAGGATCGTAAACTTCTTGGTCTTTGTTTAATACTTCACGAACAGCTTTTGTAAACTCGATTTGGTTCTCAGTGTTTACGTTGATTTTTGAAGTACCTAAAGAGATAGCTTTTACGATATCAGCAGTTGGGATACCAGTACCACCGTGTAATACTAAAGGTACGCCAGTGAAGTCACGAACTTGTTCCATTTCAGCGAATCCTAAGTTAGGCTCACCTTTGTAAGGACCGTGTACAGAACCTAAAGCTGGAGCTAGGCAATCGATACCTGTTGCTTCAACAAGGTGCTTACACTCTGCTGGATCAGCGTAAATTACGCCTTCAGCGATTACGTCGTCTTCTTGTCCGCCAACTGTTCCAAGCTCAGCTTCAACAGATACGTTACGAG
Organism: Bacillus sp. AY2-1; assembly: GCF_008368965.1. Taxonomy (NCBI): domain Bacteria; kingdom Bacillati; phylum Bacillota; class Bacilli; order Caryophanales; family Bacillaceae; genus Bacillus; species Bacillus sp. AY2-1. The sequence goes on along the minus strand of NZ_QPEL01000017.1, from coordinate 92,972 downwards.
CGTGTGCGTATTCTACTACTTGTTTAGTAGTTTCAACGTTTTCTTCGAATGGGTGGTGAGAAGCGTCGATCATTACAGATGTGAAACCTGCATCAATTGCTTCTTTACATTTTTCGAAGCTTGAACCATGGTCAAGGTGAATCGCTACAGGAACAGTGATGTTCATTTCTTCGATTAAAGCTTTAACCATAGCTACAACTGTTTTGAAACCAGTCATATGACGAGCTGCACCCTCAGATACACCTAGGATTACAGGAGATTTTTCTTCTTCCGCAGCAGCTAAGATAGCTTGAGTCCACTCTAAGTTGTTCATGTTGAATTGACCAACTGCGTATTTTCCTTCTAGTGCTTTGTTTAGCATTTCTTTCATAGAAACTAAAGGCATGGTGAATCCTCCTAAAAAACGTTTTTTGTATCCGATAAGTTCTTATCGCTGGTAGTATGACCAGAATAAGGTAAAATATGTATATCTACATACCGGACTTTTTTCTACACTCAATAGGATAACAACTTGTACTCAAAAACTCAACCGTATTCACCTGCACAATAGTCCATGTAAACGCTTTTTTCCATATTTTTTATAAAAAATTCATTTTTACGCCTCTACAGCGAGCTCATTTCTCACAGCTTGACGAATTTCATCAATATCAAATGGTTTAGCAAAATGCATTAAAGCACCTAAATCTTTTGCTTCTTGGATCATATCAAGCTCTCCATAAGCAGTCATTAAAATGACTTTAATACTCTCATCAATTTCTTTTACATGCTTTAAAATCTCTATACCATCCATGCCTGGAATTTTCATATCTAATACTACTAAATCCGGATTATCTTTTTTCACGATATCTAAAGCTTGAAATCCATTCGCTGCTTGGAATGTCTGATAACCTTCTTTTTGGAACACTTCATGTAATAACACACGAATCCCATATTGATCATCAACGATTAAAATTTTACCTTCCATAATTCCCAACCTTTCTGTGTAAGTACAAGATTTAAAGCTTCTTATATCTTAACGATTTATTTTCGCTATTCTTTGGCAAATTCCTTCCTATTCTTTCTTATTTTACCGTTTCCTATTTTGTTATGCTACCCTACGATTTCACCTTTCTAAAAAAATAAACTATAATGAAAGCCGGCAAACACGTACGAAGGGAGTAACATTATGTTAAAAATTTTTTCAACTCAATTAAGTGGTTATTTCTCCAGAGTTTCTCAAAAAGAAGAAATGAATATAGAAGATAGCGCTCGTTTACTTGCTCAAGCACTAATTGGCGATGGTTTCATTTATTTATATGGTACAAATGAAATGGATGGTGTTGTTACCGAAGCACTATTCGGTGCTGAACCAATGAAGCAAGCAAAACGCTTATTTGAAAATGGTAAAGAAGCAGAAGTAACCTCTGCGGATCGTGTACTTCTTATTAGCCGTTTTTCAACAGATGAAGCAGTTGTAGAAATTGCAAAAAAACTACAAGAAGAGGGACACTCTATTGTCGGCATTTCTGCTCTTCAAGAAGGTACGAAATCACTGGAACAATATACAGACGTACATATTGATACAAAACTGTTAAAAGGCCTTATTCCAGACGATGAAGGTAATCGCTACGGGTTCCCAAGCTTAATAGTAGCTTTATTTGCTTATCACGGAATCAAATTTACAATCGATGAAATGTTAAACGAATATTAAAAAAAAGCGCCGTCACTTTAAAGTGACGGCGCTTTTTTTATTACTTGCTCTCTTTATTCGTAATAGAAGCTCTTACGAAGTCATGGAACAATGGTTGTGGACGGTTTGGACGAGAAACAAGTTCTGGGTGGAACTGTGCTGCTACGAACCAAGGGTGGTCTTTTAATTCAATGATTTCAACTAGACGACCGTCTGGGCTTGTACCAGAGAATACGAATCCTTCTTTTTCCATATCCGGACGGAACTGGTTGTTGAACTCATAACGATGACGATGACGCTCATATACAACCGGCTCATTATAAGCATTGTAAGCATTTGTTTCTTCAGAAAGCTTACATGGGTATAGACCAAGACGAAGTGTACCACCTAGGTCCTCTACATCTTTTTGTTCTGGTAATAGGTCAATGATTGCGTATGGTGTATCAGGGTTAATTTCAGAAGAGTTAGCACCTTCTAAACCTAATACATTACGTGCGAATTCGATTGATGCAAGTTGCATACCTAAGCAAATTCCTAAGAATGGAACTTTGTTTTCACGAGCATATTGAATCGCAACGATTTTACCTTCTACACCACGATCGCCGAAGCCACCTGGTACAAGGATACCATCTGTGTCTCCTACTAATTCTTGTACATTTTCTGCTGTTACGTGCTCAGCATTTACCCATTTTACTTCTACATCTGTATCGAATGAGTAACCAGCATGACGAAGTGCTTCTACAACAGAAATATATGCATCTTGAAGTTCTACATATTTACCAACAAGAGCGATTTTTGTTTTCTTAGAAAGGTTACGTACCTTGTTAACTAGCGCAGTCCACTCTGTCATATCTGCAGCTGGATTGTCTAATTTTAAGTGATCACAAACGATTTGGTCCATGTTTTGTTCTTGAAGAGATAATGGAACCGCATATAAAGTATCTGCATCGCGAGCTTCGATAACTGCTTTTGTATCGATGTCACAGAATAATGCAAGCTTGTCTTTCATATCTTGAGAAACAGGAAGTTCTGTACGAACAACGATAATATTTGGTTGAATACCTAAGCTACGAAGTTCTTTAACACTATGTTGTGTTGGTTTTGTTTTCATTTCACCCGCTGCTTTTAAGTACGGGATTAACGTACAGTGAATGTACATTACATTGTCACGACCGATGTCGCTCTTAATTTGACGGATTGCTTCTAAGAATGGTAGAGACTCGATATCACCAACAGTTCCGCCGATTTCTGTAATAACAACATCCGCATTTGTTTCACGGCCAGAACGATATACGCGCTCTTTAATTTCGTTAGTAATGTGAGGAATAACTTGAACTGTTCCTCCTAAATATTCACCGCGACGCTCTTTTTGAAGAACTGAAGAGTAAATTTTACCTGTTGTTACGTTGCTGTATTTGTTTAAGTTAATGTCGATAAAACGCTCATAGTGACCAAGGTCTAAGTCAGTTTCTGCGCCATCATCTGTTACGAATACCTCACCGTGTTGGTATGGGCTCATAGTCCCTGGGTCTACGTTAATGTATGGATCAAACTTTTGAATCGTTACATTTAAACCACGATTTTTTAAAAGTCTTCCAAGAGATGCTGCTGTAATACCTTTTCCTAAAGACGATACTACACCGCCTGTTACAAAAATATACTTAGTCATGAAAAAGCTCCCTTCTATTTTGCTGTTATATAATCACCGTTGCAAAGCGCAACGTATGTAGATAACACTGTATCCATCTTATTGTTAGACTCTTTTTATTTTCTAAACAAAAAACAAAAAAGAAAATTGCTCCCCTCATCACATAAAGTAATAAGTAGGGAGCAATTTTCTTTTATATTTACACTTTAAAAGTATTATCGTCCTTTTTTAAAGAGCCCAAAAATGATTCTACATGGACGATAATGAAAAGTCAAGAACTACAGTTCTTCCTCTTCTTCTTCAGTTTCATCATACTCAAGTTCTTCTTCAGCGAAGTCGTCTTCTTCATCTTCTTCTAAATCATCAAGATCGTCGTCATCTCCGTCTTCTTCTTCAAGAACCTTGTCCAAATCTTCTACATCATCTTCTTCGTCTGCATTTCCGTCTGCATCGTCAAAGTCATCTTCATCTTCTTCAATGTAGTCGTCAAAACCGTCTTCTTCAACTTTACGTTTCTTCTTCGGTTTTGGCTGCGGTAAGATTTCTTCATCAATTTGCTCATATGGGTACCAGCTGCGTAGTCCCCAACGATTTTCTCCTAAATTAATGAAACGTCCATCGATGTTTAAGTCTGTATAAAATTGTGCGAGTTTCGCATTAACTTGCTCTTGAGATAGTCCCAGCACTTGAGCGATTTCTTGAACCAACTCGTTGAATGTCGTTGCTTGTCTTTTATCCCCTAAAACGCTATGTACAACTTCAATCATTGAACATTCTTTTAGCTCTTCTGGTGAATATTGCTTAAAATTCACTTATGCGGCACTTCCTTTCATCAAATATAACCTTATATATAACGGTCTGCTTAAAAAAATCCATACTATTCATTATAAACAAAAGTCGCACAAATATGCTACAAAAAAAACGGGAAACTTTTATATGGTAATAAAATTAATAATTTGTCTGTTCCTTATTTCGGAAGCATATGGGCACCTTGCAACACATACCTAATTTGCATTTCTGTGTATTCTTCAAGCGTATACAGTTTTTGCAGCGCCCAGCGTCTAAACCCCCACATTTGTCCTTGTATAAAAATATTATGTGCAAGAAGCTGTATTTCTTTTTTATTTAATATAAACGTTCCATTTTCCGTACACTGTTCTAAAATATCCTCAAACATTCCTACCATTTGAAACTCTTTTTCTAATACATATGGGAGAGATTCTTTCGGTAAAAAACGTACTTCTTGATACATAATTAATACTTCTTCTTGTAATTCGTCCATCACTTTAAAGTAATTCGTTATCGCTATCTTTAAACTTTCTATACTCCCTTTTTCTGTACATACTACTTCCTCTAATCGTTCTTTTACATGTTCATATATACTATCACAAACTAAATACAAAACATCATCTTTTGTACGAATGTACTCATAAAGTGTCCCTATACTAAATCCCGCCGCTTTTGCAATCTCTCTCGTTGTTGTACGCGGAAATCCTTTTTGTTTAAACAGTTGCACCGCACCTTTAATCATTTGTTCACGTCTTAACGCAACTAATTTTTCATCTTTCACCGATGCATGTACATTATGTTTAACCATTACCTTCACCTCTCTCTATTATTTTTTGGAAGGAAAAAGCGTAGGAAAATACCTACGCTTTCGTTCCTACTTCGTTAACATACGAGAAATTACAAGCCTCTGAATCTCTTGTGTTCCTTCATATATTTGTGTAATCTTTGCATCTCGCATATAACGCTCTACTGGATAATCTTTCGTATAACCGTAACCACCAAATACTTGCACCGCTTCAGTCGTCACCTTCATCGCTGTATCCCCCGCAAATACTTTTGACATCGCTGATTCTTTTCCATACGGAAGCCCTTCTGATTCAAGCCAAGCCGCTTGATATGTTAAAAGGCGTGCCGCTTCTACATCTGTTGCCATATCCGCAAGTTTAAACCCAATCCCTTGCTGCGCCGCAATTGGCTTTCCAAATTGATGGCGCTCCCTTGCATATTCTACAGAAGCATCTAAAGCCCCTTGTGCAATACCAACAGCTTGCGCCGCAATACCGTTACGACCTCCATCTAATGTTTGCATCGCAACTTTAAATCCTTGCCCCTCTTCTCCAAGTAGATTCTCTACAGGAATACGGCAATCTTCAAACATAATTTCAGTCGTTGGTGAAGAGCGAATCCCTAGCTTGCTCTCCTTCTTCCCAACTGAAAATCCCGGTGTATCACTTTCTACAATAAATGCACTCGTACCGCGCTGCTTCGATTCAGGATCAGTTAGCGCAAAAACAACATAAATATCAGCAATACCGCCATTTGTAATGAAAATTTTTGATCCATTTAAAATATAATGGTCGCCATCTCTCTTTGCGATTGTCTTCATTCCACCAGCATCCGATCCAGATCCTGGCTCCGTTAAGCCGTATGCACCAATTTTCTTCCCTTCAGCCATCGGTCGTAAAAACTTTTGCTTTTGTTCTTCTGTCCCAAATTTAAAAATTGGCCATCCCGCAAGTGAAGTATGTGCAGATAGTGTTACACCTGTTGAAGCACAAACTCGAGATAATTCTTCAATAGCAATTACGTACGCTAAGTAATCGCTTCCAATTCCGCCGTATTCTTCAGGCCACGGAATACCGGTTAAACCAAGCTCTGCCATTTGATCAAATAACTCTCGATCAAATCTCTCTTCCTCATCACGCTCAGCTGCTGTTGGTGCTACTTCATTTTTAGCAAAATCTCGAACCATTTTTCTTATCATTTCATGTTCTTCTGATAGTTTAAAATGCATCTCCGTCTCCCCCTCGCCCTTTTATAAAGCACGGCTAATAACAAGTTTCTGTATTTCACTTGTTCCTTCATATATTTGCGTGATTTTCGCATCACGGAAAAATCGTTCTACTGGATAGTCTTTCGTATAACCGTAACCACCAAATACTTGCACCGCTTCAATCGCGACTTCAACTGCTGTCTTAGAAGCAAATAATTTCGCAATAGATGCTTCTTTACCGCATGGTAATCCTTGCGCCCTAAGAGACGCCGCTCTATATACGAGTAACCTTGCTGCTTCGACACTTGTTGCCATATCTGCAAGCTTGAAGCCAATCCCTTGCTGCGCCGCAATTGGTTTCCCAAATTGCTCTCGTTCTTTTGCATAATCAATCGCACATGCAAGCGCCGCTTCAGCAATTCCTAACGCCTGTGCACCGATTCCAATTCGCCCAACATCTAAATTCGCCATTGCCACCTTGAATCCTTGTCCTTCTTCCCCAAGTAAATTCTCAGCTGGCACTTTCATATCTTCAAAAGTAAGTTGTACCGTACGAGAACCGAGAAGCCCCATCTTATGTTCATCTTTTCCGATGATTAAACCAGGTGTATCTTTCTCTACTATAAATGCAGAAATACCACTTTTTCCTGCATCTGGATTTGTAGAAGCGAATACAATGTACGTACTTGCTTCACCACCATTTGTAATAAACACTTTCGATCCATTAATAATATAATGATCGCCTTTTTTTACAGCTCTTGATTTCAAACTCCCTGCATCCGATCCTGCATTTGGCTCTGTTAAAGCAAATGCGCCTAAATATTCCCCGGTTGCAAGTTTAGAAACATATTTTTTCTTCTGTTCTTCTGTTCCGAAATATAAAATCGGATTCATTCCAACTGACGTATGTACAGCTAAAATTACACCAACTGTTGCACTTACCTTTGAGATTTCCTCAATTGCTAGAATGTAAGAAATAAAATCCATTTCTGCCCCGCCGTATTTTGCAGGCGCTGGAATCCCCATTAATCCAAGATTACCCATATTTTGTAAAACCTCTTTTGGGAACACCCCTTGTTCCATACTAGGAACAAAGGGAGCTATTTCCTTCTGTGCAAAATCCCGAACCATTTTCCTCATCATTTGCTGCTCTTCATTAAAACGAAAGTTCATATACTCCGCCTCCATTTGCTATATATCCTTTTAACAATTTGGTAAGACCACTATTTTGTAACAAAGGGGGAATTTATTCGTAAACGTAGAATCCACGACCTGTTTTACGACCTAACCATCCTGCATTCACATACTTACGTAATAACGGACATGGGCGATATTTACTATCTCCTAATCCTTCATGCAACACTTCCATAATGTATAAACACGTATCTAAACCGATAAAATCAGCGAGCGTCAAAGGCCCCATCGGATGGTTCATACCCAGCTTCATTACTTCATCAATTGCTTCTTTCGTCGCTACACCTTCATATAACGTATAAATTGCTTCGTTAATCATCGGTAACAAAATGCGGTTTGATACAAAACCTGGGAAATCATTTACTTCAACTGGTACTTTCCCAATTTTTTTCGTAATATCTTCAATTGCTTCATATACCGCATCATCTGTAGCCAAACCACGAATAATCTCAACAAGCTTCATAACTGGAACTGGATTCATAAAGTGCATACCGATTACTTTTTCCGGACGCTTCGTTACCGCTGCAATTTCTGTAATTGGCAGAGATGACGTATTCGTCGCTAAAATTGCGTGTTCTGGAGCAATTTCATCTAGATTCGCAAAGATTTTCTTTTTAATATCCATTTTCTCAACAGCTGCTTCAATAATAAGATCCGCTTCTTTCACACAATCTAAATCAAGCGTTACTGTAAGACGATTTAATGTCGCTTCCTTCTCTTCTTCCTTCATGCGTCCTTTTTCTACTTGGCGCGCTAAGTTTTTCGTAATGATAACCAAACCTCTATCTAATTGCTCTTGTTTTAAATCTTGTACCTTCACGTCATATCCTGCCATTGCACATACTTGTGCAATTCCTGATCCCATTTGCCCTGCACCAATTACAACAATGTTTTGTACACCCATTTTTTCTTCCCCCTTAATTGTTAATAAATTTTATACCCTCGAACTTTAATTAGTGAACTTCAATCATCACTGCGTCCCCTTGACCGCCACCGCTACAAATCGAAGCAATTCCAATTCCGCCGCCGCGCTGCTTAAGCGCATGGATTAGTGTAACGATAATGCGCGCTCCGCTTGCTCCAATTGGATGTCCCATCGCTACTGCGCCGCCATTTACATTCAATTTTTCTGGATCAATTCCTGCGATTTCTGTACTTGCAATTGCTACCGCTGCAAATGCTTCATTAATCTCGAATAAATCGATATCTTCAATTGTCTTGCCTGTTTTTTCAAGCAATGCGTTAATTGCATAACCTGGCGTTCTTGGGAAATCTTTAGATTCCACTGCAATTGCTGTATGCGCCAAAATTGTCGCTAATGGCTTTCTTCCTTCTTGCTTCGCTCTGTCTTCGCTCATTAATACAAGTGCGGCACCACCATCGTTCAAGCCTGGCGCATTACCCGCTGTCACCGCCGCTGTCTTATCAAATACAGGTTTTAACTTTGCTAACTTTTCAATCGTTGTATCTTCACGTGGCGCCTCATCCTTTGCAACGACAATAGAATCGCCTTTTCTTTGCGGGATCGTTACTGGAACGATCTCCTCTTCAAAACGTCCTTCTTTATGCGCTGAAACCGCACGCTGATGGCTACGATATGCCCATTCATCTTGCGCTTCGCGAGAAATTCCATCTTCCTTCGCAACTTCTCCGCCATAAACACCCATGTGTGTACCTGAAAATGCGCATGTTAAACCGTCAGCAACGTTTAAATCAATAACTTCGTTGTTGCCCATTCTGTATCCCCATCTTGCTCCGCGTAAAATGTAAGGACTGTTACTCATCGACTCCATACCACCAGCTACAATCAGTGATTGATCGCCAGTACGAATAATCTGATCCGCTAACGTAACCGCACGAAGGCCTGATGCACAAACTTTATTGACTGTTTCCGTCTGCACTTCCCAAGGGATTCCTGCAGCCCTTGCAGCTTGGCGCGATGGAATTTGTCCCTGTCCACCTTGAATAACCGTTCCAAATATAACTTCTTCAACATCACTAGCTGCAACATTTGCTCTTTCAAGCGCTGCTTTAATTGCAATTCCTCCAAGTTCCGTCGCTTTTACATCTTTTAAAGATCCTCCGAATTTTCCAACTGGTGTTCTTGCAGCACTTAAAATAACTGTTTTACTCATGTTTCTTTCCCCCATTTCATTTTTTAACACTGAGCGCTCGCTCGGTATCCCTACGTTGAGAAGAGGTGCAATCATTGCACCTCTTTCTAAAGTTGTATACATTCTTATAAACTACATCGCTTCTTTTTTCTGTCCGATAACAGATCGTTCTAAAATCTCTGTCACATCAAGAGTTTGAACTTTTTCTTCTACCTCTTTCGCTTTCGTGCCATCACTGATCATCGTTAAGCAATATGGACAACCTGTACCGATAATGGATGGCTGTACAGCTAATGCTTGTTCTGTACGAGCAACGTTAATACGAGAGCCTGTTGTTTCTTCCATCCACATTAAGCCACCACCTGCGCCACAACACATTCCAGTCTCACGGTTACGTGCCATTTCTACAAGATTCACTCCAGGAATCGCTTTCAAAATGTCACGTGGCGCTTCGTACACTTCGTTGTATCTTCCTAAATAACAGGAATCATGGTACGTAACTGTTTCTTCAATAGCATGAACAGGCTTTAAGCGCCCTTCTTTCACCCACTGGGCTAACAATTCTGTATGATGATAGACTTCTGCTTGCAAGCCAAAGTCCGGATACTCATTTTTAAATGTGTTATAAGCATGAGGATCAATCGTAACGATTTTCTTCACTCCTGCCTTTTCAAATTCTTCGATATTCTTTGTCGCCATCTCTTGGAATACAAATTCATTTCCGAGGCGACGTGGTGTATCTCCAGAATTCTTTTCTTTATTACCGAGAATTGCGAATGAAATGCCTGCTTCGTTCATTAACTTCGCAAATGATATTGCAATCTTCTGACTACGGTTGTCGTATGATCCCATTGAACCAACCCAGAATAAATACTCGAATTCCTCACCAGCTTTTGATTTTTCTTTTACAGTTGGAACTATTACTTCGTCATCACCTTGGCGCCATGTTTCACGCTCTTTACGGTTCAGACCCCACGGATTTCCTTGACGCTCGATGTTTGTCATCGCGCGTTGTGCTTCCGCGTCCATTTTTCCTTCTGTTAAAACGAGATATCGACGTAAATCAATAATTTTGTCAACATGCTCATTCATAACTGGACATTGATCTTCACAGTTACGACACGTTGTACATGCCCAAATCTCTTCTTCTGTAATAACATCTCCGATTAAACTCGGATCGTAAGCGAGCGTTGTAGCCGCTGATTCTTGTTGTCCTTTTCCAGCTGCCATCATCGCTAACTGATTTCCTTGTGTATTATTGAAGGCAACTACTGGAACCCACGGTGCCTTTGATGTTACCGCAGCCCCTTTATCAGTTAAATGATCGCGAAGTTTTAATATTAAGTCCATCGGCGATAACATTTTTCCTGTGCCTGTTGCTGGACACATATTTGTACAACGGCCACACTCTACACAAGCGTATAAGTCAATAAGTTGATTTTGTCTAAAGTCTTCAATTTTACCAACACCAAATGTTTCTTGTGTTTCATCTTCAAAATCAATCTTTTCAAGCTTCCCTGGATTTGAAATACGACCGAAAAATACATTAGCTGGTCCTGCAATTAAATGCGCATGTTTTGATTGTGGAACATACACTAAAAACGTTAACAAAATTAGTAAATGCACCCACCAAGAGAAATAGAACACTGAAATGGCTACGGTTTCATTTATCCCGCTAAAAACGTAAGCGATTGCAGAAGCAATTGGTTCACTCCATGAAAGCTCCTCGCCATGCCATATAAGTCCCATACCGTTACCAAGTAGCACAGAGATCATTAAACCACCGATAAAGATAAGAACAAGACCTGATTTGAAGTTACGTTTTAAACGAACAAGCTTTTCTACATAACGTCTATGAAAAGCCCAAAATACTGCAATTAAAATAACAAGTGTGACAATTTCCTGGAAGAATGTAAATGCAGGGTATAGTGGTCCAAGTGGAAGATGTGATCCTGGTGCGAGTCCTTTCCAAACGAAGTCAATTGCTCCAAATTGGACAAGAATAAATCCGTAAAAGAACATAACGTGAATGATGCCGCTTTTCTTATCTTTCAGCAGCTTTTTCTGACCGAAAACATTGACCTTAAGGAGATCCCAACGCTCTTTAAAACGACGGTCAAATTCAATTTTTTTTCCTAATTGTATGTAGGCTATTCTCGTCCGTATAAGATATACAAACAAATATCCTGCATAAGCAATAACAGCAATGGCAGCCAGCCAATTAATGATCAGTAAGCTATTCATTTTTATGCTACCCCTCTCTTTGTAAGCCCTCTTTCTTTTTAGAATCTTCAAAAATATATAATTTTCTGAATTATATCCCCTACCCCCATTATATAATGAGTGAGCATTCAGTCAACAGTTTTTTGTTATAGAACAACACATTTTTTCATAAAGCTGTTTATTTCGGTGAAACTATAAAGTGAAACTTTAATCTGTAGGGGTGGTTCATCCCCCACTGATTATTAGTTGAACCAATCGGGCTTTTACGGGCAGTTGATTTCCAAACTAACTTCTACTTATAAGTAGGAAGCTTACTGCCCGTTAAAGCGGGATAAAGTGAAACTTTAATCAGTGCAACATACTATCCTCTGATGAAATTTATAATAACAACCGCGCTACCCGTATCATTTGTAACACACTGAAGGTGAAAAGAATGCGAAGGAGGGAATTCACTGATGCTCTACTTATCTCTTTTGTTAATATCCGTTGCTCTTTGGATTACAATTGACCTTTCATACGGGAGACTTCTTCATTTAAAGCGGGTAAGCTCTCGCACTTTCCCTTTACGTCAAAGTGATTTTCACCTTTATACATACGGGAAAGATTTGTATGACGCCTTATTTACTGATATAAAACAAGCACAGCACCACATTCATATTTTATTCTTCATTGTAAAAAACGATAAAATCAGTCGTGAATTTTTAAAGTTGCTGATTGATAAGGCTCAGGAAGGAATTGAAGTACGACTTTTACTTGATCGATTTGGCAGCCATTATTTATCAAACGAAGCTATTCGCTCCCTGCGAAAACATGGTGTATCTTTTTCATTTTGTCATAAGATAAAATTTCCTCTACTTTTCTTTTCTGCCAATCAAAGAAATCATAGAAAAATTACAGTGATTGATGGGAAAACTGGCTATATCGGGGGCTTTAATATCGGCGAAGAGTATCTAGGGCATAATGAATATTTAGGATTATGGCGAGACTATCATTTACGTCTTACAGGAGAAGGGGTTCAAGATTTACAAAAGCAATTTTTGCATGACTGGTTTGATGATACGAAACAGAATTTATTGGATGTTTCTCTTTATTTTCCAAAACAAAACCCAGGTACCATAATGCATCAATTTATTCCGACTGATGGTGCTTATTTACAGCATACTTTTTTACATTTAATTAACGGAGCAAAAAAAGAAATCTGTATTGGTACACCATATTTCATTCCTGGAAAAAAAATTATGAATGCCTTATTAAAAGCAAGAGAGAGAGGGGTTCAAATCACAATTCTCGTTCCAGAAAAAGCTGATCACCCTCTCGTTCGAGAAGCAAAATTCCCGTACTGCCGAAAATTAATACAGGCTGGTTGCAATATTTACGCATTTCAACAAGGTTTTTTTCACGCCAAAATTATTATAGTGGATGATGATATTTGTGATATTGGAACAGCAAACTTTGATATGAGAAGTTTATATATTAACCATGAAATAAACTGCCTGTTATATAATAAACATTTCATTCGAACAGTAAAAAATAAATTCCATGAAGATCTAGAGAATGCATCCGTACTTTCCTATAGCGATGTAAACCCACCTTCTCTTATCGATAGAGGAAAAGAATGGATTGGAACAATGCTTGCTTTCTTTTTATAGGAAAGACAATGAATAAAAGAGGTGTATCTCATATGATTATGCGGTTTGGATATGTCTCACATGCAATGGCACTCTGGGACTGTTCTCCTGCCAAAACAATGACGTTTACAAGCTTTAAGAAACTCAGCAAACAAGAGCGAGAAGACAAATTGTACCATGTTATAAGGAAAAATTTAGAGCACACAATACGTATCCTTCATTACAATATAGCGCATGAAATCCCGCTATATCGCCTATCGTCTTCCATCGTCCCACTTGCAACACATCCCGAAGTCGAGTTTGACTATATTGGGGTATTCACACCACTTTGGCGTAAAATAGGGGCTTTAATTAAAGAACACAATTTACGAATAAGTTTTCATCCAAATCAATTTACTTTATTTACAAGTGACAAGCCACATATTACTACTAACGCTATTACGGATATGACTTATCATTATAAAATATTGGATGCTATAGGCATTGCAGATTCTTCTTACATTAATATTCATGTAGGTGGAGCCTATGGAAATAAAGAAAAGGCAATTGAGCGCTTCCATGAAAACATAAAAAAACTTCCTGCACATATAAAAAAACAAATGACCCTTGAAAACGATGATAAAACGTATACAACTTCTGAAACTTTATCAATTTGCCAAAAAGAAAATATCCCATTTGTATTTGATTATCATCATCATATGGCCAATCTTTGCGAGGAACCACTAGAAGAGTTGCTTCCTGCAATTTTTGAAACTTGGTCACATACAAATATCTCTCCTAAAGTTCACATTTCCTCCCCAAGATCGGAAAAAGAATTTAGGGCTCATGCTGAATATATCGATTTAGAGTTTATTAAGCCCTTCTTACACGTTGCAAAAAAAAACAATCATAATTTCGATATTATGATTGAAAGTAAACAAAAAGACTTAGCACTATTCCGATTAATAGATGAACTTTCTGCTATAAGAGGCATTAAAAGAATAAGTGGTGCAATGTTACAGTGGTAAATTGTAACTTTGCACCATTTTTTCAAAAAAGTAATTTTTATAGTAAAAAACATCCTATTTTATATGCTATTATTTAAATTAGCATTCCCCCGAGATTCAACTTTATTGAAACGGAGTCATAATATGATTAATCAAAAAAAGTATGTACAATTTGTCATAATATACATATCTATATTTGCTCTTTGGATACTCTTTATTCCAAATGAGTCGCATATAAAGGAAATTGGGATTCTTTTCTTATTCTGTTTTGCTGCACTTTTTTCTTGCCACTGTTTATATAAAGCTATTAAAAAAATGAAACGCAGTGATAAACTATTTTGGATTTTATTACTATGCACTTGCCTATGTGGATTAGTTATGGAGATAACCCTATTTCTTAGTTCGATTTCCATGCATAATCAATCTATATTTTCATATAAAGCATTACCTTTTTTTATCATACAATATATTTTGCTCTTTGTTGGATTTGCTATAAAGTTTATAAAAAATTACTCTATTAAGGGACTTTCTCAATTCTCATTCGATAGCATCTTTATTATTATTATGAACATTTATTTCACTTTAACTTTTATCTTAGATATTTCAAGCTTCCGCATGTTAACAAAGGACACTTGGATTTTAATTGGGTATTTTATTGCACAATCATTAGTAATTTACGCCGTTATTAGCCTATATAGAAGAGAACAATATTCTTCTAGTAGAATCGCATTAATTATCGGTTTCACTATTATACTCGTATACGGTTATATTCATCTGTTTCAATTGAATTTTGGGATGAAAACTTCCGCTGAAATTAATTATTTAATACACACTGCTTCTATTTTATTAATTGGACTTTCTTCCATACTATATATTTTGGATAAACCAATGCAGCATGAAACGAAAGCAAAATATTATCGATTCGATTATATACGTTTTATACTACCTTATTTTAGTATAATTATTACTTTTTCTTTTATTATCATTCAACCTTGGGATGATAAATTCATGTTAATCGGCCTCGTGTTATCACTTATTTTGTTATTCTTGCGGCAACTTTACATGTGGAAAGATAATCAAGCACTAATCCATACATATGAACAGTTGACTACACAACTAGAGGGCGAAGTTGAAGAAGGTGCATTTGCATTATCAAAAAGTGAACAACGCTATAAATCTTTATTCGAAGATCATCCCGATGCCGTTTTCTCTTTAAATATGAATGGCATTTTTCAACAATCTAATAAGGCATGCGAAAGCTTATTTACTGCCTATTATTGCGAAGTGGCAAGCTATTCTCTGGTACACTTCATTGATTCAAAAGACCACGAACTACTTAAGAAGGCTTTACAAATTACAAAGGAAGGTAAGCCACAAACGTTAGAAGTTCGTACAAAAGAACAAGAAGGCTATTATTATTATCTCCATATTACACTTATCCCTACTTTTATAAACAAAGAAGTGGTCGGAATGTTTGGGATAGCGCGTGATATTACCACTTTATATGAAAAACAAAAACAAGTAGAACATTTAGCCTTTCACGATGCACTTACTGGATTACCAAATCGCCGAAAGTTCGAAAAAGATTTAAAAGTCATTTTGAATACAGCCCAAACTAACGCAAATGATGTCGCCGTCATGTTCCTTGATTTAGATCGATTTAAAAAAATTAACGATAGACTTGGTCATGACGTCGGAGATTTATTATTAATTGAAGTAGCAAACAGACTACGCGGTTGCTTGCGTTCAAAAGATGTCGTCGCTCGCCAAGGTGGAGATGAGTTTACCATTCTATTACCAGAAATGTACTCAGAAAAAAGTGCAATTTTTATAGCTGAACAGATTTTAACTATTTTAAACAAACCATTCTTCATTCAAGGCGAAGAACTCTCTATTACACCGAGTATCGGAATTGCGATGTATCCTGATTATGGAACTGATGTAAATGAGTTAATGAAAAATGCTGATATGGCTATGTACCGTGCGAAGGCAAATGGAAAAAACAGATTTGTTTTCTTCTCAAAAGAAATGAGTATCGCTCAAAATGAAATTCAATTCTTAGAAGGTGAACTTTCAAAAGCATTACAACAAAATGAATTTTTCCTTGAATACCAACCACAAGTAAGCACAAAAACAAAAGAAATTATCGGTTTTGAAGCATTAATACGTTGGAAGCATCCAAAACTCGGTATCGTATCTCCTGCCCAATTTATTCCTCTAGCAGAGGAAACTGGTTTTATTATTGAACTTGGTAATTGGATTTTACGTACTGCCTGTTTAGAGGCAAAAAGATGGCATAATCAAGGTTTTTCTCACTTAAAAGTTGGTGTGAATTTATCTGTTGTTCAATTTAACCATGCTGATTTAATCCCAACTATTTCAATGGTGTTAGAAGAAACAGAACTGAAACCAGAAGCACTAGATATTGAAATTACGGAAAGCATCGCAATTAATCAAAATCAATCTGTAGTTGCAAAACTAGAACAGCTTCAAAATCTCGGCATTCAAATTTCAATCGATGACTTTGGAACTGGTTATAGTTCTTTAGCTTATTTAACAAAATATCCAATCAACACATTAAAAATTGCTCGAGAGTTTATTTGTGGAATTACAAATAGTCCTTTAGAAGAAGCAATTGTCTCTTCCATTATTACACTATCAAAAGAACTAAATTTAGAAGTGATTGCAGAAGGTGTAGAAACGGAAGAAGAATGGGAATTTTTACATAGACAAAATTGTGATCACATTCAAGGATTCTTTATTAGCAAACCTGTTTCTAGTAAAGACGTTTGGATGTTACTCCATAAAAAAACAACCGTCTAAATAAGGCGGTTGTTTTTTAAAACTCAAAAGGTAAATCTGCAGCTACTTGTACCTCTTGATCATTATGAGAAATTATTTGACTTTTCTCTAATGTTGTATCACCTAATGAAATACCCCATGCCATTGCTAACGTTAATAAACTACCAATAAGTAATTTCTTCATATTCCATCACCCACATTTTTTACTTTTAATATATCATGAAAATTTATTCACATTGTATGCAATTATGCATATCCACTTTTTAGGTTGTTTATCTGCTGATTTTATTTACGAGCGCTTCTTTATATGCATGCATTTCTAATATATCAAAAAAGAAACTTGCCTTCTTATATGCATCTTCAATCTCTGCCTCTTCATACTCCAACTTCCTTAGGCATTCACCTCTTTGATAATATAGCTGTCCAATTAATGCCATACTATTAATTCGGCATGATATTTCAATCGCTTTATTTACTTGATAAAGTGATTCTTCATATCGACTATCTAAGTATAATGCTTTTGCATGATTATACCTTACCTTCACGTCAAATTCTTCATTATCATGCAATGCCTCTAATTGTTTTAATATTTGTTCAAATAAATCAATACCCTTCTTCAAATAGCCATTTTCAGCATAAATGTTTGCAATTGCGTTTTCAATATAAAGATTCTGATATACATCAATTCCTGTCAATTGTTGATTGAGCAATTTCTTTAATTCTAAAATACAATATTCGTAATCGACTTTTTTCAACACGTAAGCAGCTACATAATATTGCCATTGAAGAAATTGCTGGAATTCAGGATGATATTCTTCCTTTTTCAGCTCATTCCATACTTTATTATAAATTTCTTTATATCTTTTTTGCTTACAAAGCATAATGACTTGATCTTTAAACTGTTTTTTTCTTTCAATATCCGAATAAATGAGTACCTCATAAAAATGAATAATGGGAATTTGTAATTTCGCTGCAATACCTTGCAATATATCCATACTTGGGTATACTGCACCCGATTCAATTCTGCTTACTTCCGATTGATGACATATGTTCTCGGATAACTGTTTTTGTGTTAGTCCTCTTAACACTCTAATTTTCTTAATTTCACTTCCTAATTTCTCTGCTTGCATACTTACTCACCATCCCATTATAACAATCTAATTTTTTAAGTTGTCATACCACTACAATAATGTGCATTCGACAATTTTTGATATGAAATAATGCATAATATATATAAAATTCGGCAAATTTTTCATACAATTCATCTCACATACAATAATAGATTAGGAGTGTTATAGATGAATTATAGAAAACTTGCCAGTGCTTTCGTTACATTCGGTCTTCTTTACCCTTTATCAACAGAAGCTATTCATGCTCAAGAATTAGACAAAAGTGCAGTCAAAGTTGAAATTGCTCAGCCTGGTTTAACAATCGGGAAATTAACACAACCTCAAAATGATACGAAAGAAAATATTGCTAAAAAGTATTTAAAAGGTGAGGTAGATGGGGCTAAAGCTCAACAAGAACAAGTCACTACTGAAAAAAATGTAGATTTCCAACCTACAAATAAAGAAACCAAAGAAAATCAAACCGAAGTTCGCCTTGCACAAACATATAAAAACTATAAAGTATATGGCCAAGATCTCATTGTAAAAGTAGATAAAAATGGAGTGATCACAACTGTTAGTGGTAAAGTTGTTCAAAATTTAAATCAACAACCTAATCTTACTATAACAAATTTTTTGTCGAAAAATGAAGTGAAATCTAAATTACGCGATATAGTTCAAATTCCAAGTGATGCGGTTGAGACAGAATTCTCTAGCGAAACCGTTGTTTATAAGAAAAAAGATGGCTATTATACATTCGCAACTGTTATTACATTTACTTATGAAAACAATGAACAAATTATAAATGGCAATGCTATCGTTGATCTAAAAACTGGCGAAGTACTTTTCCAAGAAAAATTCATTAAAAACAAAGAGAATAAGACTATAAATCAAGTAACATCACTTAGATTATCCACTGCAAGTGAGCAAGGAACTGGGAAAAATGCACTTCAAGAAAACATCTCTTTCAATATTGCCAAAGGAACTGATGGGAAATTTTATTTAGCGGATTTATCACGCGGAAATGGTATTTATATTTATAATGCAAACTACGCCGATTCCCTCGGGGGATATAGTCAAGCTGGTTATCCAGGGACACTAATTTCAAGTAGCACTCCTAATTTTGCAGATAAAGAAGCCGCGGGCGCTATGAAGAACATGAGTGATATTTATGATTACTTTAAGAAAGAACATAATCTAAAAAGTTACGATAATAAAGATTCAAAAGTTGTTGCTAGTGTACACGGTTTTGATTCTACTGAAGTTAGTGATGGTATAAAAGAAGACTATGTAAATGCGTTTTGGCATCCCGCTTGGAACCAAATGGTATTTGGTGATGGTTTAGACGGCAAACTAACATCAGCTCTTGATGTAACAGCTCATGAATTTGGACATGCTGTATTCAGTGGCACGACGAAAAATAAAGTCGTGAGATATCCAAGCGCTGAAACATCTGCACTAAACGAGGGATTAGCGGATTTCTGGGGTACACAAATCGAATATTACGTAAAGAAAGATAAAGGAAACTGGATTATGGGCGATACATTAGGTGGCCTAACAATTCGTGATATCCCAAGGGAAATTGGTGACGGCGGTCATAAATTATATACAAATTTAAAAGATTTCTATAATGATGGTAATAATCAAGAATCACACGTGAATTCTGGTATTATCAGTCACGTATTATATCAATTAGCTGAAGGTAAAACATATAACGGTGTTGCTGTTCAAAAACAAGGCAATGAAAAAGTAAGCAAAGTTGTTATGCGTGCATTGCAAAATTATGCAACTTCCGCTGAAGACTTTGAATCACTTCAATCTCACATCGTACAAGCTGCAAAAGATTTATATGGCACTGCCGTATCAAATGAATTTGCAAAGGCATTTGAAGCACATGGTTACAAGTCGTTACAAAAAGTAAATAAGGTAATAGAAGTACAATAACAAAGAAGAAGAAGTTTACTCCTCTTAGGTAAACTTCTTCTTATATCCAACCCTTTTCTTCCGCAATTGTAATTGCCTCAATTCTATTTTTCGCATCGAGCTTCGTTAATACTTCAGAAATATAATTACGTACTGTACCCGGTGAAAGATAAAGTGCCTTCGCAATTTCGTTTGCCGTCTTTCCTTCTTTCGCAAGCAACAATACTTCCTTTTCGCGATCTGACAACGGATTTTGCTCCTGCCATAGACCGAACATTAACTCTTGGGAGACCTCTCGTTTCCCCTTCATTACATTACGAATTGCTGCTGCTAAATCTTCACTTGGGCTATCTTTTAATAAATAGCCGTGCACGCCAGCTTTCATTGCTCTTTCAAAATATCCCGGCCGTGCAAATGTTGTTAAAATCATAACTTTACATGGTGATTTTTCTTTCTTTAACGCTTCAGCAACATCTAATCCACTTTGAATTGGCATTTCAATATCCATAATACTGATATCCGGTTTTAACGATTCAATTAATTTTAGCGCCTCTTCCCCGTTTGCCGCTTGCCCAATTACTTCGATATCATCTTCTAGATCAAGTAAGGCACCTAATGCACCACGAAGCATCCGTTGATCTTCTGCAATAATAATTCGAATCATGCCCTCACCTCATCTTTTCCTGTTCTAATAACAACTGGAACTTTTACTGTTAACAACGTCCCTGGATTGATTGTACCTAGTTCAACAAATCCATCAATAAGAGCAATTCGTTCTTTCATGCCGCGGATACCATTTCCATCATGATTTTGATCTGTTAAACCAATTCCGTTATCTTCTACTTTCAAAATCAGCTCACCTTGCGATTCTAATACAGAAACTGCACACCGCTTTGCCTTACTATGTTTTACAACATTTGTAACGGCCTCACGTAAACACATCCCGACAATATTTTGTTCAATTGGTGATAACGAGCTCGAGCTTGCTTCTTGCCTCACTTCTAATTCAATATTAGCTGCTTGTAAGATTGCCTTTATTTGCTCTAGCTCTTCTTCTACCGTAATCATACGCATATCAGAAATTAATTCTCTCAGCTGCTTTAAGGCTGTACGAGACGTTTGTGTAATTTCCTTCGCTTCCACACTTGCACGCTCTGGATTTTTCACAATTAACTTCTCTACAAGCTGGCTTTTCAAAGTAATAAGAGATAACGTATGCCCTAATGTGTCATGAAGATCTCTCGCAATCCGCTGCCGTTCTTCACGCTTTACTAAGTCTTTAATTTGCTCGTTTGCTTCATTCAGTTGGTTCTTTAACATCTTTTTCTGATTAAAATTGCGCATACCAAATGGCGTAAGAAGCATTAAAATAAACATCGGAACGATATTTACTAAACTTGTAGTTGTTAGTTGATTCATATTTACAAATAAAAATGCTCCAAGCATTATAACTAACGAACATAACAGCACTCGAAATACTTTCTTATTTGGCGCAAATCCCATCGCACTTGCTGTGAAAAAGCCAAAAAATATCATAAAAGGATTATAAAATAAAGCAAATAAAAAGATGAGTACCATTTGAATACAAGCCCAAAAAACAAACGTTCTCTGAACAAAATAAAGCTGACGGTATGTGACGATAAAAATTATCAACATACCGCTTCCTATTACAAGCTTCCATCCTGATGCCTGCGCTAAGTGATAAATTGGAAATAATAGATAAACAAGCCACATATACGGAAAGAACCCCATATGTTTCGGAAAAACCTCAATCCTCTTTTTCTCTATCATTTATACCGCTTCCTGTCTTTTTCTTATATATATTGATACTACAACAAATATAAGGAAATAACCTCCTAATACCGCGATATTTTCCCATCCAATTGATTTTCCAGCTACAATATCCCACGCACCACTTCCGAAATGGTATGTCGGTGTCCACTCACCAATCGTTCTTAATATTTTGGGGAATACTTCAATCGGCATCCATAACCCGCCAACTATAGCTAAACTCATATTTAAAATATTTGCTAAGCCAGCAGCTGCGTCCGCCTTCTTAATGGAACCTATTACTGTTCCTAATGCTAAAAATGGTGTTACCCCTAACAATAACCATAGCCCCGCACCAATCCATTGCCCTACCGTTAACTCAACATGATTAATTAGTATCCCTGCAATAAAGATAACTAATATTGAAAAAGCATTTACTACTGTTTGAGCGA
Organism: Bacillus sp. AY2-1; assembly: GCF_008368965.1. Taxonomy (NCBI): domain Bacteria; kingdom Bacillati; phylum Bacillota; class Bacilli; order Caryophanales; family Bacillaceae; genus Bacillus; species Bacillus sp. AY2-1. The sequence continues at coordinate 70,675 of NZ_QPEL01000017.1, read as the reverse complement.
TAATTTTTGCTGTTAAATATGCTCCCTCTGGAAGCGGTGTAATTTTTAGAAGATGTGTCCACCCTTGCCCTCTTTCCTGAGAAAGTCTCACACCGAAACTAAAGAGTGCAGTCCCTACAATGCTGAAAGTTGCCATCGAAATTAAATAGTGTGCCTTCCACGCATCTCCGTTTTGTGGTACTTGAACAACATTTGTAAAAATGTAGTAAAACATAACAGGCATTAATAATGAGAAAAAAATAAATAATTTATTGCGGAATGTACGTAAAATTTCTATTTTGCATTGCATCCATAACGCTCTCATGCGATTTCCCCCTTCTGATTTGCGACAAACTGTTCAAATGCCTCATCAAGGCTTCCACGTTCAACTGAAACATCTGTTACAGGTAAACTCCTTTGATAAATGGCTTTTAAAGTTGCATCCGTATCCTCCGTTGTTAAAATGAAGCGTCCTTCGTTTGACTTTACTTCTGTTACATTTGGTAATTCCTTTAGTAATTTTGTAGGAATGCTTTCCTTCGAATAAAATGTGATTGTTTTTCTCGAAATCGTTGCTTTCATTTCGTCTGGTGTACCATCTGCGATAATCTTTCCGTTCGCAAATAATAAGATACGATTTGCTAAAGCATCTGCTTCTTCTAAATAATGCGTCGTTAAAATAATCGTTTTCCCTTCACTTGCTAACTTTCGAATCGTTTCCCAAAACGTTCTTCGAGACGTAATATCCATTCCGACTGTCGGCTCATCTAAAAATAACAAATCCGGATTTCCCGCAAGTGCAAGCGCAAAGTTTAACCTTCTTTTTTGCCCACCTGATAATTTCTCACATCTTTGCTTTCGCTCTGATTCTAAATTTGATAACTGCAGTAACGTTTCTTTCGCTACAGGATTCTTATAATAACTGCGGAATAGCTCTATTGCCTCTTCCACTGTAATGCTATCAATCACACTTACTTCTTGTAACATTGCCCCAAGATTATTACGAACGCCTCTCTGCTTTGGACTCTTTCCAAATATAGAAACCGTACCTTCTGTAGGATCTTTTAATCCAAGCATCATCGAAATTATCGTCGTCTTCCCCGCACCATTTGGTCCAAGTAATGCTACTATTTCTCCTTTATCCACGTGAAATGAAACGTTATTTACTGCGTTTTTATGTTTAAATGTTTTAGAAACACCATTTACTTCAATAATCTTTTCCATCTCTCCACCCCCACTGTTTCTTATATTTACATTGTATTACCTGGAAAACTTAGGAAACAGTATGATACGTCATGACATCGATATGACAATTGTCATATATTCCTTGTGAGAGGAATCAGCCCGCATACCGCAAGCAAGTAGCAGGACGAAAATAAACATGATACAATCGGATAAGATATATATTCGAGGAAGGACAGTGGTTTTCATGATTATTCGTAATGAACAAGATTTAGAAGGCTTACGAAAAATCGGCCGCATCGTTGCGCTTGCACGTGAAGAAATGAAAAAACAAGCGAAGCCAGGTATGACAACGAAAGAGCTTGATTTGATCGGTAAAAAAGTATTAGATGAGCATGGTGCTATTTCTGCACCTGAAAAAGAATATGATTTTCCAGGTGTAACTTGCATTAGTGTAAATGAAGAAGTTGCTCATGGTATTCCAGGAGATCGTGTATTAAAAGAAGGCGATTTAGTAAACGTCGATGTATCTGCTGCACTTGATGGCTATTATGCTGATACAGGTATTTCATTTGTACTTGGAGAAGACGAGGCAAAAGAAAAGCTTTGCCAAGCAGCGGTTGATGCATTTTGGGCAGCAATGAAAAAGGTTAAAGCTGGCTCAAAACAAAATCAAATTGGTCGTGCTGTTTCAAACTTCGCACATAAAAGTGGATACAATGTTATTCAAAACTTAACTGGTCACGGCATTGGTCTTAGCTTACATGAAGCACCAAATCACATTTTAAGCTACTATGATCCAATGGATAATACGCTTCTAAAAGACGGTCTTGTTATCGCTGTAGAACCGTTCATATCTATGAAAGCTGATCATATTATTGAGCGTGGTGACGACGGTTGGACATTCATTACACCTGATAAAAGTCTTGTTGCACAATGTGAACATACCGTTGTCGTAACACGCGGCGAACCAATAATCTTAACAGAAATCTAATATAAAAAAACGGCTGTTTTGTAGATTTATTCCACATAAAACAGCCGTTTTTTAATTTTGGGAAAATATGTGAACTATTGTTGAACTCTTTATCATTTAAGTATATAATCTTTAGCGGAGGTTACTTAAGCTTATCTTTACTAAAAAGATATTGTAGCTAAGGAGGAAAACACCTTCTTTTTTATTGTTTAAACAGTCTCAAAAATGACCGTAGTAACGGGTTAGTCGAATATTCTGTAATCCTTATATTCCTCTAACAATGTAAGAAACTATCGTCTTTCAACTTCGGTCCACTAATCGTACAACTCTCTTTAGACAAAATAGATGACTATTTTCAAAGTACATATTGTCTTCATTCTGACCAAAAACAACCCTATCTAGATTTTTATTTCCACATAACTTTAAGGCAAAAATAAGCCTTCACAAGGGGATACACTACCTTGGTTAGTATGTATCGTAAAACTTACCTTTATAACCATTCTTTTTTACTAGATATACATGAAAACTATCTCACATATAAAGGTCTGATATCATTCTTTATATCAGTATTTTTTTCGACATTTTTTGTCGAATTGTGTATATTTCCAAATAACTGTGTAAATATACATTTTGTTTTACGTTAAATAATATTACTTTGAACATAACCCAGTTTGTCTGAGAACGCGTATAGAAACGGAGGGATAGCAAAAACAAATAGCTTATAACAAATACTTTTAATATTCCATTTGTTCATGTGGAATAAGTCCCCAATGGACAAATGAATGTTCAGAGGAGGAAAAATGAAAAAACTTTTCAATGTATGTTTAATTGTATTCGTACTATTTTCGCAGCTTGCTAGTTTTCCATACAATCAAGTAAAAGCGGAAACCTTAACAGGAGATTCCTTATTTGACACTGTTGAAATGAAAGATGCAACGAATCATATTATTGACGAAGCAAAAAATCCTAACAACTTAATAAAGATAGGATCAACCATTCAAGTAGAATACGCTTGGTCAATAAAGGATCAACAAGTTGCACATGCAAATGATACAGCAGTAGTCCAAATACCACTTGCATTAAAAGTATCTAAAGATTTGCAAGGGGATTTAGTCACAGATCAAAAAAATATTGGTCAATATTTTATAACAGCTAAAGATAATAAATTAAAATTGATATTTAATGATCAAGTAGAAAATTTGAAAGACGCTAAAGGAAAAATTAAAGTTGATACCGTGTTTAACTCAACTTTAAAAACTGGAGAAAAATCAGTTCAAATCGCTTTTCCTTTAGGAACAATCGTTCAACCTATATCAGTTCCTGTTCAGGTAGAAGACTCTAAAGAAGATGGCACCAAACAGGATACTAATAAACAAGTGCAAGATCCAGTAGCTAAACCTGTTACTGACAATCCGGAGCAAGATCCAGCAACTAAACCTGTTACTGATAATCCGGAACAAAACCCAGCAACTAAACCTGTTACCGATAATCCGGAACAGAACCCAGCAACTAAACCTGTTACCGATAATCTGGAACAAAATCCAGCAACTAAACCTGTTACCGATAATCCGGAACAAAACCCAGCAGCTAAAATTGCTACTGGCAATCCAGAACATAAGCTAGCAAGCAGCCCTGTTGAGAATACAAATTCAGGTCCAAAGCAAATAACAACAAACATTTTAACCGGTGTAAAGTTGACGGATAAAGACGGAAAACCATTTACAGAGGATAACCGTCCAAGCACAGATTCCCCTGCCAATATTGAGTTTACATGGGAGCTTTTAAAATCAATGAATGTGAAAAGCGGAGATTACTATATTTTTGATCTTCCTAAACATTTTAAGATTTACAATACAATTAACAGTCCTTTATATGATAGTGAAAACAATCAAATTGGTAATTTTACTGTTACAAAAGACGGAAAAGTCACGATGACATTCAACGATTATGTTGAAGAGCATCCAGATGTTGCTGGTAACCTACAACTAAAGACAGAATTTAATAAAGCTGAAATTAAAGGTACAACAACACAAGAAATTCCTTTCCCAATTAAAGATAAGGATGTTTCTATTACAGTTGACTTTAAGCCTAATGTACAAACAGCTACGAATAAAAAAGGGGTACCTGATAGACCAATTAATACAAATGAAATTAATTGGAAAGTAGAGATGAACAAAACGAAAGAAACCCTTAAAAATGCTGTTTTTAAAGATAACATCCCACAGGGTACAAGCTTAAATAAAGATTCTATTAAAGTTTATTATTTAGAAGTTGATGTTAATGGAAATGTAATGCGTGGTGCAGAAGCTGAGCCAACAGATTACAATATTATTTCATCAGATGGCTCAAAATTGGAGATTGCTTTTAAAGATTCTATCAATAAAGCATATCAAATCGAATATGCCACAAAAATTACTGATGAAAATATTAAAAGTTTTCGAAATAACGTTACGATAACGAGTGATAATCAAAAGCAACAAAACGCAAGCTCTACTGTAACGGTTTCTCGTGGTACACACTTAAATAAAACAAGTAAATATGATCCAAAGACGCAAACAATTGAGTGGACAATTACTTACAATGGTGATCAAAGAGAGATCAAAAAAGCAGACGCGATTTTAAAAGATATTTTTGACGATACACACGAACTAGATGCAAATTCTATTGTTGTGAAAAACGCTTCATATAATGAAAAGGGAACGCTTGTAACAGGTGACGCTGTGAATAATTACACTGTAAATAACAAGAAGAATGGATTCGATTTACAGTTTAACGATGATATTAATAGTGCTTATGTGATTACCTATAAAACCAAGCCAACTAATAAAGTTATAGAAGATGGAAAAGTAAAAAATAAAGTTACAGCTGATAATGATTCAAGTAAAGAAAATGAAGCTAGCTTCAAGCAGCAAAATATTATTAAATCTAATAATAAAGCTGAAACAAATTATAAAGACAAAACAACAACTTGGACAATTATAGTAAATAATAACAACTACCCATTAAACAACGCGATCATTACGGACACCTTTGATCATGGTGGATTACAATTAAAAGATAAAAAACTAGAAATTAAAGATGGAAATTATACCCTTCAAGCTGGGACTGACTATGTTTTAGATGCAACAGATAAAGGCTTCAAAATTACTCTTATAGGTACATATCAGTCTAATATGACAAAGACATTAGTTGTAAAATATACGACAGACTTTGATTATACAAAGCTAGAAAGTGGTAAAACTTCATTTAAAAATACAGGTAACCTATCTTGGATAGATACGGATTCTAAGCCACAATCAAATAAAGTTGAAGCTAATTTCGATCCTGATACTTTCACAAAGGCAAATGGTTATAAGTACGGTTCTTATAACGCTCAAACGAAGGAAATTACTTGGATAATAGGCTTTAACTATAATAATGTTGAGATTAAAGATCCTTCTGTTATAGACGTAATACAAGATAAACAAAAATTAGTTCCTGGATCCATTGAAGTACGCGATATGATTTTAAATGGAAATCCTGATAATGCACAACCTGGTAATGCTGTACCAACTGAGAAATATGAACTTGAAGAACCTACAGAGAAAAATAAAAACACCCTAAAGGTTCATTTCAAACAATCAATTAATTCACCTTACTATATTATCTTTAAAACAAGCCTTGATGGTGAACTTATCCAAGGCACTTACAAAAACGAGGCAGATTTAAAAGATGGCTCTAAAATTGTTAACACCCTTACAGGTGATACTCAAGTAAATAAAGGTGGCAGCTTCGTTACTAAAAAAGCTGTGCAAGACGACAACTATATTAATTGGAGTATCGCAATTAACGAAAGCCAATCAACCATTGCGGATGCGGTTGTAACAGATGACCCAACCGAAAATCAGGTAATTGTGGAAGATTCATTCCACTTATATCCTACAACTGTTGATCCATATGGAAATTTAACAAAAGATAAAGTAAACGAATTAAAAGAAGGAACAGACTATAAACTCAAAATAACAACAGACAATACTACCGGAAAGCAACATTTCGAAATTGCCTTCTTGAAAAAAATTGATCGAGCTTATATTTTAGAATATCGCTCACTTATTAATGCAGACGATAAAGAAAAAGTAAGTAATAAAGCGAAAATCACAGGCAATAAGTTGACAGTTAAAAACACAGAAACTACTGAAACAATTGAAGTGAGAATGTCTTCTGGTTCAGGTGGAGGATCTGCTACCAAAGGTCGTGGAAACCTTGAAATTATAAAGGTAGATAACGACAATAAGAACGTACTATTAGCTGGGGCAGAATTTACTTTATACGATCGTACAGGTAAAACTGTTATCCGTAAAATTACAACAGACAAAGACGGTATCGCTAAATTTAATAATTTAAAACGTGATAAATATTTATTAAAAGAAACAAAGGCTCCTGAAGGCTATGTAATTAGCTGGGATTTAAAACAAGGGAAAATTGTTGAACTTGGTACACAAGAGACTACAACATATAAACTTGCAAATAAGAAATTTGTCGGGAAAGTAGTTTTAACAAAATCTGATGACCTGAACAAAAATGCAACACTACAAGGCGCTATTTTCACACTACTGGATAAAGATAAAAAAGTAATTCCAGAACACAAAGAATTAACAACAAATAATAACGGACAAATTATTATAGATAAACTAAAACCAGGAACTTACTACTTACAAGAAACGAAGGCTCCTGAGCATTATCAATTAGATAGCAAACTTATTCCGTTTACTATCTCTATAGATCAAACAACAGTAGTAAATCTAACTGCGACAAATAGTTTAACTAAAGGATCTGCTCTTTTAACAAAAGTGGATAATTATAATAAAACTTTAGCAGGGGCAGAGTTTACTGTTCAAGATCGCAACGGAAAAAATATTCCTGGATATGAAAAATTAACAACAAATGAACATGGACAAATAGAAGCAAAAGATTTACGTCCGGGTAAATACCAATTTGTCGAAACAAAAGCTCCTGAGCATTATGAATTAGACAAAACGCCTATTCTATTTGAAATAGAAAAAAGCCAAACTACAGTCGCTTCTGTTACAGCAAAAAACGCTTTAATTAAAGGTGACATTACGTTAACAAAAGTGGATGATACTGATGGCACTACCCTTGAAGGTGCGGTATTCAAAATTGTTAACGACAAAAATGAAGATGTCCGTACAAACTTAAAAACAGAAAAAGATGGAACTTTGACCGTTAAAGATTTAGATCCTGGTGATTATCAATTTATTGAGACAACACCACCTAAATACTATGACTTAAATAAAGAACCAATTCCGTTTACAATCGAGAAAAGTCAAACAAGCATTATCTCAATTACTGCAAAAAACAGTTTAACTACAGGTGCTGTTGAGCTATTAAAAGTCGACGAATTTGATAAAAAGACTCCTCTTGCTGGAGCTATGTTCAAAATCGTGAATGATAAGAACGAAGACGTTCGTACAGAATTAACTACCGACACAAACGGAACTGTTAAAGCTTCTGACTTACGTCCAGGCAAATACAAATTTATTGAAACAAAAGCTCCTGAACATTATGAACTGCGATCAACACCAATTGAATTTACAATTGAGAAAGGTCAAAAAACACCGATTGTTATTACAGCTGAAAATGGTCTACTACCAGGCGATGTTGAACTAACAAAACTCGATGATACTGATGGCACTGCACTTATAGGTGCCGTATTCAAAATCGTTAATAATAAAAATGAAGATGTCCGTACAGAATTAGTTACGAATCAGGAAGGTAAAATTATTGCTACTGGTTTACGTCCAGGTAACTATAAATTTATCGAAATGAAAGCTCCTGAGCATTATGCCTTAAATAAAACACCTATTGAATTTACAATTAAGGAGAGCCAAGCGACTGCTATTAACGTTACAGCTACTAACAGCTTAACAAAAGGTGGTATTGAATTAACAAAAGTTGATTCTGTAAATGCTAAGGAAACCCTTGAAGGTGCAGTATTTAAAATTGTTAATGACAAAGGTGAGGATGTTCGTACGGAACTTACTACTGATAAAGACGGTAAATTAGTAGTACAAGACTTACGTCCGGGTAATTATAAGCTAATCGAGACGAAGGCTCCTACTTATTACGATGTAAATGAAGAACCAATTGAATTTATAATTGAAAAGAGTCAACAAAAACTCATCCCTATTACTTTCAAAAATAGTTTGACGAAAGGAAAGGTCAAATTAATTAAAGAAGATGACGTGGAGAGCGCGAAAGCTCTTGCTGGCGCTGTATTCACATTACAAGACGCAACTGGCAAAGAAATTATGAAAGATTTAATAACAGATGCACACGGAGTATTAGTCATCCCTGATTTAGCACCAGGCGATTATCAATTTATTGAAGTGAAAGCTCCTGAACATTATAAATTAGATCAAACACCTATTAAGTTCACAATTAAAAAAGGTAGTAAGGAAGATCTTCCTATCCCTGTTACTGTAAAAAACAGTTTACTTACAGGTGGCGTCACTTTAACAAAAGTTGATGATGTTGATGGCACTACTCTTGAAGGTGGAGAATTTATAATCGTTGACGCTCATGATACTAAAAAGGTAATTCGCAAAGGTTTAACGACTGATAAAAACGGTAAAATTACTGCTTCTGATTTACGTCCTGGAGACTATCAATTTGTTGAAGTAAAAGCTCCAAAAGACTATACCTTAAGCAAAGAGCCTATTCCGTTCACTATCGAAAAAAGTCAAAAAGAGAATATTACTGTTACTGCTACTAACAGTTTAAAGAAAGGTGCAGTAACATTAACAAAAATCGATGACATCGATCGTACGATGCTCGAAGGTGCAATCTTTAAGATTGTTGATATGAACGGTAAGGAAGTTCATACGAATCTTGTTACAGATAAAAACGGAAAAATTTCTGTTTCTGATTTACGCCCTGGAGACTATCAGTTCATTGAAACAAAAGCTCCTGAGCACTATGTATTAGAAGAAACACAAATTCCGTTTACAATTGAAAGAAGTCAAACGAAAGAGATCAATGTTACAGGTAAAAATGCTTTGAAAAAAGGTAGCGTTGAACTAACAAAGATTGACGATATTGATATAAATACAAAACTTGCTAACGCCGTATTTGATTTATTAGATGCAGACGGAGAGCTAGTTGAAGAAGGCTTAAAAACAAATGATGAAGGTAAAATTGTTGTTGAAAATCTACGTCCTGGTACGTATCAATTCGTTGAAACAATTGCTCCTGAACATTACGTTTTAGATAAAAAACCTATCGTATTTACAATTAAAAAGAGCCAAACTGAAGCTCTTCATGTCACTGCTACAAATGCTTTAACAAAGGGTGCTGTTAAACTTTCTAAAGTAGATGATGTTGATGCCACTGTTCTTAAAGATGCAGTATTTAAAATTGTTAATATGAACGGTGATGTAGTTCATAAAGACCTTGTTACAAATGAACAAGGACTAATCGAAATTAACGACCTACGTCCTGGTGATTACCAATTCATCGAAACGAAAGCTCCTAAGGATTACGTTTTAGATGAAACACCAATCAAATTCACTATTGAAAAAGGACAGAAGAAATCTATTTCTTTAACTGCTACAAATAGCTTAAAACAAGGTAGTATCGAATTACTTAAAGTTGATGATTTAAACGATCAAACAAAACTTGCCGATGCGGTATTTAATTTACTAGATCAAAATGGCAAGGTACTTAAAACAGATTTAAAAACAAACAGTGAAGGTAAAATCGTTGTCGAAAACTTACGTCCTGGTACGTATCAATTCGTTGAAACAACGGCTCCTGAACACTATGATTTAGACAAAAAACCAATTATATTTACAATTGAAAAAAGCCAAAAAGATATCGCTACCGTTACTATGAAAAATAGTTTAACAAAAGGCGGCGTGGAACTTTCTAAAGTAGATGACGTTGATGGCACTACTCTTGAAGGCGCAGTATTTAAAATTGCAGATATGAATGGTACTGTAATTCGCAAAGATCTTGTTACGAATCAACAAGGTAAAATTAGCGTTTCTGACCTACGTCCTGGTGATTATCAATTCATCGAGACAACGGCTCCGAAACACTACGATTTAAACAAAGAGCCAATTCCATTCACAATCACACAGAGCCAAGCTGAGCCTGTCTCTGTTACAGCTACAAATAGCTTAACGAAAGGCACTGTGGAGCTTTCTAAAGTGGATGATGTTGATGGTACCGCTCTTAAAGATGCGATATTTAAAATTACTGATATGAATGGTAATGACATTCGCACTGAGCTTACAACAGATGTACATGGAAAAATTTCTGTTTCTGATTTACGTCCTGGGGACTATCAATTTATTGAAACGAAGGCTCCTGAACACTATAAATTAGATAGTACACCTATTAAGTTTACAATTAAGAAAAGCCAAAAAGAAAAGCTCCAAGTTACTGCTACAAATAGCTTAACTGAGGGTGCTGTAGAATTAATAAAAGTGGATGATATAAATCCAGATACAAAACTTTCTGATGCAGTGTTTAACATCATCGATGCGAAAGGTAAAATTGTTCGCACTGATTTAACTACTGATAAAGATGGTAAAATTACTGCTACGAACTTACGCCCAGGAGACTATCAATTCATTGAAACGAAAGCTCCGAAGCATTACGATTTAAATAAAACACCTATCGATTTCACTATCGAGAAAAGTCAACTAACTCACGTTTCTGTTACTGCCAAGAATGGCCTAACAAAAGGTGGCGTGGAATTAACGAAAGTTGACTCTATAGATAAGAAAGAAATGCTAGAAGGTGCTGTATTTAAAATTACTGATATGAATGGTAACGACATTCGCACGAATTTAGTTACGAATAAAGATGGTAAAATCATCGCTAAAAACTTACAACCAGGAGACTATGAGTTTATCGAAACGAAAGCTCCTAAACATTACGACCTAAATGAAGAACCAATTAAGTTCACAATCGAAAGAAGTCAAACAAAGCATGTCTTCGTTACAGCTATTAATAGCTTAACGAAAGGTAGTGTGGAGTTAATTAAAGTGGATGATGCCAAGAAAAACACAACACTTGAAGGGGCAGTATTTAAAATTGTTAACAAGGATGGACACGACGTCCGTACCGATTTAACTACTGATAAAAACGGCCGTTTAGTTGTGGATGAATTACCACCAGGAGACTATGAGTTTATCGAAACAAAAGCTCCTGAACACTATGACTTAAACGAAATACCTATTAAGTTCACAGTTAAAAAAGGCCAAGAAAAAATCACCTCTGTTACTGCTACGAATAGCTTAACGAAAGGTGCAGTTGAATTAATTAAGGTCGATGACATCGACGGCACTACTCTTGAAGGGGCTATCTTTAAAATTGTGGATATGGATGGCAAGGATGTTCGTTCTGATTTAGCTACTGATAAAGATGGTAAGATTTCTGTTTCTGATTTACGTCCGGGTGACTATCAGTTCATTGAAATGAAAGCTCCTAAGCATTACGACTTAAATCAAAATCCTATCAAGTTTACTGTTGAAAAGAGTCAAACTGCTAAAACTTCTGTTACTGCTACTAACAGCTTAACGAAAGGCGCTGTTGAATTAACTAAAGTTGATGACATCGACGGCACTATTCTTGAAGGGGCTATCTTTAAAATTGTGGATACGGACGGCAAGGATGTTCGTTCTGATTTAACTACTGATAAAGATGGTAAGATTTCTGTTTCTGATTTGCGTCCGGGAGACTATCAGTTCATTGAAATGAAAGCTCCAACTGGCTATGATTTAAACGTTAAACCAATTCCTTTCACAATTACGAAAGGACAAACTCAGGTTACCTCTGTTACAGCTTTAAATAGTTTAACAACAGGTTCAATTGAGTTAACTAAAGTTGATATTGATCACCATGGAACACTTGAAGGTGCCATTTTCAATATTTTAGACCAAGATGGAAACGTCATCCGAGAAGGTTTAAAAACAGATCAACAAGGAAAAGTAATCATAAATGATTTGAAACCTGGTAATTATCAATTAGTAGAAACAAAGGCTCCTAAAGGCTATCAATTAGATGCATCACCAATAAACTTTACAATTGATAAAGCCCAAGCTACGCCACTACAAATTACAGTTTCAAATAAAAAGATTGAATCTTCTTCAGGTGGAGATGACAAGCCCGTTACTCCGCCAAATAAAGAAGAAAACAAAGGCACTGAAACATCTGAGAAACACGAAAACGGAACTTCCGAAGAAACATCGAATGAAACAGATAACAAACAGCAAGATGATCGAAATACGGATAAGCACCTTCCAAATACAGGTCATAAAGAAGATCCTACACAAACAGTAGGTATCGTTCTTCTACTAGCTGGATTATTAAGTATTTTAGCTAAAAAACGCAAAAAAAATTATTAATAATTTTTTCACACCCAATCAATCTCTCAATTGATTGGGTGTTTTTTTATACAAAAAGGACGATACATAAAGTATCGTCCTTTTAACGGGGTGAGGCTGCCCAAAAGTACGGAAAACCTTTGAACAGCCTCGTATTTTCATATGGATGCCTTACATATATCACTGATAATAATTATGAAATGCGGAAACATAATTACCATCAACTGATTCAAACATGAGGAATGAAACCCTACAGTGGTTCCATTCCTCTACATAATCTAAAGTTTGGGTACACTAGATTCATGCAATGTAGGGGCTTTCAGAGTAGAAAGCGAACCTTCGTTTAAAATGATAGCATACATATCTCCCTCAAAAATATGCAAATATGCATATATTGTTTTTATTTCTCAATGTCAGAATATTGAAAAATAAAAGACGCAAAGGTAAAATAAAGTCATTATCCGTCTTCTTTTGTCAGTCAGAGAGAATAGAAGAATAGGAGAGGAAAAAATGAGCAAATCATTGAAACAAAAAATAGTAAGCTCTTTGCTTGCTATATCACTTGCTGTTAGCTTAGCTCCAATTGGGCAAGCAAAAGCGGATTCCACTTCAGAAGTTCCACAAACTCCATCTATTACAAAACAAATTGATCCAAACCGCGCCATTGAACATGTTCGTTTCTTATCTGAAACAATTGGGCCTCGACCCGGTGGAACAAAATCCGAAGAATGGGCTTCTCGTTACATTGGTATGCAGCTTAAATCAATGGGTTATGACGTAGAATATCAGCCATTTCAGGTGCCCGATCAATACGTTGGATTCATTGAATCACCACTATCAACAAAACGTAATTGGCAAGCTGGTGCTGCTCCTAATGCACTAATATCTACAGAAGCTATTACAGCTCCCCTTATCTTTGTTCAAGGTGGGACAAAATTAGAAGATATTCCAAATGAAGTAAACGGTAAAATTGTTTTATTTGAAAGAGGAACGACAGTTACAGATTATAATAAACAAGTTGAAAATGCTGTTAGCAAAGGTGCAAAAGGTGTTCTTTTATACAGTTTAATTGGCGGGCGCGGAAATTATGGACAAACCTTCAATCCCCGCCTAACGAAAAAGCAATCTATCCCTGTCTTTGGTCTTGCTTATGCGCAAGGAAATGCATTTAAAGAAGAAATCGCTAAAAAAGAGACAACAATTCTTTCCCTAAAAGCGAGACATGAATCTAAATTAACATCTCTAAATGTTATCGCAAAAAAGAAACCAAAAAAGAGTACGGGTAATGAAAAAGCAGTCGTTGTAAGCTCGCACTATGATAGTGTTGTTGGAGCACCTGGCGCAAATGATAATGCTTCTGGAACTGGATTAGTATTAGAACTAGCTCGTGCTTTTCAAAATGTAGAAACTGATAAAGAAATTCGCTTTATTACCTTTGGTTCTGAAGAAACTGGATTACTTGGTTCGGATTATTACGTTAATAGTCTATCCCAAAAAGAACGTGACCGTATTTTAGGCGTCTTTAATGCTGATATGGTTGCAACAAATTATGATAAAGCAAAGAATTTATACGCTATGACACCTGATGGCTCTACAAACTTTGTAACAGATGCTGCCTTGCAAGCAGGTAAACAATTAAATAATGACCTCGTTCTTCAAGGGAAATTTGGCTCCAGTGATCACGTACCGTTTGCTGAAGCTGGTATTCCTGCTGCTCTATTTATTTGGATGGGTGTCGATAGTTGGAATCCATTAATCTATCATATCGAGAAGGTATACCATACACCCCAAGATAACGTATTAGAAAACATTTCACCTGAACGAATGAAAATGGCATTAGACGTTATCGGAACAGGAGTTTATAACTCGCTTCAAAAACCTATTACTCAAACTGAGCAGAAAGCTGCTTAATCAATAAAAGACCACTGATTTTTATCAGTGGTCTTTTATTGAGAAAAAATATATATGCATAAAAGCATATTTTATCCTACTCATTATCGTATACAATATTAACTGTAACAACACCGATTACAACTAATAAGGAGGCTTTTTCTATTATGAAAAAAATGATTTTAGTAGGTGCGTTAACTTTAGCAGGAATTACCGGAGCTACCGCGTTTATTCCTGAAACAAAAGTCGCTGCTGCCGCTCAAGAACAAAGCTTTACAAAATTTTATTCTTTGCAAACTGGAGGTAGTTCTGAACAAGAACCTATTTCCCTTCAAAAAGGACAAGAACTAACAATTCATCCTAACAGCAAAACTCCTAGTTACAGTGTTTATGACTCAAATCATAACCTTATTGGGCGTTATTCTGATGGTTACGGCCGAATTTTCACTGCAAAAACAGATGGAAATATGTATGTTCAATTTCATGCACCTTACGTTTACTATAGTCCTGTTAGTTTTTCTGTTACTTATACAATCCAATAAAATAAGGGGCCTTTCTCAGAGGCCCTTTATTTTGCTTCCCAATTCACTTTTACAAAACCATCTTTCACCATTAAACCACTTATATTGAATACATACTTTTCATTTGCTTTTAATGTAGCTTTAAAAGTACCTTTTTTCGATTCACAAATCTCCTTTAATTCCTTTATCCCTTCTCCTTGTCTTTCATACAAGCTAAAGCATAAGTTACCACGCTTTGCATCTGTTTCATAAGAAAATGTTACTTCTGTATCTTTTGCATACTCAAGTTCAATATCTTTCCCAGCAATATCCCATGATGAGAATTTTGCCTCGTAACTTGTCTCCCCTTTCTTCTCATTTTCTAAATATATATCACCAGCTCTCCACATATCATCTAACGTTTGAACGAAAGCAAAGCCGCTAAGTAATACAAACATCGCACTTGCAAATATAACAACTAATGTTACCTTTTGCTTTTTCATACCCTTCATCGTATATTCTCCTTCTACTTTCCGGCTATTTCTGCGTGTCATATATAACAAAACTCCAATAAAAAATGGCAATATAATCGCTATAACACTCCACCACTTACTTATTCCACGCGTTTTCGCATCTGTATATACCCATGATGCTACACATACTAAAAGTGCTATAAAAGCCAAAAACATTGTAATCCCAGCTATCTCAAATACTACAAATGGATTAGCGAACCCTATCATGTAATTTATACTCCTTCTTTAAAAATGCCTGTATGACAACATATATAGGAATGTATATGTGCATCATAATAACTATCGTTATAATGACAGATATTTTATGATCCAAATGACTAACAAACTGCTCTAGGGTGACTGTTAATACAATCATCCAAATAGCATGAATGAAAACAACCCATCTCTTTTCTAATTTTCGAGCATTTCGCACGCTCTGTTTCGTATGGTTTATTAGCTCTTCGTTAGGAACCATCTCTCCCGCTAAGCTACTTTTTATCTTCTGATCAAACTTATCTTCCGTCATAAACGAACCCCTCCAAATGTTCTCGAATTTGCTTCTTCGCATAATTAAGGCGGTATTTCACTGTACCAATCGGTATATTTAATATTTCACTAATTTCTTTATAAGAATATTGTTCATAATAGTAGAGTACGAGCACAGTTTTATACTTTTCATTCAATAACTGTATAACTTCCCGTATCATTTCCGCTTCCACTTTTTGAATACATTCTTCTGATATATTTACTTCATCTGCGAAATCTATTTCTCCACCATCTTCTTTATGAAACAAATCCAATATTCGATCTTTCCACCTTTTTTTCTTACGATAAAAATCATAAAACGTACGAACACAAATTGTAGCAATCCATTTTTTATAATTATCCACATAGGAAAGTTGATGCCTTGATGAAAAAACCTTTATCCACGTCTCTTGAAAAATATCTTCCGCATCTTCTTTCGTTTTCGCTAACTTATAGCATAAGGAATATATTTGCTGCTTATATATATCAATTAATTCTTCTACCTTTTCTTCCATCATAAGCCTCCTGTCATTTATATAAGACGACGCAAATTATCCTTTTGTTTGATAAAATTTTATTTTTTTATTATCTCCATACAAAAAGGCAATCACAACATCATGTGATTGCCTTTTATTTAAAAACGAAAGTCCGCTTCCGCTTTTCTTTATGTCCAGCTCTGCCTCCTAGCCCCTTCTGTCTAAGAACCTTCCCCACGAGAAGATAAAATGCATCTTCTGTGGGAAAGAACCTTAGCCTTCGGGACTAAACAGTCGGCTCCGCTTTTCTTCATTACATTTTTTCTGGTGCAGATACTCCTACGATTGCTAATGCATTTTGAAGCGTAGTGCGTACTGCTTTCATTAACTCGTAACGAGCTTTACTTAATTCTAAGTTATCTTGGTTTAATACTTTTTCTGCATTGTAGAAGCTGTGTAATGCTGCTGCTAATTCAAATGCATAGCTTGTAATGCGGTGTGGCAGACGTTTTTGTGCTGCATCCGCAACTACAGCTGGGAATTCACCAAGCTTTTTCAGTAACTCTACTTCTTTCTCAGAAGTAACAAGTTTGTAATTCACGTCTCCATCTGCAGCTAATCCTAACTCTTCACCTTGACGAAGGATACTGCATACACGAGCATGAGCATATTGTGCATAGTATACTGGGTTTTCATTAGATTTTGATACAGCTAAGTCCATATCGAAGTCCAAATGAGAATCACCACTACGCATTGCGAAGAAGTATCGCATTGCGTCCACGCCTACTTCTTCCATAAGCTCACGAAGTGTAACTGCTTTACCTGTACGCTTACTCATTTTCATTTTTTCACCATTTTGGTATAGTTGTACCATTTGGATGATTTCTACTTCAAGTGTTTCTTTATCGTAACCTAGCGCTTGAATAGCAGCTTTCATACGAGGAATGTAACCGTGGTGGTCAGCACCCCAAATGTTGATTAGCTTATCGAAACCACGCTCTAATTTATCGCGATGGTAAGCAATATCTGGCGTTAAGTATGTGTAAGAACCGTCATTTTTAATTAATACACGGTTTTTGTCATCACCGTAAGTCATTGAACGGAACCAAGTTGCTCCGCCTTCTTCAAAGATTTCGTCACGCTCTTTTAATACAGTAAGTGCAGCATCGATTTTTCCGTTTTTGTATAATGATGTTTCTGAGAACCATACATCAAATTTAACACGGAAGCTCTCTAAGTCTTTTTGAAGTTTTGCTAACTCATATTTCAAACCGTATGAACGGTAGAATTCATAGCTTTCTTCAGCATCAGCTTTTGCGTAACGATCGCCAAACTCTTCAGCTAAACGTTTACCGATTCCAATGATATCCGCACCATGGTAACCGTCTTCTGGCATTTCTTTATCTAAACCTAAAGCTTGCATGTAACGAGCTTCAACAGAAAGAGCTAAATTATGAATTTGGTTACCGGCATCATTAATGTAGTACTCACGAGATACATCGTATCCTGCTTTTGCTAATACGTTACATAAAGTGTCACCCACTGCCGCACCACGTGCATGTCCTAAGTGAAGGTCACCTGTTGGATTCGCAGATACGAACTCAACTTGTACTTTTTCACCTTTACCAGTGTTCGTTTCACCGTAAGCTTCACCAGCGTTTACGATTGTTGGAATTAAATCTGTTAAGTAGCTATTATCCATATAGAAGTTAATAAAACCAGGACCAGCGATTTCGATTTTTTCAATAGAAGCTTTTGCTTTATCGAAGTTTGCAACTAGTTCTTCTGCAATCATACGAGGTGCTTTTTTCGCAACGCGTGCAAGTTGCATTGCCATGTTTGTAGAGAAGTCACCATTTGTTTTATCTTTTGGAGATTCTAATACAACGTTTGGAATCTGTTCTTCTGTCGCTAATTCTGCCTTTAATACAGCAGCTTGAATTTCTTCTTTAATCAATCCTTTTACCTGTTCTAAGGAATTCATTATTTTGCCTCCTTCAAATTAATTGTAATTGTATATCTGCCAGCTTCTTGTTCACTTAGAAGCAATGCGTACGTTAAGAAGAGTTGTCCTTTTTTCTTTTCATCCGACCATTTAAAAAGAACGTTATCAGTTTTCGTTTGCAGTGCAAACGTACCAAGTTCACTCGTATACGTACCCGTTGTCCATTCACCTTTCACATGCGTCTGACGCATAGAAATAGCACCTGAACGCATAATGAGAACTTGTTCATCTTGAATTTTAATAATTGTTTTCACTTCGCCTTGTTCGTTCGGCTCCTGGAATGTTACATATGTACCTTGACCTTTTACATAGTATTGACCATTTGCTTCAAAAGCAACGGTTTCCTTCCTCGCCCCTTCACGGATTTCTGTTACGAAATGAACGTGTACCGGCAAGCCTGCAAGTTGTTTCTTCACGTCTTGCACACCTTTCAAATGTTATAGATATTAAATACTACTTATAATAAATCACTTTTCCTATCATATCAAAAAAAGACGCTGTCTGTCTGCTGAAAAATCAGGAAAACTCCATTTCAAAAAATAATTCCCTCCTACTTTATTTCATATGATAAAATATTTTTTAAATCTAAATATTCTTTTAATTATAGAGGTGAATTCAATGATACCAACAAAGTTAAAAAAGGGTGATGAAATACGCGTGATTTCACCATCCTGTAGTTTAAGTATTGTTTCAAATGAAAATAGAAAACTTGCTATAAAAAGATTAACTGACATGGGCTTTCAAGTGACATTCTCAAAATATGCCGATGAGATAGATCGATTTGCTTCCTCTTCTATTTCTTCCCGCGTCCAAGACCTCCATGAAGCATTTAGAGACCCTAATGTAAAAGCTATTTTAACTACACTTGGCGGATACAACTCGAATGGTTTATTGAAATATCTCGATTTTGATTTAATTCGTGAAAACCCAAAATTTTTCTGTGGTTATTCTGATATTACTGCCTTAAATAATGCAATTTACGCAAAAACGGGTCTCGTTACATATTCAGGTCCCCACTTCTCTTCATTTGGAATGGAAAAAGGACTCCATTACACGGCTGATTACTTTTTACAATGCTTAACCGCTAATGAGCCTATTGAAATCATTCCGGCGGAAACGTGGAGCGATGATTCTTGGTATATGGATCAGGAAAATCGAGAATTTATTAAAAATGAAGGGTATGTTCCAATTCAAAAGGGGGAAGCGACAGGAGAAATTATCGGTGGCAATATGAGCACACTTAATTTACTACAAGGCACACCATATATGCCAAACTTAAAGGGCAAAATTTTATTCCTTGAAGAAGACAGTTTAACAGGAAAATCGACACTTAAAACTTTTGATCGCTATCTACATTCCCTTATGCAGCAACCTAATTTTGAACATATAACAGGTATTGTAATAGGAAGAATGCAAAAAGAAGCAGAATGTACGATAGCGGACATTCAAGAAATGATTGCTTCAAAACCTGAACTTGCACATATTCCTATTATTGCAAACGCAAGTTTCGGGCATACAACCCCGATTTTCACTTTCCCAATTGGTGGACGTGCAAAAATTATTTCTAACAAAGAAAAGACATCTATCACTATTTTAGCGTACTAAAAAAGGAGCGAATGAGTCGCTCCTTTTATGGTTTTTCTATTTTTTGCAACGCTTTTTGCGGGATTGACTCTTTCGTTATTTCAGCCCATCCTTTTCCTTGCATACCTTTTGCATAAATTTTTATAAAAGCACCTGCATGCAATTCACGATTTACCATTCTTTTAATAATTTGTTGATTTCCGTCCTCTGTATACCCTTTAAATGTATACAAATACTCACCGTCTTTTTTCTCACCTTTATCTACAACCGCATAATAATCTTGTATTTCTTTATTTGAAAAGAAGTTGTCTACAAAAGCATGTACACCTTCTGTTTTTGTATTCAAATAATACGCTGTTCCCCCTAAAATAATGGCGAATACAGCTAAAACTTTAATGACTAATTTCATACATGCGCCTCCTGTTTTACACTTCTTTCTCACTAATGTTATGTCTATACCTGTATTATACGGAAAAGGGTATACTATACTCTATCGAAAAGTCTTACACAATCCTTACATTATTGTAAGGGATTTTTTCTTACAGCAAGTTCCCAAGAAAAAATTTTCCCGTTTCATACACTTTTATATTATTATTGAATGATACGAATTTTTATTACAAAAATCAAAGGAGACAGTTTTCAAATGGCTATCTTGCAAGGTTTAGCACTATTACTTGTTGTACTTTGTCTATTTACACTTTTCAGTTACCGTGCGCCTTACGGAATGAAGGCGATGGGTGCTTTAGCTAATGCAGCAATCGCAAGTTTTCTTATTGAAGCATTTCACCGTTATATAGGTGGAGAAATGTTTCACAATGACTTTTTACAATCAGTAGGAGAAGCTTCTGGTAGTATGAGCGGTGTTGCAGCAGCGATTTTAGTCGCATTAGCAATCGGTGTTTCCCCCGTATACGCTGTTTTAATTGGTATCGCTACTAGTGGATTCGGTATTTTACCAGGATTTTTCGCTGGATACGTTTGTGCCTTCGTCGTGAAATTTCTCGAAAAGAAATTACCAGCTGGTGTGGAATTTTTAGCAATCCTATTCATCGCTGCACCAATCTCACGTGGAATGGCAATGCTTATGGATCCGCTCGTTAACGCAACACTTGGTAAAATCGGTTCTATGATTTCAGTTGCAACTACAGAGAGTCCTATCATTATGGGTATTATGCTTGGTGGATTAATAACAGTTATTTCTACCTCTCCACTGAGTTCTATGGCACTAACTGCAATGCTTGGATTAACAGGTTTACCAATGGCAATTGGTAGTCTTGCCGTAGCAGCTTCAGCCCCGATGAACTTTATTTTCTTTAAACGATTAAAAATTTGTTCAAAGAAAGATACAATTGCTGTAGCAATCGAGCCTTTAACACAAGCCGATGTTGTCTCAGCAAATCCAATTCCAATTTATATGACAAATTTCGTTGGCGGTGCATTTGCCGGTATTATTACATCGCTATTCCAGCTTGTTAATAATGCACCAGGAACAGCATCACCAATTCCAGGTCTTCTCGTCCTATTCGGATTTAATGACGTTATAAAAGTAACGATTGCTGCTGTACTATGTGGAATCGTTACCACTATTATCGGATACATCGGATCTATTGTGTTCCGCAAATATCCGATCCGCTCTGCTGATGAAATTCGCGGCGTTAATTCGGAAGAGAAAGTTGCATAAGAAAAAGAGTTATTCTCACCTTTTGAGAATAACTCTTTTTTTCATGTCTTGCCATGGTAAATAAGATTATATCGACGATTTTTATATATATCGACTTACCGACACATTCTGAGCGAGCCGCTTCCGCTTTTATTTTATCCAGTTACGCCTCCTAGACCCTTGCGTCTAAGAACCTTCCCTGCTAAAAGGTAAAAAGCACCTTTTGCAGGGAAGAACCTTATTCACCGGGTCTAAACAGTCGGCTTCACTTTTACTCCACCCAACCGAGCAGCATTTCCCGCACGAATTTGCTTGCTGCGACTGGTGTTTGATCACTATGGTCGTAGACCGGAGCTACTTCTACTAAGTCTGCTCCAACTACATTTATATTTGAATTTGCAATTGCTACGATGGAATCTAATAATTCTTTAGATGTAATACCGCCAGCTTCTAACGTTCCTGTTCCTGGAGCGTGAGCTGGGTCTAATACATCAATGTCGATTGTGACATAGACTGGGCGTCCAGCAAGTTTCGGTAATACTTCTTTTAACGGTTCTAATACGTCAAATTTATATAGGTTCATACCTACTTCTTTCGCCCATTCAAATTCTTCCTTCATTCCAGAACGAATTCCGAAAGAATATACGTTTTCCGGACCAATTAAATCACACACTTTACGAATTGGTGTAGAGTGGGATAAAGGCTCCCCTTCATACGATTCACGTAAATCAGTATGAGCATCCATGTGGATGATTGCTAAATCCGGATATTTTTTTGCCATTGCCTTAAAAATTGGCCAAGACACTAGGTGCTCACCGCCGAGACCTAGTGGAAACTTATCGGCATCTAAAAGTTTTGATACATACTCTTCAATCATGTCTAAACTGCGTTGTGCGTTTCCGAATGGTAATGGGATATCACCCGCATCAAAATATTTTACCTCTTCTAATTCACGATCTAAATATGGGCTATATTCTTCAAGACCGATTGATACTTCACGAATACGTGCAGGACCAAAGCGAGAACCTGGACGGTAACTTACTGTCCAATCCATAGGCATCCCGTAAATAACTACCTTTGACTCTTCAAAACTTGGATGACTTTTAATAAATACTTTACCTGAATAAGCTTCATCAAAACGCATATTCTTTTCCTCCTTATGTGGAACTTAAGGTATCCCAACCTTTCATTATTTCTCAAATTTGGAGCGAACTGCTCCTCTTTCTCGATTTACCGGTGTCTTCTTTTTTAACAATAAGAAGACGATTTTCTTTACAGGAGTGTAAGTAGCTAGCATGTTCAAGTCTTCTGGACAAACACCTTAAATGAGCTACCTACACTTTATTTGTTCAAACTCGATTTCTTACTTAATTAAATCGCCAACAAATTTCGGTAATGCGAATGCTGCATTGTGTAATTCTTTTGTGTAGTATTTCGTTTCGATTTCGTGGAAACGCTCTTCACTTACTTCTAATGGATCATGTTTTTTAGATCCAATTGTGAACGTCCAAAGACCACTTGGGTAAGTTGGGATGTTCGCTGTGTATAAACGAGTAATTGGGAAAATCTCTTTTACGTCTTTAAACACAGTTGTAATTAGTTCTGGTGTGAACCAAGGGTTGTCCGTTTGTGCAACGAAAATACCATCTTCTTTTAACGCTTTAGAGATTCCAGCGTAGAAACCTTTCGTAAATAAGTTTACTGCTGGGCCTACTGGCTCAGTAGAATCTACCATAATTACGTCGTATTCATTTTCGCTTTCTGCGATGTGTAGGAAACCGTCTCCTACTTTTACTTCTACATGCTCATTATCTAATGCGCCTGCAATTGATGGTAAGTATTGTTTAGAGTACTCAATTACTTTTCCATCGATTTCAACAAGAGTTGCTTTCTTTACACTTGGGTGTTTTAACACTTCGCGAATAACACCGCCATCGC
The DNA here is from genome assembly GCF_008368965.1 of Bacillus sp. AY2-1. Taxonomy (NCBI): domain Bacteria; kingdom Bacillati; phylum Bacillota; class Bacilli; order Caryophanales; family Bacillaceae; genus Bacillus; species Bacillus sp. AY2-1. The sequence continues at coordinate 47,060 of NZ_QPEL01000017.1, read as the reverse complement.
CGCCGCCAACAACTAATACGTTTTCAGGGTTTGGATGTGTAAATAAAGGTACGTGCGCTACCATTTCGTGATAAACGAACTCGTCCTTTTCTGTTGTCATAACCATGCCGTCTAAAATAAGCATGTTTCCGAACTCTTCCGTTTCAACCATATCAAGTTTCTGGAATTCTGTTTGCTCCGTATGTAATGTGCGGTTAATACGCGCCGTAATCCCAAAATGTTTTGTTTGTTTTTCAGTGAACCATAGTTCCATCGTACAATCACGCCTTTCAATGCAAATTTATAATAGGGACATCATTAATGTCCCCTAACAAAAATAAAACAAAACATCCAAAATGTATAGTTAAAAGTACAAAAATACCGAAAATATATTTTAGTCAGAGGGTTCTAACATATGTGTATAAAGAAAACCCTTTCTTAAGAAAGGGTTTTCGTCTCTAGTTCTACTGGTTTACGAATTGGAATTAAGATCATAATACAACCAACTAACACAACAATTCCCCCAACTAAAAATGGGCTTTGTGGTGAAACTGTGTGCCCGATAACTCCTGATAAAATTGGAGCAATCGCACCACCTAACCAACGAACAAAGTTATAAACACCTGACGTAACAGATCTTTCATAAGGTGAAATATCCATTACATAACTTGTATATAATGCATTGTTTAAGCCAGATGCCAATCCTGATAAAACGATAAGAGTAATTTGTAACCACATAATTTTCACAAAGAATAGTGCAATTAAGAAAATCGCAAATACGAGTAAACTCCCCTTCAATAATGTTTTTGGTTCATATTTCCCTTCTAGTTTATGTGCTAAAATTGCAGAACCGTAAGCTAACGCCAGTCCCCATCCGCAAAATACAAAGCCTAATTGAATAGCTGATAAATGCATAATAAGTGGTGAATATGCTAACACAACAAAAAATCCGTAGTAGTATAGCATCCCTGAAATAGCACCTTGCATAAATGGTTTATACTTCACCAAGTTAAGTAATTCCCCTACGCCAGCAGCCTTACGCTTCACCTTTCGCTCTGGTTCTTTTACAAAAAAGAATACTAAAATAAATGCTAAGAAAATTAAAATACTCGTCGCGAAAAACGGATAACGCCAAGAATGTCCACCTAGTATTCCACCCAATAACGGCCCCCCAGCCATACCTAAGCCGATAGCTGCTTCGTATAATCCTACTGCTTCATGAACTTCTTTACTTAATGCTATTAACAGTGTCATTGCTGTCGCAAAAAACATCGCATTTCCTAATCCCCATCCAGCACGGAAAAGAGATAATTGAGCAATCGTTTGCGATATACCGCATATAAACGCAAATACAGTCACAATCGCAAGACCGATTGTCATCATTCGTTTATCACCAAATCTCGATGCAAATATACCAGCTGGTAACATCATGATTGCCATCGTTAAAATATAAGCGGTAAATAACATTTCAACTTGCCAATGCGTTGCACCAATTTTCTCAGCAATAATCGGCAAGATTGGGTCAACTACCCCTATACCCGAAAAGGCAAGAAAGGTAGCTACCACTGTAATCAATCTCCCTAGTTTTTGTTTGCTCTCCATTTTGATTACTCTCCTTTTGTGCTCTCTAAAAATGTTACTGCACGATGTAAACTATCTTCGAGTTCTGCCTTTACACGTTGCATTTGCTCCATTTTTTCGTCTAACGTTTGCACTTGTTTTTCAAGCATATCTTTAATTTCTTGAATCACTTCACGATCACGAGGGTTCTCGCTATTTCTTCTTTGCTCCATTCTTTCTTTTAGTGATAAGAAATGTTGCATTTCTTGAAGTGTGATTCCTAGCACTTCTTTCGCTTCCACAATTCTTTTAATTCTGGCAATATCCTCATCCGTATACAGACGAATATTCCCCTCACTACGTTCTGGGGGATGAATTAAACCAATTTCCTCATAATAACGAAGTGTACGTTTTGTTAAACCGACTTGCTTTGTTACTTCATCAATTTTATACATGTTTATTCCTCCCTTCACTCAATTATTACATTTTACGTTAACGTTAACTTTTCTGCAACTGTTAGACTTTTGTAAATGTTTGTCATATTCAATTGTATTTTCCCTAAAGCAGTTTCATAATGAAAGAAAAGAGATAATAAGGAGATTTTCATATGAGTAAACCACTTATTTTTGCTCACCGCGGAGTAAAAGGAACACATCCCGAAAATACGATGATTGCCTTCCAAGAAGCTGAACGCATTGGCGCTCACGGAATTGAACTCGATGTCCACCTATCAAAAGATGGTGAACTTGTCGTAATTCACGATGAAACCGTCGATCGTACAACAAATGGCGTTGGACTTGTTTCTGAAAAAACGGTAGAGGAATTACAATCATTGGACGCTGGTAGCCATAAAGCCCCTTCTTTCCAAGAAGCAAAAATTCCAACGTTGCGCGAGGTTTTCATTTGGCTTTCCACAACGAACTTACAACTAAATATCGAATTAAAAACAGATGTTATTCATTACCCAAATATTGAGGAAAAAGTTGTTGCACTTGTGCGTGAATATCATCTTTCAAATCAAATTGTATTTTCATCATTTAACCATGACTCTGTTTCATTATTAGCAGAAATTGCTCCTGAAATTCCAAGAGCAATTTTATATGATACACCGATTGCTGATCCAATTGCCGAAGCAAAACATAGAGAAGCAAGTGGATTACATCCAAACTTCCAGCTATTAACGAAAGAATTTGTGCAGTTAGCACAAGAGCAAGGATATGTTTTCCGTCCATATACAATTAACGAATACAAAGATTTACAAACTATGATTGATTATGGTGTAGATGTCATCATTACCGATTGGCCAGCACGTGCCTTTGAGCTCCTTTCTTAATGGAAGGGGCTTTTTTATTTTCGAAATTTCATTGTTTAAAATAAACGAAAACCCTCAATACTAATACAATAACGCTTGTATTAATGAGGGGCTGAAAAAAGATGGATCAAACTATGAATCCAAAACTTAAAAAATATAAACGTCTTTTCTTCACCGCAATGTTTTCTTGCGTCCTTTTCTTCGTTTTTTCTTTTTTTGTTATTATTATAGTTGCAAAAATTATGGGACCTCCTCCTGTTGCGGTCCCGCAAACAAGCGTCTTTTACGCAAACGATGATACCGTTATTGGACAAAGTAACGAAATTCAAAAACGTTACAATGTCTCTCTTAATGAAATTTCACCTTATGTAAAAGAAGCGACCCTTTCTATTGAAGATCAAAGATTTTATAAACATCACGGCTTCGATTTAAAACGGATTGCAGGTGCAATTGTTGCTGATTTAAAAGCAATGGCAAAGGTACAAGGAGCTAGTACAATTACACAACAATACGCGCGTAATCTGTATTTAGATCATGATAAAACGTGGAAACGGAAATTATTAGAGGCAATGTACACTGTCCGCCTTGAAGTAAACTATAATAAAAATCATATTTTAGAAGGATATTTAAATACAATTTATTACGGACATGGCGCTTATGGCATCGAAGCTGCGTCCCGTCTATATTTCGATAAAACAGCAAAAGAGTTAACATTAGCAGAAGCTAGTATGCTCGCAGGTATCCCAAAAGGACCAAGTGTCTATTCTCCCTTTTTGAAAGAGGATCGTGCTAAAGGACGACAAGCCCTCATATTAGATGAAATGGTAGAACAAGGATATATTACGAAGCAACAAGCAGCCTTAGCGAAGAAAGAGCCACTAACTTTTGCCTCATTAGATACGAAAAAAGTAGCAGAGGTCGCACCATATTTCCAAGATGCTGTACAAGCTTCACTTCTTCGTGATGTTGGATTAGACGAACAAGCTTTACAACGAGGTGGCTTGCGAATTTATACAACGCTAGACCCTAAACTACAAGCTGTAGCAGAACAAGCTGTAAAAGATCATATACCTGACACAACAAACATACAAACTGCTCTCGTCTCTATGAATCCAACGACAGGTGAAGTGGCTGCTCTTGTTGGCGGAACTGATTATACTACGAGTCAATTTAACAGGGCTACACAAGCCATCCGTCAGCCTGGTTCTACATTTAAGCCATTTCTATATTATGCGGCATTAGAACGAGGATTCACACCTGCTACGCGCTTAAAAAGCGAATATACTGTATTCACCTTAGGTGACGGTGTTTCAAAGTATAAACCGAAGAACTATAAAGATTATTATGCCGATGATTTCGTAACGATGGCACAAGCTCTCGCAGTCTCTGATAACATATATGCTGTGAAAACGAATTTATTTTTAGGAGATGACGCGCTTGCAAAAACAGCGAAACAATTTGGAATTACAAGTGCATTAAAAGATGTGCCTTCTCTAGCTCTCGGTACATCACCAGTAAAACCAATTGAAATGGTCAACGCTTATAGCATGTTCGCAAACGGTGGAAAAGAAGTAAAACCTACTTTCATTCGCCGCATTATGGATCATGAAGGAAATATATTATACGATGCTCATTTAGAGAGTAAACAAGTTCTCGACAAGAGCAAAGCGTTTGTAATGGAAGAAATGATGACTGGTATGTTTAATAAGAAACTAAGCAGTTATGCTGCTGTAACTGGCCAATCGATGTTATCAAAATTATCAAGAACATATGCCGGAAAATCTGGTTCTACTGAAACGGATAGTTGGATGATCGGATTTACTCCGCAAATCGTAACTGGTGTATGGGTCGGATACGATCAACCTAAATCTATTTCAAACGTAGCAGAACAAGGATATGCGAAGAAAATATGGACTGATACGATGGAGAAAGGCTTAGATGGACAGCCAAAAAAAGAATTTAAACAACCAGGTGACGTCGTAGCGGTTAATATCAACCCAGAGAACGGTAAAATTGCTACAAAAAATTGTCCTATTTCTGTGAAAATGTACTTCGCTAAAGGTACCGAACCGACTGAATATTGTATGGATCACGTCGATGATAAAGAAGAATTTGAAAAAACGACTGAAGAAAAGAAAAAAACAAGTTGGTGGAAAAAATATCTTCCTTGGTAAAAAAAATAGCTGACGGGCATCCGTCAGCTATTTTTTATTCACTTAATAATGCACGGCGCAATTCTTCACCAGATTCGTTCCAAATCGCTTCATTATGTTCTTTCAAGAACGTACCAAGTACTTTTTTAGATGATTCATCCATATGGTCAACCATAATGTGACGCTTCATTGATTTATCCATTTTGTTTACGTGTTCTGGAAGTGATTTATATCCGCGGCGAATCTCACGGTCAACTGTCATTTCACAAGCTGTTACACCTGCGTAATACGCACCTGTCGCAGTTCTTTCAATCGTTACCCAAACAAGCCAAAATGGTTTTCCGTTTGGAACTTCATCTTTATTTGTTAAAAACTTAATACCTTTTTCTACTGTACTACGCGCATGCATCGCACCGATATCAACGAATGCAGTCTTCTCTAGTACATCAACAAATACAGGTGAAATGTTTTCTAAGCTTAATGCCCCAACACCAAATCCACCATGTCCATCTGTTGAATCATTTTTCACGATATTAAAACCGATTTTTTTCTTTTTCTCTGTCATATGTAAAATCCTCCTCACTTAAAAATTATAAAAGGCCAAAAATAGGCGCAATGATGCTATCTAAAAATACAAATACATGCGGAATAACTACTTGAAAAATAGGTTGAATTGTGTAATTACTAAGCGGTGTAATAACGAGAATTAATAACGCAATTGCCCCGTATTTTTCATACTGTGTCATTTTCGCGCGAATATTTGCTGGTGCTAAATCTTCCACTACGCGATACCCATCAAGTGGTGGGATCGGTAATAAGTTAAATACAAGTAAAACGATATTCAGCATAATAAAAATCTGGAAAAATTGAGCTAACGTATCTGCTACTGCAGATGGAATTGAGTATAATACACCAAATTTTAATAAGCTATACCAAATAATTAAACCAATTGCACTTAAAATTAAGTTACTAATCGGCCCTGCAATTGAAACTAATATGCCTGCAAGACGCGGTCTTTTAAAGTTATATGGGTTAACAGGAACCGGTCTTGCCCAACCGAATCCAAGAATTAATACTGCAATCAAACCGATAGGGTCTAAATGAGCCATCGGTGATAACGTTAAACGCCCTTGTCTCTTTGCTGTATCGTCCCCAAATTTATATGCAACATATGCATGTGCAAATTCATGAACGGATAATGCAATAATAATCGCCATTGCTACCAACGGAATTTCGTGCAATGGATATCTAAATAACTGATCCATACTTCATCTCCTCTTCCATATGTCAAAAAAAGAAATTATTTGTTTTTTCGATTGTTCTTCCCCATAATCCGCTATAATAAGAGTGTAACTTACATAAAAGGAGCGATTGTACATGCCATACGTAACAGTGAAAATGCTAGAAGGACGCACAGAAGAACAAAAGAAAGCTCTTGCTGAGAAAGTAACAGCAGCAGTAAGCGAAACAACTGGTGCTCCTGAAGAAAACATCGTTGTTTTCATCGAAGAAATGTCTAAAAACCATTATGCAGTTGGCGGAAAACGATTAAGCGACAAATAATTTCAAGTTTTTTCATAAGAAGTAGCCATTAGCTGCTTCTTATTTCTTTCCTTCTAACAACTCAATAATTCTCTCTTTATATTTTCCTTTTCTTCCATCTTCATAGATTAAATCATGTGGATAGAATAACTTTTGATCCGTTCTTTTCTTACCTGTAATCGCCTCAACAATATCCGATTCACGTGAAAGCTCTCTAAGCTCTCCGTTTGGCATAAGAAGCAGGATTGGCAGACGCTCTTCTTCTTCTCCTGCACGATAAAAGTCATACGGTAAGTCCGATGTTGAATCAACTACTAAATAATACTCCGGATCAAGTCCAATCTTTTTAAATAAACTACTTAACTCCATCCAATTATCTAAACCGTGTTTATCTGTAAACTCTACATATTTAAATAGATTTCGATTCATAAAACGGCGACATAAATCGCTTAAAATTGGATCTTCTTCTTCCTGCCATACTTGGAAGTAGTAATACATAACGTTCTCGTCTAACTTTAAATAATCCTCTACTGTTACTTCTTCTTCAAATAAAGAATAGAAATGAACAGGATGATTTTTAAATGTGTAATACTTCTCGTGCAGTGATTTCGCACGGTGTAAAATCTTCGTTAAAATAACTTCTGCACTTCGCGTTACCGGATGGAAATATACTTGCCAATACATTTGATAACGACTCATAATGTAATGCTCAACAGCATGCATACCACTATTTTTAATGACTACTTGATTCCCATACGGACGCATTACACGCAGTATACGTTCCATATCGAAGTTTCCGTACTTTACGCCTGTAAAATAAGCATCTCTTAATAAATAATCCATACGATCCGCATCAATTTGACTCGAAATCATACTAATCGCTAATTTATTAGTAGACGTTTTTGCAATTACATCTGCTACCTTTTGTGGAAACTCCTTATCAACACGACTTAATACATCATTAATCTCCGTATTGCCAACGATAATCTTTTGCGTAAATTTCTCATGATCTAATGAAAATACTTTTTCAAACGAGTGAGAAAATGGGCCGTGGCCGACATCATGAAGTAATGCCGCACATAAACATAACAATCTATCTTCAGCATTCCAATTTGGTCTGCCATCAAACACATCATCAATCATACGACGAATAATTTCGTATACACCTAACGAATGAGTAAAGCGACTATGCTCTGCACCGTGAAATGTAAAAAATGTCGTTCCAAGCTGCTTAATACGGCGCAAGCGTTGAAATTCTTTCGTTCCGATTAAATCCCAAATAACACGATCACGCACGTGCACATATTTATGTACTGGGTCTTTAAACACTTTTGTTTCGCTGAGTTTGTCGTTTAAATATACCACTTTCCGACATCCCCCTTTCTTTACTACATTCTTACTTTATATTATAAACGAAATGAGAAACAGAAAGAAATGAAAGACTGTATTAATTCCCTTTATAAAAAGAAAAAATCACCTTTACCGAAGTAAAAGTGATTTCCTTTATACATTATTTACCTAAAACGAATTCAGCAACTTCGTCTAAGATCATATCTTTCCCTAGTGGGAAGTAACCTTTGTTTAAGTCTTCATTTTTAATTGTAAATACGTGGTTGTTTTTAACAGCGTTCATGTTTTTCCAAATTGATTCTTCTTGGAATTCTTTTAAGCGCTGAGAACCGTCACCAGTTGTAAATACGAATAAGTAATCTGGGTTGTAATCGATTAAAGCTTCTTTTTGTACTTGTACTAACGGTTTATCAGTTGGTGTACCTTTAACTGCTGGTAGTTTTAAATCATTAAAGATTACGCTACCGTAACCGTAGTCACCGTATACGCGGAAAGCATTTGGATATGCAGCCATTTTCATAAATGTTGCTTCACCAGTTTTAGCGACGATTTTGTCATGTAATTTGCTTGCTTTTTCATCATACTTTTTGAACCATTCTTTTGTTTCTTTTTCTTTACCGAAGATTTGACCTACTTCTTGGAATTTTGGACGCCATTGATCTAATGGAGTGTTTAACATAACTGTTGGTGCAATTTTAGATAATTGATCATAAATCTTTTCTTGACGATTATTTACAAGAATTAAATCTGGTTTTGCAGCAGCTACTGCTTCGATGTTAATTTTATCGCCCCAAGCAGAACCAACTGGTTTAACGTCTTTTAGTTTCTTTTCAATATGTGCATCAATTTTTTCTTGAGATGTATTAGCAGTAATAACCGGTTTCATACCGAAAATTAATAATTCTTCTGTTGAACCACTAAGGTCAGCAATTTTCTTTGGATTTGCAGGAATTTTAATTTCCCCTTTTGCATGTTTTACAGTGCGCTCTTCAGTCTTTGCATCTGCTTTCTTTTCTTCTTCTTTGTTAGAACAAGCTGCAAATAGTACAGAAGTCACAACTAGTACCATTGCTAATAGTGCCATTTTAAAATTCTTCATGTTCCCACTCCTTCTAGCTGTATTTATCTTATAAGTTACAATGAACTATAAGAAACAAATATAACAATTAATTTATATATATTTATTAATTGTTGTTAATAACCCATTCTAACGGGCGTTCAACTTCCCATTCTTATATAAGAAGCTCAACGTCCATTAGAAGTCCCCCCTCTTCACGAGGGGGTTCTACTTATGCTTTTTTACGCAATTGATTACTAATCATCGCTAAATCATATGTTAAACAAATTGGCTTACAGTTTACTGGACAAGGAACGATTTGAGCTTCAATCTCAAATACACTGCGAAGTGTTTCACTTGTCATAACTTCATCTGGCGTTCCTTGTTTCATTAACTTACCTGCTTTTAATGCAATCATATGATCTGAGAAACGAGAAGCGTGGTTTAAGTCATGGATAACCATAACAATCGTTCTACCTTCTTCTTCATTTAATTTTTTCAATAAGTTTAATACTTCTAATTGATGAGCCATATCTAAGTACGTTGTTGGTTCATCCAATACAAGTAATTCTGTTCCTTGTGCAAGGGCCATCGCAATCCATACACGTTGACGTTGCCCGCCTGATAACGCCTCTGCTGAACGATTTGCGAATTCTGTCATTCCCGTCACTTCAAGTGCCCAATGAATGTAACGATAATCCTCTTCTTTCAACGTTCCAAATCCTTTTTGATGAGGAAAACGTCCATATGAAACAAGTTCAAACACAGTAAGGCCAGTTGGCACTTCTGCAGTCTGTGGTAAAATCGCCATTTTCTTTGCGATTTCTTTTGTTGGTTGTTTCTCGATTGCTTTTCCGTCAAGATAAACAGTACCTTTTTTCGCCTTCAAAATACGAGAAGCCGTTTTTAATAATGTGGACTTCCCACAACCATTTGGTCCAATAATTGTTGTAATTTTCCCTTCCGGAATTTCAACTGTTAATCCATCAATAATTAACCCTTCATTATAGCCAACAGATACCGCATCAACTGCTAAAGTTGCCATACAAAAAGCCTCCCTTTATTTTGTCCTCATAAGTAAGTATATGAAATATGGTGCACCAATTACAGAAATAACAAGACCGACCGGTATTTCTGAAGTTGTTAACACGCTTCTTGAAATTACGTCTGCGAATAAGAGTAAAAACGTCCCTATTAGTGCAGCAGTAGGCAGCATAATTTGATGTTTACCACCAACAAGGCGCCTCGCTAAATGCGGAGCCATTAAACCGATAAAACCAATTCCTCCGGCAACAGCGACAGATGCACCAGCTAAGCAAACTGCAATAAATAATAATTTACGTCTTTCCTTTTCTACATTTAAACCAAGACCAACTGCTGTAGAATCGCCTAGGTTCATTACATTTAATATGTGCGCCTTACTAATAGCAAGTGGCAAGAAAATAACCATCCATGGAAGTACACTTAGCACGAACTTCCAATCTGTGCCCCATAGACTTCCTGCTAACCAAATCGTAGCAAAACGAAAATCGTTAGATGTCATCTTCATAGAAAAAATTAAACTAACAGCACCAAACCCGGCTGCAACAGCGATACCAACTAGTATTAATCTCGTTGATGAAACGCCGTCTTTCCATGCTAGTAAATAAATAATAACCGCCGCTAATATTGCACCAACCAACGCGAAGAATGGAAGGATAAATACAGATAAAAATGTACCAGTCCCAACTTTTCCAAAGAAAAAGTAGACGAATATAACAACTGTTAATCCCGCTCCAGCGTTAATACCGATAATACCTGGATCAGCAAGTGGATTTCGTGATAATCCTTGCAAAATCGCACCTGACATCGCTAAAGCAGATCCGACTAGTATAGCAATCACCATACGCGGCATGCGGAATTCAAATAAAATAACAGACTGATCTTCAGCCCCTATTCCAACCAATGACTTTAATACGTCCATTGGCGGTATTTTAAAAGTTCCTGTATTTAAACTAATAAGAAATATAGAAACGATTAGTCCTACTAAAATCGTTAATATAGAAATGTTCTTTTTTGTTAAGACACTCGTCCTCACATCTTTCCTCTCCCTTCATTACGTGCTAAGTAGAGGAAGAATGGAACCCCAATTAGCGCTGTAATTGCTCCAATTGGCGTTTCAAATGGCGGGTTAATAACGCGAGATAACATATCTGCACATTCAATTAACAGCCCGCCTAAGACCGCAGAACATGGAATAACCCATCTATAGTCCGAGCCTACAAGGAAACGAGTCATATGCGGGATTACAAGACCAACAAATCCAACTGATCCTGCCATGGAAACTGCGGAACCCGTTAAAACAAGAACAAGTACTGTTCCGATAAATTTAATTAATGTCGTATTTTGACCAAGTCCAATCGCAATTTCTTCACCGAAGCTCAAAATTGTAATATATCTCGACATCATAATTGCGATAAAAAGACAAACAAGGCCAATTGGCACTAACATATTAATACTTTGCCATTTCACTCCAGCAACTCCGCCTGCATTCCACATGCTCACCTCTTGAGCAAGATTAAAATACAATGCAATTCCAGATGAAATTGCCCCTAATAGAGCACTAATAGCTGCACCTGCTAAAGCTAATTTCACAGGTGTTAATCCACCTGGTGAAGAAGACCCAATTCCATATACAATGCTTGCACCAAACGCAGCTCCAATAAAAGATGCAATAACAAACATCAAATAAGGTGAATTAGGAAAAAATGCATACATAATTGCAATTCCAAATACTGCACCATCTGTAATCCCCATTAACGATGGTGAAGCAAGTGGATTTCGCGTCATGCCTTGCATAATTGCTCCTGATACCGCTAAAAAGGCACCTGCAACTACGCCCCCTATTGCTCTAGGCATGCGAAGCTCTTGAATTACGTTATGATGTGTAATAGATCCATCAAACTGAAATACAGCTTGCCATACAGTCTTTAAACTAATATCTGCAGCCCCAAAAGAAATAGAAACTGCCATGCTTAAAGCTAACAAAACTGTACCCGCTACTAAAATAATAGAAGCAATGAGCGGTCTGCTCTTAATCTCTTTAACATTCTCTTCTTGCTGTTCTATACTGCTTGCGCTCGCTTCCATCCCTCAACCATCCTAACCAACAACATATATTTATTAAAATGAAATTTATTCTCAAATAGTAATAAAAAAATTAGGTGAATTGTTATTTTCCTGATAATGATTCTCAGAATCAGACACTTCTATTCTACCTATCGCTTTAAAAGACTGTCAACCATTATTTTGAAATACAAATTTATATAAATTAGAACTTTAATACAAAAGTTATATCCATCCTTTAGAAAACGTTCGTCCACACAAGAGCACTTTCGCAGAATAAATCGTTCCTCTTATGGGCATAAAAAAGAAGAGTAATCTTTTCACTCTTCTTTTTCTTACTTATTTAACTTTGCTTCAATTTTTACGATTAACTCATCTTCTGTTGGAGCCGCAACTGGACGGTTATTTACAAATGCGAATGATTTTTTACGACCAGGACCACAGTAAGACTGACATCCAACTTCAATCGTTGCACATGAATCTACTTTTTTTAACTTCGGAACTAACGTTTTAACGTTCGTTGCCTGACAGTCATCGCACACGCGAAATTCGTTTCCCATTATATAACACTTCCTCTATTTTAAACTTTTCTCAAGTACATTTAAAAATAAACACTAAATGGTATTTTACCGTTCTTTGAAGCTCGTTGCAAGTTTCCCTACAGGGCCTATTCTCTACATAATGCTACATATTTATATGCTCTCCTACAGAAGCGCTCACCATTCATGGGAAAATTTTTACCTTTCATCGAAATCTACCATATTTTTAAAAGCTTTGTATAAAAGTTTATTTTTTTGCCCATTATAAAAATAGGAAGTTCATAAAAAGAAAGGGAGTTGAATCTATGAAAGTAAGACAAGATGCTTGGACAGATGAGGATGATTTATTACTTGCTGAAACGGTACTTCGTCATGTTCGAGAAGGAAGTACGCAATTAAATGCATTTGAGGAAGTAGGGGATCAGTTAAATCGTACATCCGCTGCTTGTGGTTTCCGCTGGAATGCTGTCGTTCGCTATAGCTATGAACAAGCTCTTCAACTAGCAAAAAAACATCGTAAAGATAAAATGCGCGCTGCAAGCGGTGAGCAAGCGAAAAAACGTTTACTTTATACACCACCAGCTTCAGATTCGATAACTGATTATGAAGAATTCGTACAAGAGGAATCAATTGTACAATATAAAGAAGCTATTCCATATCAAGAATCTACCGTTCCTGTTGCAAAAAGCTCTATGACAATGCAAGATGTTATTTATTTCTTACAAACAGTTGGATCCTCAAATATAAAAGTAACAGCTCTTGAAAACGAGAATACGAGATTGAAACAAGAAATTAAAGCACAAATCCTTCGAAATGAAGAACTAGAAAAGAAACTAGAAAAATTAGAAAAGCAATCTCATACTGTACAAGAAGATTACGAAACACTTATGAACATTATGAACCGAGCTCGTAAGTTGGCAGTCATGGATGACGAAGAACGTTCTCAAACATCTTTCCGAATGGATCGAAACGGTAATTTAGAAAAAATTGCAGAATAAAAAGGATGCATATAATGCATCCTTTTTATTCTTTCACATCTAAACTTCCCCTTTATATATGAGAAAACTCTATTCTTCATTTTTTTGCTATAATAGAGATTGTCATTTTAAAGATAAGGGGTTAGTTATATGAGCAATTCCCGTTCCATTTTATCTCAGCCAGAGTGGCGTATTGTAGATCAATCTAGTTTGGGACCAACATTCCATGCATTGCAGTCATTCGCAATGGATGACACACTGTGCACAAGCATTGGAAATGGTCAATCAGCTGCAACAATGCGTTCTTGGGTTCATCACAATACAATTGTTCTTGGCATTCAAGATTCACGCCTACCACACTTAGAAGAAGGCATTTCCTTGTTAAAAAAGAACAACTTTAATGTTATTGTTCGTAATTCTGGCGGGCTTGCAGTCGTGCTTGATGAAGGTGTTTTAAACGTATCACTTTTATTCCAAGAAACAGAAAAAGGTATCGATATTGATCTTGGATACGATACGATGTGGCATTTAATTAAGGAGATGTTAAAGGATTACGACGTTACTATCGAGGCAAAAGAAATTGTAGGTTCTTACTGTCCTGGTAGCTATGACTTAAGTATTCGCGATCAAAAATTCGCTGGCATTTCACAGCGCCGTATTCGCGGGGGTGTCGCTGTCCAAATTTATCTTTGTGCTACAGGAAGTGGCTCTGAGCGTGCCGCACTCGTTCGTGATTTCTATAACCTAGCCATTCAAGGAGAAGAAACACGCTTTACGTATCCTGAAATTGTACCGAGTACGATGGCTTCACTTTCAGAATTACTTGGCGAAACCATTACAGTACAAGATTTAATGATGCGCCTTTTAAAAACATTGCAGCAATTCGCTCCGAAGTTAACACCATCTCAATTAACAATAGATGAAATACCTTTATATGAGACGAATTTACAACGGATTATTGATCGTAACAATAAAGCACTTGGCTTAGAAAAATAAAGACCGTCGCTATTATAGCGACGGTCTTTATTTCAATTCATTATAGAATTAAAGTGCTTGAGCTGCTGTAATTAAAGCTAACTTGTACACTTCTTCTTCGTTACATCCACGAGATAGGTCATTTACAGGCATGTTTAAACCTTGTAAGATTGGTCCTACTGCTTCGAAGTTACCTAAACGTTGAGCGATTTTGTAACCGATATTACCAGCTTCTAAGCTTGGGAATACGAATACGTTAGCATCACCTTTAATTGTAGAACCTGGAGCTTTTTTCTCAGCTACAGATGGTACGAATGCAGCATCGAATTGGAATTCTCCATCTAAAGTTAATTCAGGAGCCATTTCTTTTGCAATGCGAGTTGCTTCTACAACTTTTTCTGTTTCTGGAGATTTCGCAGAACCTTTTGTAGAGAAGCTTAACATAGCAACGCGTGGGTCAATACCGAATAATTCAGCAGTTTTTGCACTCTCGATACCAATTTCAGCTAAATCTTGGCTGTTTGGTGCAATGTTAATTGCGCAATCAGCGAATACATATTTCTCTTCTTCACGTACCATGATGAATACGCCAGAAGTTTTTGTAACGCCTGGTTTTGTTTTAATGATTTGAAGTGCTGGACGAACTGTATCAGCTGTAGAGTGAGCTGCACCACTTACTAAACCGTGTGCTTTGCCCATGTATACAAGCATTGTACCGAAGTAGTTTTCGTCTTTAAGGATTTTGCGAGCGTCTTCTTCAGTTGCTTTACCTTTACGGCGTTCAACGAAAGATGCTACCATTGCATCCATTTCTTCATATGTAGCTGGGTCATAAATATCAACGCCTGCTAATGTTAAATTCATGCTAGCAGCTTTTGCGCTAATTTCTTCCTTATTACCAACTAAGATTGGTTTTACTAACTCTTCTTTTGCTAAACGCTCTGCAGCGCCTAAAATTCTTTCATCAGTTCCTTCAGGAAGTACGATAGAAATGCCTTTTCCTTGAACTTTTTCTTTTACTGTTGTAAATAAGTTGCTCACGAATAAACCCTCCTACATATGTTAAAAAAACTCTATCTTTAAGAATACTGCTTTTCTTCTATATTTTAAACTTATAGCTCCCAAAAAATAGATAAAATGAAAATGATTATATTTTCATAAAATTCAGCCTAAAAATAAATCCCCTTTAATCCTTATCTCCTCCTATTTTCAAGTAAATTTAAATGTGACAATTTTATGCGCCAAAGCTTTATATAGATGATTTTAAAACTATATATGCTATAGTTAACGTGTAAAACTATCATTAACTGAGGTGAATAGAATGAGTGAAGCAACAACAACGTTAGATGGCTGGTATTGTTTACATGATTTACGTTCTATTGATTGGGCTGCATGGAAAACATTATCTAGCGACGAACGCGGACAAGCTGTGTCTGAATTTTTAAATGTCGTTGAAAAATGGAACGAAGTATCTACTGCGAAAAAAGGTAGTCATGCAATGTATACAGTTGTTGGCCAAAAAGCTGATATTATGCTTATGATTTTACGTCCAACAATGGAAGAGTTAAATGAAATTGAGACAGAATTGAATAAAACAACATTAGCTGAATATATGGTTCCTGCATACTCTTACGTATCTGTTGTTGAACTAAGCAACTACCTTCCAGCTGATGAAGATCCATATCAAAACCCACAAATCTTAGCTCGCTTATATCCAGAACTACCAAAAGCAAATCACATTTGCTTCTACCCAATGGACAAGCGTCGCCAAGGTGATGACAACTGGTACATGCTTCCTATGGAAGAACGTAAGAAAATGATGTACAGTCATAGTAAAATTGGTCGCCAGTACGCAGGTAAGGTACGCCAAGTTATTTCAGGGTCAGTTGGATTCGACGATTTTGAGTGGGGCGTAACATTATTCGCTGACGATGTTCTTCAATTTAAAAAACTTATATATGAAATGCGCTTCGATGAAGTAAGTGCTCGTTATGGTGAATTCGGAACATTTTTCGTTGGAAACATTTTACCAGACGAAAAGGTAGAGAAATTTTTACACATATAAATCGTGAAAAAGGAACGAAATTCGTTCCTTTTTTTATTACCCTCCATATTTCTCCTCAAAAAACTGCTTTTCTCCGCAAATTTGAACAAAAATCGACAAATCTCTTTCAAATACCTTACAAAATTGTAACCTTTCTATATCCAAATTTATGCTAAAATGATACGAGCTATATGCTAAATAACGATGCGAAGGTGATAATCTATATGAAAAAAATCTTGTCTATTTTACTATTGCTTGTATTGTCAATTTCTTCCTTAGTAGTAACAACATCCCATGCGGAAGAAAAAATACATATTGAGGCTGCTGCTGCACTTTTATTTGATGCAGATACAGGAAAAATACTTCACGAGCAAAATCCAGATGAATTGCTAGCTATTGCTAGTATGTCAAAATTAATTGTTGTTTACGCTGTTTTAGAAGCAATTAAAGAAGGAAAAATCACTTGGGATACGAAAGTAAATATTTCTGATTACGCTTATGAAGTCTCTCGTAATAATGAATTCTCTAATGTACCGTTCGAAAAAGGACGTCAATATACTGTAAGAGAATTATATCATTCTATTGTTATATTCTCTGCAAATGGATCTAGTATTGCTTTAGCAGAACTTCTTGCAGGAAGTGAGAAAAACTTCTTAAATCTTGCAAATGAACATGCAAAAAAGCTAGGGTTAAAGAAATATAAATTTGTAAACTCTACCGGGTTAAATAATGCTGATTTAAAAGGAAAACATCCTGAAGGAACAGATCCGACCGGAGAAAACTCCATGTCAGCTCGCGATATGGGTATTCTTGCAAAAACGATTATTACAAAGTATCCAGAAATGCTAGAGGATACAAAACAAAGATTTAGAAACTTCCCAGACAATCATCCAAAACCAATTCGTATGGAAAACTGGAACTGGATGTTACCAGGCGCTGCCTTCTCTTATGATGGAACGGACGGTTTAAAAACTGGTAGTTCTGATACCGCTGGATATGGGTTCACTATTACAGCGAAACGTGGTGATGTTCGTCTTATCTCGGTTATTATTAAAACAAAATCAATGGATGAACGCTTCA
This sequence comes from Bacillus sp. AY2-1, assembly GCF_008368965.1. Taxonomy (NCBI): domain Bacteria; kingdom Bacillati; phylum Bacillota; class Bacilli; order Caryophanales; family Bacillaceae; genus Bacillus; species Bacillus sp. AY2-1. The sequence continues at coordinate 29,387 of NZ_QPEL01000017.1, read as the reverse complement.
CAGAATCTCGTGAATTAATCGAACATGGATTTAATAACTTTGAAAAACAAAAATTAAAAGTTAATAAAAACAATACAATCTCTGTAGTAAAAGGGAAAGAAGACCAAGTAACTGTTGCACCCGAAAAAGAAATAACAGTAATTGCGAAAAAAGGTAGCAAAGAGCCTTATAAAATTGGGACTGAATTAGATAAATCCCTTGCTGAAGATGGACATTTAGTTGCTCCTGTTAAGAAAGATACCAAAGTAGGCTCAATTACTTTAGAATCAACTGATAAATATGGTTTCTTAGACGGTAGTAAAAGTATGAAAGCTACTGCAAAAACGACAGAAGAAGTTGAAAAAGCAAATTGGTTTGTATTATCAATGCGCTCTATTGGAGATTTCTTCTCAAACTTATGGTCTAAAGTATTTTAATAATGATGAAAAGCTAGCTCACGCTAGCTTTTTTTATTTTCTTCTCTCCATGTAAAACTTCGTTTGGTTGTCATATCTGAGTCCTTTTCCTCATACGTATGAACTAGTAATTGTTACACACTTCATCTAGAGATAAAGTGAAACTTTAATCAGTGGGGGTTTTGTTCATCCCCACTGATTATTAGTTGAACTAATCGGGCTTTTACGGGCAGTTTGATCTCCCACCCACCTTCTTTGCTCCAGCCCAATTTTAAGGTGGGAGTCTTACTGCCCGTTAATGCGGGATAAACCTCTTTCCACAAGGTATTCCAAAAAGAGAGGTGACACATAATGGGCGTTATTGCTTATAACGAAGAAGATGTAAAGTTATTAGCTAGACTGATGCGTGCTGAAGCCGAAGGAGAAGGACAACAGGGGATGTTGATGGTCGGGAACGTTGGGGTAAATCGTGTCCGTGGAAATTGTTTAGATTTTAAAAAAATACGTAATTTACGTCAAATGGTGTATCAAAATCCTGGTGGTTTTGAGGCAACACAAAAAGGGTATTTTTATCAACGTGCAAGGGAACAAGATATTGCTTTAGCAAGGCGAACGATTCAGGGACAACGCTTTTGGCCTGCAAATTTTGCCTTATGGTTTTTTAGACCTGAAGGCCCTTGTCCGTCAACTTGGTATAATCAACAAAACTCTGGTCGCTTCAAAAAGCACTGCTTCTTCCAGCCATCTGGCGAAGATTGTCCTAGCGTATATTAAGGATTGATAATAAGGAGGGATTTTTGAATGGCACAGCAACAAAACCCGTATTACGGAACTGGATTTTATCAACCATCTGGAACTTATGTACAACCGCAGCAAATGACTCCACAACAACAGCAACAACAGCAAGCAATGCAACAACAAGCGGCGCAAGCTCAATATGCCGTTTCTCAAGGCATGTTACCATTAGAACAATCCTATATTGAAAATATCCTTCGTTTAAACAAGGGTAAGCAAGCTACGGTTGTAATGACTTATGAACGTGGTAGCTCACTCGGTACCCAATCGTATACAGGTATTATCGAAGCAGCTGGTCGCGATCATATTGTAATTAGTGAGCCACAATCAGGGAAACGTTTTTTACTATTAATGATTTACTTAGATTATGTGGAATTCCCCGAAGAAATTACGTACTTACCTAGTCAACAAGCAACTTATGCTCCAAGACCATAAAAAAAGCTGGCATATGCCAGCTTTTGTTTTTTATAAACCTTTTACAACTGCAGTTCCGACTAAAATCCATGCTACAATAAACGCTACGCCACCAAGAGGCGTAATTGGGCCAAAGAACTTAATACCTGTCGTACTTAATGCATACAAACTGCCTGAAAACATAATAATCCCAGCTACCATAAGCCAACCAGCAGTAGTTAAAAGTGATGATTGAACCTTATCCATCAATAAAGCAACTACGAATAGTCCACCTGCATGAAACATTTGATATGTAACACCTGTTTTCCAAACTTCTAACATTTTCGCAGAAATTTTATTTTCTAAACCGTGTGCTCCAAAGGCTCCTAACGCAACAGATAGCCCCGCTGCAATACAACCTAGTAAAAAGAAAATTTTCATCTTAATTCCCCTTTTTTACTTTTATCATAAGCAATTTTTTCATATAAGCCAAACGATTTAATCCTTAAAAATCAAATAAAGAATTACCATTTGCACCTTCTTCTTTAATATACACAGGTTCTCCAGAAACTGGCATAACTGGTTGAACTGTCTTTATAGGCTGCGATCCAATTACTTGCGATTGAATTTGCGGCTCCCTATACGTAGAAGATTCAACCTGTTCATCTAATAGTAAATCGCATAAAGCACGCACAACTAATAAATGATCTTTTGATTTTTGTCCTTCACTACTTTTTGCCTTTGCAATTTCATTCGCCATTTTATTTAAAATCTTATCGCTCGATATTTGCATTCCTTATCACCTCGTACTTTGTAGTTCTTTCTCAAATTGCTTCAGCTTCTCTACTAAACCAAATACTATTATCATATCATGTTCTTGCAGTTTTTCCTGCCCCGTTGGATTATGTATAATATCCCCATTTCTCAAAATCGCTAATATCGTTACATCAAACTGATTCCTCACATCACTCTCTAGTAACGATTTACCAACTAATATTGAATCTTTTCCAACTAAAATTTCTTCAATGACAAATGACTGTTCTATCCCATACAGCACTGTATCAATATAATGAACTGTTAATGGATTCGCAATACCTTTTGCAATATGAATTCCTGCCATACTGGATGGATTAATAACTTTATTTGCACCCGCACGCCTTAATTTCTCTTCAGTTTCTGGCTTTTCAGATCTCGCCACAATTTTAATTGCATCGTTTAATCCTCTTGCTGTTAATGTAATAAATACATTTTCAGCATCATTTGCTACGATAGCAACTAAACCAGCCGCTTTTGAAATTCCAGCATGATGTAAAACTTGATCCTCCGTCGCATCTCCATGTATATACAAAAGCTTTCCCTTCTCTAATACACTTTCATCTTTATCGACAACAACAAATGGAATTTTCTTTTCTTGCAATTCATGTACAACTTGAAGCCCCACTCTACCGCAACCACATACTATAATATGATTTTTCAACTGCGCTATTTGTTTATCCATCTTCTTCCTCCGCACTGCATGAAATAAATTCCCTTCAATAATCATAGCTGCCACTACCCCAATTGCATACGTAACAATACCTACGCCAACAGGAATAATAAGGAGCGCAAATACTTTCCCCGCTTGCGTTACAGGAACAGCATCTCCGTATCCAACAGTCAATACAGTAATCATCGTCATCCAAAATGCTTGAAACAAACTAATCTCTTCAATTGTCATAAATCCTATCGTTCCTAGAATTACAACAAAAGTCATACATATAACTGCGATCCATAATTGCTTACGTGCATTCATACCGTATTTCAACTCTTTTCTCTATCTACAATCTTTGCCAGTGGAAATAAAATACGTATATACTAGATACGGAATCTATGAAAGAGGTTGATATAATGAAGACATTTCTTTCCGCCTTACAATGGGCACTATTTATTTTAGCTGGAAGCCTTATTGTACCAATTAGTGTCGCAACTAGTTATGGTCTTGATGGCGCTGAAGCTATCGCATTCGTACAAAGAACATTATTTGTTCTAGGCTTTGCTGGTCTCTTGCAAGCTATATTTGGGCATAAACTTCCTATTCAAGAAGGTCCTGCTGGACTTTGGTGGGGAATTTTCTCCCTTTACGCAAGTTTAGGCGTCGTATTATTTGGATCAAACAATGAGACACTTAAAGTTCTTCAATATGCTTTCCTATTAAGCGGTATTATTTGTATTATTCTTAGCGCTTTTGGACTTATTGATAAACTCGTTCGCTATTTTACACCGACAGTCATTGGAACATATTTATTTCTTCTTGTTGCGCAGCTTAGTGGCTCCTTCTTAAAGGGAATGTTTGGCCTTGATGGAAAACATACAGAAGTACAACCTAACGTATTTATTCTTTCACTCATTGTTATTTTACTATCCTTTTTCATCATGAAGCTACCTATTATTGGACAATATTCTGTTCTTTTCAGTATCGTATGCGGCTGGATATTATTCGCATGCTTCGGGTTATCAAATCCAGTAACGCCTGTGACAGATATAATCCGTTTTCCGTCTCTATTTGTTTTCGGAATGCCTCGTATTGAATGGAACATGGCAATTACGGTCGTTTTCGTTACACTATTACTTCTAACAAATATGTTAGCAAGTATTCGTGTTGTGCAAAGGATTGTCTCTAAGTATGAAAAGAATGCAGCACCAGATCGTTTTAAACAAGCTGGCATTATAACAGGAATCAACCAATTGCTAGGCGGCCTATTTTCAGCTATTGGGCCTGTCGCTATTTCTGGATCAGCAGGTTTTATTGCAACGACTAATATTTATAAACGTCTCCCGTTTATATTAGGGTCAAGCTTTATTATTGTCGTTAGTATATTTCCAAAGATCACTTCATTCTTTGCAGCAATCCCTGTTGCAGTTGGTTATGCCGCTATTTATCCTGTATTCGCAAGCATGATTGGCCTTGCCTTTCGAGAATACGAAACTGTCCAGGATAAAGAACGATTATTTAAAGTAGCCGGTCTTTCAATCTTCACAGGAGTCGGAGTTATGTTTGTTCCAGCAGGAGCATATTCCACACTTCCACCATTTCTAGCATCGTTTTTAAGTAACGGTCTCGTTCTTGGATCTGTAATGGCCATTTTGCTAGAAATACTATTTTCTCGTTCCACAGCAAAACAAATATCGTAAATTGGAAAACTTCCATTATTGCACTCTACCTTTAGAGTTGTTACGATAAAATCAAACTTGAATCATTGGGGTTTTATCCATCCCCAATGATTATTAACCGATATTATGAGCAACACACTCATAATGATTTATCTACTTCTTTTCAAAGAGGTTTGATGTCTTACTATTATTCCTCAACATCTTCATGAACATGTATTTTGATTTCAATTAAAGAAAGGAATTTTCTATATGACTTATAAAATGATTGTTTTAGATTTAGATGATACTTTATTACGTGATGACCATACTATTTCACCTCGTACGAAAGAAGCGTTAATGACTGCACAAGAGCAAGGGGTAAAGGTTGTACTTGCTTCTGGACGTCCAACGTTTGGTATGCGCAATGTAGCCAAAGAACTTCGCTTAGAAGAATACGGCAGTTTCATTCTATCTTTTAATGGCGCAAAAATTATTAACTGTAAAACAAACGAAGAAATCTTTAGTAGTACACTATCTCCTGAAATCGTTCACAACCTATTTGAAATTAGTAAAACTGAAGATGTATGGATTCATACTTATATGGGCGATGATATCGTAACGGAAGAAAATAATCCTTATACTGAAATTGAGGGCGATATTACTGGTATGCCAATTGTTGTAGTAGATGACTTTAAAGCCGCAGTTAAAGAGCCTGTAGTAAAAGTATTAATGAATAAAGAAGCTGAACGCCTTGTTGAAGTTGAAAAGAAACTACAAAAACAACTAGAAGGCCAATTAAGCGTGATGCGTTCGAAACCATTCTTCTTAGAATTTACTGAAGCCGGTGTTACAAAAGGAACGAGCTTAAACAAACTGATTCAAAAGCTTGGCATTAAGCGTGAAGAAGTTATCGCAATGGGCGATAGCTATAACGACCAAGCAATGATTGAATTTGCTGGTCTTGGCGTTGCAATGGGCAATGCACCTGATGATATTAAAGAAATTGCAAATTACGTAACAGATACAAATATGAACGATGGTGTTGCAAAAGTTGTAGAGAAATTTGTTTTAAAAACGGATGTACTTGTTTAATATTTTCATTCACAAAACCTATTTGAAGTCAAATACTTCAAATAGGTTTTTATTTAAATTCTCATGCTTTTGTGACTATATTTTGAACTTTGCACTATTCTCGTAGTGTAAACTTTCTTTTTGTATATAATGAAACAAAATAGACTATTTTATTTTGAAAAAGAATACAAATTTACTATATACAAGCATACGTTAAAGGAGGCTACTTTATGTTATCTACACCAATCGGACGATTAAGAGCAATTGGACTAGTTGAGGGTATTTCTTTCCTATTACTATTATTTGTAGCAATGCCATTGAAATATTTCGCAGGATTTGCAACAGCTGTTAAAATTACAGGCATGGCTCATGGTGTTCTATTTATTCTATTCATCTTTGCAGTAATTCAAGTAACAATCGTACACCGTAAATCAATTTTATGGGCACTTGGAGCATTCGTTTCATCAGTTATCCCATTTGGTACTTTTGTACTAGATGCAAAATTAAAGAACGAGCAATAATAATAAAAAGGTAGTTAACGACTGTTAACTACCTTTTCTATTTATAAATTTGGAATTTCCCAATCAATTTCTCTTTCGCCCATATTAGCTAAAATCGTATTTACTTTAGAGTATGGCTTACTACCAAAGAAACCACGTCTTGCTGATAATGGACTTGGATGTACAGACTCGATAATATGATGATTCGGATTCGTAATTAACTTCTTCTTCGCCTGCGCATGGCGCCCCCACAATATGAAAATAACTGGCTTTTCACGTTCATTCAACAGTTGAATCACACGATCTGTGAAGTGCTCCCATCCTTTTCCCTTATGAGAATTTGCTTCACTTTGACGAACTGTTAATACGGTATTTAGTAGTAATACTCCTTGCTCCGCCCATTTTACTAAATAACCGTTATTCGGAATTTCATAACCATATTCATCTCGAAGCTCTTTATACATGTTTAACAATGATGGTGGTGTTTTAACACCAGGTTGTACAGAAAAGCTTAAACCATGCGCTTGATTCGGTCCATGATACGGATCTTGTCCTAAAATAACAACCTTTGTATTTTCATAACTTGTATACTGAAGAGCGTTAAAAATATCTTCCACCTTCGGATAAACAACATGCGTGCTGTATTCTTCTGTCAAAAAACTGGATAGAGTAAGATAATACTCTTTCTCAAATTCTGGTGCCAGTAATGGTCCCCAATCATTTCTTAAAACATTTTCCATGCTTTCACTTCCTGTCCAATTAATTCAACATATCCTGTTTTGTAAATACTAAGAACGAAATAATAAGAGAAACAACTGCCCAAACAGTTAAATTCATCAAAGAAAATCCCATTGATAAGCCTTGTAATGCAGGTAATTTTCCTGATAAATAATCCGTTAATGATAAATTCACGCTAAAAATATATTTCGCGCCTTCCCAAGATGTTGCGAATGAGCTTAAGATACCGCCTGCAATTAATGCAGCTAGCATAACGCCCATACCAGCTGGTGTATTACGAATTAAAACAGAGACCATAAATGATATAGTTCCGACAACGATAGCAACAAACCAGGCTAGTCCATACGCCATTAGGATGTATTGCCACTGCGGAATAAGGTGCACAAAGTTCGTATTTAACGTTTCCTTATCAATGACGAATCCTGTTAAAACAGGTAAATTCCATCCCGAGTACCCAAATACAAGCCCTGATAATATGTAAGCAAACAAACCTACAAGGAGCAGTATGAGCGAAATGAAAAATAACATCGTCACGTATTTACTAAGGAGTATTTTCCAGCGCCGAATCGGCCGCGTAAGTAACATCTTCATCGTCCCATCACTTCGTTCTCCAGAAACGATATCAATGGCGACAATCATTACGAGAAGCGGAATAAACAATGTAATTCCTTGTTCAATAAATGCTCTGACAAAAGTCGGTGCACCTGGCGCCATCGGATTAATATCATGATCTAAATAATATTGTTGTTGTTCAACTCTTACCTTTAACCAATCACGCCATTCTTCTGGCAATCTAGAATTATTCAACCGGTTCTGAGAATCAACAATTTGCTGTTGCAATGAAACCTTCCAATCAGTTGTACCGAGTCTTTTTTGTGTCGTTTCTATTTCGCGATACTGCGCATACACAAAAAGCGGGATTAAGATTGCTAAAATAAGCATAACAACAAAAATACGTTTCTTACGGTAAATCTTTTCTGATTCATTTAAAACTAGATTCGCAAATTCACGCATGCTGCTCACCCCTTGTGAGTTCAATAAATAAATCTTCTAGCGTAAATACAAGCTCCTTAACACTATGTACATCTATTTCATTTTCTACCAAGTGTTTATTCCAACTACTTATAGATGCAATATCCATGCGGCATAATAATCGCTCGCCTTCTACACTCACTTCTCTTACTTCTTCGGCTGCTTCTAACATATCTTTCGCCTTAGAAATTGGTGTAACAATCCATTCTACACGATCACTTGCTGTTTTAATTAATTCTTCAACCTTGGCAACTGTTATCATCTTTCCTTTATGAATAATAGCAACGCGATCGCATATCATTTGCACTTCACTTAGCAAGTGACTTGAAATAAACACGCTCATATTTTCTTCTTTTACAAGCTTATGTATAAATTCCCTAAGTTCTCTAATCCCTGCTGGATCTAAACCATTCGTTGGCTCATCTAATATGAGCAATTTTGGATTCCCAAGGAGCGCCTGCGCAATTCCAAGGCGTTGTTTCATACCAAGTGAGTACGTTTTTACCTTGTCATGAATTCTTTCATCTAAATGAACCATTTCAGCAATTTCAATAATACGTTCATCTGATATATCACCTAACATACGAGCAAATTGCTTTAAATTTTCCCATCCTGTTAAATATGTATACAACTCTGGGTTTTCAACGATACTCCCAATTTGACGCATCGCCTCTCTGAAATTGTCCTTAATCGAATAACCACCGATAGAAATCGTACCTTCTGTCGCCGTAATCAATCCGACTAACATTCGAATGGTAGTCGTCTTTCCAGCACCATTTGGTCCTAAGAACCCGAACACTTCTCCTTGCTTTACATCAAAGGAAATGTCCTCTACAAGAGTCTTCTTTCCAATTACCTTCTTCAAGTCTCGTACGGAAAGTATCGTCGTCATTTTACCCCTCCTTGTTCTAGTTTTAATTTACTTACAACATTTTGAACTAAACGTTCTGCCATATACGTATAACCTACTTCGTTCGGATGAAAATGATCAGAGTATAATAAATCTTTTCCGCGGTTTTGGAATAAATCAAATGTCGGTGTAATATACACATTTTTATCGTTTAGCGCTAACTTCTCTAAAGATGCATTCCAGTCCACAACAATGTTTGAAGACCCTTTTAAATTTTCTACATCTTCAAAAGGATTGTATAAACCAAGCCAAAAAATCGTACTATCTGTATTTAATTTACGAATTTCTTCTATAATTTTCTTTGCTTCATTTTGAAACGTTTCTGTGTCAGGACGATACGTATCTAAATCTATCTTCCCAAGCGATTCCCAGCCTGGGAACAAATCATTCCCACCAATCGTTAACACGATTACATCTGCTTGCTTAATTGAATATTGAGCGCCATTACTTTCAATTTGTTTTAATAAATCGGGCATTTTTGCACCACTAACTGCTAAATTTGTTAATGCAATTTTTTGCTTATAATCTTTTTGTAAATCCTCTTTCATTCGCCCAACATAGCCAATTCCTTCTTTATCACCAACGCCACGCGTTAATGAATCACCTAAACTAACGATTTGTAACGTTCCCGTTTTCTTTTTCTCTTTTGCCACTACATCGGTCTTTTTAATTAAATTTGAAGCTTTCGGATTTAATACATCATTTACACCTGAAACAAAGCCATATGCAAATAAACAGAAAGATGCAATTGTAATGAGTAGAATTACTTTTACTACTTTTGATCTCATATCAAAACCCCTTTTAGCCCTCATAGATTGTCCATAATTATACCAAACGAAATTTTGAAAAGCGATTTTCACACCTTCTCAATTATGTCGTTTCTCTATCTACTAACTCTGGTAATAACTCTATATGCTTCACATCTAATTTCTCTTCATTAATCTTTTCATATAATAATTCAAACGCTTTCAATCCAACGTTTTTACTAGAATGCGAAATCGTCGTTATACCCAATATATCTGCCACCTCTTGATCATCACACCCAATAATCGTAATATCCTCTGGAATACGAATTCCTTGTTTTTTTGCTTCTGTAACCATCCCCGCTGCAATATGGTTACAAGATACAAGGAACGCCGTCGGTTTTACTGACATATGAGCCCATTCTCTAATTACATTGCGTCCATCTTCCACTGTAAAACACCCCTCAAATTTCCAGGTCTCTAACGGTGTTACGATACTCTGTTGAAGCGAATCTTCATACGCCCTCTTTCGTCTTTGGCTATTAACGCTATTACTTCTTCCAATACAATATCCAATATTTGTATGACCGGCATCTATTAAGCTTTTCATCCCACGTGAAAATACTTTGTAGTAATCAATATGGACACTTGAAATGCATTTTGAATCTATTTCTTCACACATAACAATCGGGCCGAATTTCGTATATTCTTCAAGCTTCTCCTTACTATTTGCCCGAGAACAAATAATAACCCCATCAAGCTTTTTCATTTTTAACATATTTAAAATTTCTAGTTCTCTTTCTTCGCTATAATTTGTCTGGCAAAGCATCATATTATAATTATTCTTTGCCGTTTCTTTTGATATCCCCTCAATAATAGCGCTATAATATTGATCATTTACGTGTGGCAATAAAACGCCAATTACATTCGTTTTTCCTTTCACTAAATGAATTGCATTCACGTTTTGCGTGTAATTTAATTCTTCTATAATCGCTAAAATTTCTTTTCGTTTCTGTTCATTTACGTACGGATGATTATTTAGTACACGTGAAACAGTTGAAACAGATACTCCAGCAAGTTCAGCAATCTTTCTTATATTTGTCATCTCACTTTCCCCTTCTCACAAAAATTCTCTCTTGACCTGGTAAGCTTTCCACAATATATCCTTTCCTAGCAAATATATTTAGAAAGGATATACAACTATGCTTCGATTCAAATTAGAATATATATTTTTCATTGGCGGTTTACTCATTCTTGCCATCGGTATTAATATGATGACGACAATTACTTCCTTTGGACTTAGCCCTTATGATTCCTTCTTTATTGCACTATATCAAAATTTTGGGATAAGTATTGGTTTTTGGATTTTCATGATTAACTTTGCCTTTACACTTATCGTACTCTTTTGGAATAAAAAACAAATTACAATCGGTACAATTGTAACGATGGTTCTTATTTCTCTTTTTGTTGATTGGATTGGTTCCATTATAACTATTATGGACGCTATCCGCTCTCTTCCAAAATATATAACACTTATTTGCGGAAATCTATTCGTTGGAGCTGGAATTGGTCTTTACGTCTCTACAAACCTTTGCGCAGCGCCTCAAGAAGCTTTCGTTTTAACCGTTGCTGAGAAGAAAAAATGGACGTTTAGAAGAACAGAGATTTCATTAGCCTTTTTATTTTTAACTTTAAGCTTTTTATTAGATGGACCTATCTATTTTGGAACCATCATCTTATCCTTTACAACAGGCTGGATTATCCAAGCATTTATTCAAGTTGGTACACAGATTTTAAATAGAAAAGAACCTATTAAGCAAGCTGCTTAATAGGCTCTTTCTGTTTTATGGTAAGAGATACTACTTAGCATCCCCTTCAATTCGATAGTTCGCTTTCAAACAATCTATTTCTTCATACCCTTGCAACGTATGTAGAATATAATCATAATCAGCAAGAGACGCACGATGCGTTACAATTACAATTTCAGCCTTTCCTTTCTCTTCAAGCGGCATTTGAATAATTTTCTCAAAGCTAACTCCGCGCTCAGAGAACAATGAAGTAATTTTTGCAAATACACCAATTTCGTCTTTTACATGCAGTCTTAAAAACTTTTTCACGACTATTTCGTCTGGCTCTTTTAATACTTTTTGATACTGTGGGACTACAGCACTATTTCCTGTTACCCCTAATCTAATATTTTGCATTACAGCAACTAAATCCGAAACAACAGCTGTCGCTGTCGGTAAACTTCCTGCCCCTGGTCCATAAAACATCGTTTCCCCAACTGCTTCACCGTACACATACACAGCGTTATATTCATTTTGTACTGCCGCAAGAGGGTGTGTATTTGGAAGTAAAGTTGGTTCAACCGTAACCTCCAATTTTTCACCATCTCGTTTTGCAAGACCGATTAATTTAATTGTATAACCTAAGCTCTTACTGTATTCAATATCTTCCTCTGTAATAGAGGTAATTCCTTTTACGTTCACATCTCCAAGCTCTACATTTGTAGAGAAACCGAGAGTAGCTAAAATCGTCATTTTTCTTGCTGCATCTAAACCTTCTACATCTGATGTTGGATCTGCTTCTGCAAATCCAAGTTGTTGGGCTTCTTTTAACACGTCGTTATATGCTCTCCCTTCGTCTGACATTTTCGTCAAAATAAAATTTGTCGTTCCATTTACAATTCCCATGACTTTCGTAATAAGATCTGAAGAGAGTCCTTCTACAATACTGCGTAGAATTGGAATTCCCCCTGCCACACTCGCTTCATAGAAGAGATCAGTTTTATTATCTTTTGCTGTCGCTAATAATTCAGCTCCATGTAATGCCATTAAGTCTTTATTTGCAGTTACAACATGCTTTCCGCTTTTTAAAGCTTGTAAAATATATAATTTTGCATCATCAATGCCACCCATTACTTCGATGACAACATCAATATTTGGATTATCTAAAATTTCATTTGCATCTTGTGTTAATAGAGTAGAAGGTACCTCTACTTCTCTCTCTTTCTCAATGTTTTGCACTAATACTTTCGTTACCTTCACTGGACAACCTACTTGGTGTATGAGTCTTTCTTGATGATCCGTAATAATACGAACTACACCGCTACCCACTGTCCCAAGACCTAATAACCCAACTTGAATTTCTTTCATAGTACTGTCCACCCCTCAAAAATTGTGTTTAGATGAAATTATATGAATAAAAAATCTGAAAAACAATGTATTTAGAACATTCGGAAAAATAAAGGTTAATCTTTACAAGGAAAACGTTGCCACGTGTTACACAATCTTTCTTTACAATATATAAGGGGTTTCTTGATACACGTAATAATTCAACCAATTAGAAAACAATAAATTCCCATGACTCCTCCACCTAACAAGGGGCTTTTCATCTGGATTATTATGTTTAAAATAGTTTTTTGGCACATCAATATTTAATCCCTTGTCACGATCTCGTTCGTATTCTTGCTTTAACGTATCACAACTATATTCACTATGCCCAAGGGCAAACACTTGCCTTCCTTCTTGCCCAATGACAAGGTGAACACCCGCTTCCTCAGAATTTGCTAATAATGTTAAGTCTGTCACCTCTCTAATATCACTCTCTCGTACTTCTGTATGACGAGAATGGGGAGCAAAAAACAATTCATCAAACCCTTGTAACAATTTCACATGTTGCTCGCAAACTTCATGTTCAAATACACCGAACATTTTTTCCTTAAGAGGATACTTTGGAACACCATAATGATAATACAAGCCAGCCTGTGCCCCCCAGCAAATATGGAGCGTAGATGTTACATTCGTTTTTGAATACTCCATAATACGTTTAAGCTCTTCCCAATAATCTACCTCTTCAAAAGAAAGAGTTTCAACTGGTGCTCCTGTTATAATGAGCCCGTCAAATTTTTCATTTTCAATATCACGAAATGTTTTATAAAAGCTCATTAAATGGTCCTGCGCTACATTGCGAGACAAATGTGATTCCATATGAAGCAAATGAACATCTAATTGCAACGGTGTGTTGCCAATTAAACGAAGTAATTGCGCTTCTGTTTCTTGCTTTGTAGGCATTAAATTTAAGATAGCAATTTTCAATGCCCGAATATCTTGTGTTTCTGCTCGCTCCTTCGTCATTACAAATATATTTTCCTTCTGCAACACTTTGCGAGCTGGTAAATCTTTATCAATTATGATCGGCATGTTCTTTGCCTCCGACTAGCGCCGCTTCTAAATCTGCAATAATATCAGAAACATCTTCTATGCCAACAGATAAACGAATTAAATCTGATGTAACGCCAGCTAGACGCTGATCTTCAGCACTTAATTGTCTATGCGTTGTGCTAGCAGGATGTATAACGCAAGTTCGTGCATCCGCTACATGCGTTACAAGAGTTGCTAGTTTTACATTTGCGATAAATTCTTTCGCCGCTTCTAATCCGCCCTTAATGCCGAATGTTAAAACACCACTAGCACCTTTTTTCAAATACGTTTGTGCTAACGAGTAATTTTCATTGCTATCTAATCCAGGATAATTCACCCATTCAATACGTTCATGGTTAGCAAGCCACTTAGCAACTACGAGAGCATTTTCACTATGACGCTCCATTCTTAAATGCAGCGTTTCTAAGCCGATATTGCTAATATACGCATTGAATGGGCTCATACAGTTTCCGTAGTCCCTTAATAATTGAACACGCGCCTTCACAATATAAGCTGCTGCACCAAAATTTTGAACGTAACTTACGCCGTGATAACTTGGATCCGGTTCAACAAGTTCAGGATATTTCCCATTTGTCCAATCGAAGTTCCCTCCGTCAATGACAATGCCGCCTAAAGAGCTTGCATGACCATCAATATATTTCGTCGTAGAATGAACGATAATATTTGCTCCGTGCTCAAATGCTTGGCATAAATAAGGAGTTGCTAATGTATTATCCACGATAAAAGGCACTTCTAACTCTTTCGCTGCATCTGAAAATTCTTTAAAATTCAAAACGTTCATCGCTGGATTTCCTAATGATTCTGCATAAATGAGCTTCGTCTTATCGTTAGCAAGTGCCGCAATTTCATCTGCCGTTAAATTGGGATTAAAGAACGTAACATCAATGCCAAGCTTACGTAAACTCACCCCAAATAAATTAAACGTTCCCCCGTAAACAGTTGAAGAGCAAAGTAAATGGTCTCCACTACTACAAATATTTAAAACTGCGAGCATAATAGCCGCTTGCCCAGAAGCCGTTGCAACAGCTCCTACCCCGCCTTCTAAATCTGATAACTTCTGCTCAAATGCAGCTAGAGTAGGGTTTCCAATACGCGTATAAATATATCCTTCTGCCTCTAAGTTAAATAGGGCTGCTAAATCATCCGAAGTATCGTATTTATACGTTGTACTTTGATAAAGTGGTAAAACACGTGGTTCACCATTCTTTGGCGTATAGCCACCTTGCACACAAATCGTTCCTTTTCCCCATGATTCTCCCATCTCTCATTCTCCTTTCTTTTATACAAAATAAAAAACTGCCCCTTTCCTGAAAACAAGAAAGGAGCAGTTTGAAAACACGCTCTAAAGGCTCTTTCTTATCTCTCAGGATTACTACCTGCAGGATTTGGCACAATTCCGTTATACGGCTGTTGCCAAGGTTTCATCGGGCCTGTCCCTCCACCTTTTCTTGATAAGACTATGCAATTACCGTTGATTTTATAGCAATAATTTCCTAATGTCAAACAGTTTTTCTGAATGTTCTAAAATAAATATTAACAATTTCATATAAAGCAACAAAAGAAATATATTCCATACTAACTCGAAAAAGACCTTTAGAAAAAATGATTCATGTAAAATAAACCCCAATCATCTATTTTCATTAAACAAACTGTTTTAATAGAGCGTATAATTCTTCAAAATTATGCACTTCATATGTCGGTATAATCCCACTATCATTTAATTTCCTTTCTGGATTAAACCAACAAGTATCAATTCCCGCTACATATCCACCTTTAATATCGGCACTTAATGAATCCCCAATAATCAGCCCTTCTTCAGGTGCAAAGTTAGGAATCCGTTCAAAAACATAATCAAAATACTCTTTCATCGGCTTTTGAAAACCTGTATCTTCCGAAACAAAAACATCTTTAAATAATGAATGTAACCCTGCATTACGCAAACGTTTATCTTGCGTCTTAGAAACACCATTTGTCACTATATACAACTCATACTCCCCTTGAATTTGATTTATAAATTCAAACGCACCTTGCATGAGTTGATTTCCTTCTTCTAAGTAGCTACGATAATTATTTTCGAATAATATACCGTCTACTTCTTCTCCATACTCTTTAAACAACATAGAGAATCGTTTATTTACAACTTCATTACGTGATAGTTCACCTTTTTCAAAAGCATTCCAAAGACCTTTATTTATTTTTTTATAACGAGCCCCTATCTCCTCTGTTAAAGGGATTCCCTTCTCTTCAAAAAGCACCTGTAAAGCTACTTTTTCAGCCTTTTGGAAATCTAATAATGTATCATCTACATCAAATAGCAATGTTTTATATTTTTTCATAAATTCATCACACTCTCTTTTCTACAAAAACAAATTTACATAAATCGTATCATTCCTTCTTGTAAAGATAATAGGAGATATCTCATACTATAAATAGGGGTGAAAATATGAAAATCAGCAAAAATGAAGAAGAAATTTATCAATACATGCGAATCCATCAATTCCATACCCTATTTTCATTTCATGTCTTGCCATATGTAGAGCTGCATTCTTTTCAAACGAAAGAGATGATATGTAGCGAAGGAAACGCCCTCCCTTATCTCTATTACTTAATTTCTGGGAAAGCAAAAATATATATGAATCATAAAAACGGGAAAGTTTCATTAATTAATTTTATTCAAGCACCATCTTTTATCGGGGAATTAGGATTAATAGGAGTAGAAAATATCACCAAGTCCGTTGAAGTACTAGAAGATTGTGTTTGTTTAGCACTTCCTCTTAAAGATTGTCAGCAACTTTTATTACAAGATGCAACGTTTTTACAGCACTTATGCAAATTTATTGGAGAAAAGACAATTACTCGCACTGAAAATTACGCAAAAAACTATAGTTATCCTTTCGAAAATCGATTAGCTGCTTTTATTTTATTAACAGAACAAAATAATTGTTATATAGAAAAGCATACTGAGGCTGCAGAATACTTAAATGTCAGCTATCGTCATCTTTTATATGTATTAAACCAATTTTGCCAACAAAATTATTTAAAAAAAGAAGGCCGAACATATTATATACAAGATCGAAATACATTAGAAAAGCTTGCTGACGAGCTGAAAATATAAAGAAACAGCATTAACATAAACGTTAATGCTGTTTCTTTGAGTGACGATTATAATTTAAATTAAAATTTACTTGCTACTTTAGCTGCTTCTTCAAGACCTGCAGCAATGATTTCTTCTGCTTTATCTGGGAATTGGTTATGTCCTTCAATAACTACTGTTTCCATGTTTGTTGCACCGAAGAAGCCCATCATGCTTGCTACATATTTAACAGCCATTTCTACCTCAGCTGCTGGACCTTCTGAATATACGCCGCCGCGCGCGTTTAATAATGCAATCTTCTTATCTCCAATTAAACCAACTGGACCTTCTGGTGTATATTTGAACGTTTTACCAGCACGGTTTAAATAATCAATATATGTGTGTAACACTGCTGGAATCGTTAAGTTCCATAATGGGAAGCCGAAAACAATTTTATCAGCTTCTAGAAATTGATTTAAATACTTATCAGCAACTGCTACTGCTTTTGCCTCTTCTTCTGTTAAATCAAATCCTTTACCTGCCTTAAATGTACCATTGATCATGTCTACACCTACATATGGTAATTCTTCTTTATATAAATCAAGTTCTACTACTGTATCATTTGGGTGTGCTTCTTTATAGTTCGCTAAAAATGCCTCATATAATTTTACACTAACTGCTTGTTCCGCTGGACGGTTGTTTGCTTTAACAAATAAAACTGTTGCCATTATTTCTTCCTCCTAGTACTCACTCTTATGTTGTTATATGCTTTCAAAAAAGGTATCCCTTGTAATTGTTGTTTTGTTGCTTACAAACATATTTTATCTTTATATCAATACATTTTCGTCCTCACATAGACGTATTTTTCCATAAAAAAAGTCCACCTTCTAAAGGCGAACTAGGTCTTACGACTTTTGTCTTATACAATTCCATTTTTCACTGCATATAACGCCGCTTGCGTGCGATCAGATAAATTCAACTTACTCAAAATACTACTTACATGAGCTTTTACTGTTTTTTCTGTAATAACTAAAACAGAAGCGATCTCTTTATTACTCATCCCTTTCGCTAATAGCTGCAGCACTTCATTTTCTCTCGCCGTTAGCACATCCACTTGAATAGAAGGTTCTTCTTCCTTTTCTTCCACAGGTAGTGTTTGAGAGAGAAGAGTATTTGCTATATCCGGATGTAATTGAATATTACCTTTATATGCGCTTCGAATAGCTTCAACAAGCTGATCCGGTTCTACATCTTTTAAAATATACCCACTTGCCCCCGCCCTTAACGCTGGTAAAACATGCGCCTGATCAGAAAAGCTAGTTAATACAATTACTTTCACATTCGGATATTCTTTTTTGATGCACGCCGTCGCCTCGACACCATCCATTTCGGGCATATATAAATCCATTAATACAACATCTGGATTCGTCTCCCCTACTTTCACTAACGCTTCTTTCCCATTATTTGCTTCTCCAACTAACGTTAAATCTTCCTGTGTACTTAAGAAAAATGCTAATCCTTTTAAAACGACTGTATGATCATCGACTAACAATACTTTTATTTTCACAAACTTCCCTCATTTTCACATCATAATGGTACATTTACTTTTACGCTCGTTCGCTTCTTACTACTTACAATTTTAATTGTTCCACCAACTAATTCTACTCTTTCACGCATCGTAGTCATGCCGAGTGATTTCTTCTCTTTTATATCCTTTTCTACAAAGCCGTTTCCTTGATCGACTATTTCTAATGATACATTCTTCTCTGTCACTTTGAAATAAATCGTTGATTCTCTGACATTCGCATGTTTACTTACGTTATTCAAAGCTTCTTGTCCAATTCTCCATAACGCTTCCTCTACTACACGCGGTAAATCACGAACACCTGTAACTTGTTCCCGAATTTTCAGTCCCAAGTTTTCACCGTACTGCTTTAAAGCTGGTAATAAACCTTTTTCTAATCCTGCCGGACGAAGCTGCCAAATTAATGTTCTCATTTCCTTTAAAGCTCCTTGCGCTAGTTCCCGCATCTCATGCAAAGATTGGTCAACCTTTTCATTTTGACCTTTTAAAACGGCCTCAGCCCCTTTTGTCATAAAGGTTAATGAAAATAATTTTTGCGAAACAGAATCATGTAAATCCCTTGCTAATCGGTTTCTTTCTTCCAGTCGTACGAGTTCACGGCGCTGTTCGTTTAATCTTAGATTCTCTATTATTAATGAAACGTGATTCGATAACGCTTGAATTATATCTATTGTATTAACATCAAATTCTCCATTATTTAAACTAACACATAAAACACCAAATATATGATTTTGAATATGTATTGGCGTAGCAATAACAACTCCATTTACACGTTTTAATAGAGCTAGCTCACCTTGTTCTAACGCCTTCTTTGCCGCTTCTTTTACATCCTCTTGTAACTCTTCCTGCCCATAAGAAGCTCGCAAAGATAACTCTATTTCTTCCCTAATAAAAAACGCCACTTGATTCCACTGAAATACTTCACCTACGTGATTTACCACCTTTTCAGATAATACATTAAACTTATGAATCGTTTTTAAAGCTTGAATAAACCGCTCCAATTTCACATAGTAATGTGCTCTTCGCTTTTCATTTTCATATAATTTTGTTCGCTTTAAAGCCGTCCCGATTTGGAAAGCAACTGATTGGAGCAATACTAATTCTTCTTCCGAAAAATGTGTTTTACCTGGGCTAGCTACATTTAAAACACCAAATTTCTCTCCTCCAGCCTTTAAAGGAACCGTAGCATGATGAAGAATTCCTTCTGTATCTCCCCAATTATATTCAATTGCATTATTAATTCTTTTACATTCAATAATATTAACGGCTCTCTCTAATTTCCCATCTACGAAGCCGCGTAAACACCAACACTCACCTTCACACATCGGGCGTTTATTTTCATATTTAAGTGCCTCTGGTAACTGGTAATCGATCACCTTCGTATACTTCCCATTTTCATCCGCAAGAAAAATCCAGCCTGTCGTTAAACCTGTTACACTGAGCAATTTTTCTAGTACTGCTTGCAATACATGATATGTATCATTTGATGTATTTAATGTTTCTGCAATTTCCTTTAATATAACTAATTCATTTGTACGATTATCTCGAAACATAATCAGTCTCCTGCATACAAGATTTTAAATAGCTCTTAAAATAAATCATCTACTTTTCACTTTGTACTTATTCGTAACATTGATATAATGGTGAAAACATAGTTTTCATTATATCACTTGAGGGGGCTTTCATAATGACATTAAATAAAGCACTTACTATCGCTGGTTCTGACACAAGTGGCGGTGCTGGTATACAAGCAGATTTAAAAACATTCCAAGAACTTGGCGTATACGGAATGACATCTCTTACAACAATCGTAACGATGGATCCACATAACGGTTGGGCACATAACGTATTTCCAATCCCAGCTTCTACATTAAAACCACAATTAGAAACAACAATTGAAGGTGTTGGCGTAGACGCTTTAAAAACAGGTATGCTTGGATCAGTAGAAATTATTGAAATGGTTGCAGAAACAATCGAAAAGCACAATTTCAAAAATGTAGTAGTTGACCCTGTTATGGTATGTAAAGGTGCAGATGAAGCATTACATCCTGAAACGAACGATTGCTTACGTGACGTTCTTGTGCCAAAGGCATTAGTTGTAACACCAAACTTATTTGAAGCTTACCAATTAAGCGGTGTGAAAATTAATTCTCTTGAGGACATGAAAGAAGCAGCGAAGAAAATCCACGCTTTAGGTGCCAAATACGTACTAATTAAAGGTGGAAGCAAACTTGGTACGGAAACTGCAATCGACGTCCTATATGATGGAGAAACATTCGATCTTCTAGAATCAGAAAAAATCGATACAACCAATACACACGGTGCAGGTTGTACATATTCTGCTGCAATTACAGCAGAACTTGCAAAAGGAAAACCTGTGAAAGAAGCAGTAAAAACTGCTAAAGAATTCATCACAGCTGCTATTCGTTACTCATTCAAAATTAACGAATACGTAGGTCCAACTCACCATGGTGCATATCGTAAATTCGTTGTATCAAAAGAACTTGTCTAATATATAAATAAAAACACTCACAAGGTTCATACATTGCCTCTGTGAGTGTTTTTTATAAGCTTTATGTCTTCTGGTCATCTTATCTTTAAGATGCAGAGCTGACCTTATTTCTACCATTTCGTTTCGAGTAGTATAACGCATCATCCGCCGCTTGAATAAATTGCTCTGATGACCCTTCATACTCTGAAACCCCTACCGAAACCGTAATTTTTATTTTTGTTCCATCTAACAATTGAAATGGGTGACTTTCAACAGCTATACGAATTTGCTCGCCCATACGAATTCCGTAAGCTAATCCCTTATTCGGTATCAAAAGCGCAAACTCCTCTCCACCCTTTCGAAAAGCCAAATCTGGAAATTGTGAAGTTTCTCGTAAAATACATCCTACTTGTTTTAACACTTCGTCCCCTGCAGGATGCCCGTACGTATCATTTACATACTTAAAGTGGTCAATATCTATAAGTAGTAAACAAAGCGAATCATTTTTCATGTTCTTATTACTAATATGACGATTCATCTCTAAATCAAACTGTCTTACGTTTCCTAGACCTGTCAATGCGTCTACCGTTGCGTATTGCTTCATCGTTTGGAATAACTCATTGGATTGTAAAACGTAATTTGCACTTATGAATGTTATGTAGCCTGTAATAATACTAGAAATTAAATATAATCCTACTATGTTAATATCTTTAATTAACCATATATATAGTGAGGGGATTAGAATAGATAAAATATATGTATGTAACCATGCCCACTTTTCTCCTAGAGAGATATTTAGACGCGAAATAAAGATACTACCTACTCCTATCGCAATAATTGTATAAAAAGCTACTTGAGAAGCTAATGAATAATCCATAAATAATAACCTAGTTACTAAAATCATACTAACAGCTATAGTACTCGCTATCGGGCCTCCAATTATAACAGCTAAAATAACAGCTAAGTAGCGCAAATCCAATAGGATGGTACCAACATGAACACCGAAATACATTAGTAATATACCTAATATTCCAGTAAGAATACCTACTACACATTTCTGCCAAAGAGAAAACTCTTCTTTTAACGGCCTATCTCTTAAAAGCTGACCTCCAACAAAAATAAAGGAAAGAATAATTGTTGTATTTACAAATAAGTCCCTTAACATAAAATAATCTCCCTACTTTTCCATCTATCCCCTTCCCCACTTTATTGTATACGAAATCCCTATAATTCCCAAAGTTTTTTGTTTATTTTTTGCTGTTCCACGTGAAACAGCAAAAAAAATAAAAAGGGCGAAAACTCGCCCTTCTTCATTAACAACAGCGTGATATTTTTCCACCCTTTGCATTAAATCTTGCTTCTTGTGCCTCAGCAAAAAATTGCTTTTGACATACAACCTCTTCTTCAGGATGATGCTTTTTCATATGCTCCACATATACTTCATAACTTGGTACCCCAACGAGCAAACTAATAAAGCGTTTTCTTTCCCCCCATACTTTCCGTAGTCGTTTAAGCATAATAGTTCCTCGACTCACTTTCATCTCTAGAAATATATGCTGCCTCTTTTAGCAGCATCGGCTTATTTCTTAATACTTGAATCCAAATTCGAATTGCAGAAATTAATACAGCGATTACAACTATCATAAAAATCCCGCAAAGCGCTGCATCAATATAATCATTGAAAATAATTTGCTTCATTTGAGCAACATTTTTAGCTGGTGCTAACACTTTCCCCTCATCTAATGCTCCCTGGAACACCTTTGCATGAGATAGAAATCCTATTTTAGGGTTTTCATGAAATAGCTTTTGATAACCCGCCGTCATCGTTACAATAAGCAATCCAACAGTTGGAATAAGTGTCACCCAAACATATGCCTTTTTCCCCATTTTGAACAAAATTGTCGTTCCAAGTAATAATGCAATACCTGCTAACATTTGATTTGCAATACCGAAAAGTGGCCATAATGTATTAATTCCACCAAGCGGATCTACTACCCCTTGGTACAAAAAATAACCCCATCCTAATACACATAACGTTGTAGCTATTACATTCGCTAATGTAGAATCTGTTTTCGCAAACGGCTTATATACATGCCCTAAAATATCTTGAATCATAAATCGTCCTACACGCGTTCCTGCGTCAATCGTTGTTAAAATAAATAGGGCTTCAAAGAGAATAGCAAAATGATACCAGAATGCCATCATCGCCGTTCCACCTATTACTTGTGAGAAAATATATGCCATACCTATCGCTAACGTTGGTGCGCCACCTGTACGTGATAAAATTGTTTGCTCTCCAACATTTACAGCAAGTTCTTTTAGTTCATTTGGTGTAATAGCAAATCCCCATGAAGAAATAACTTGAGCTGCCTGCGATACATCCGTACCAATAAGTGCTGCCGGACTATTAATCGCAAAATAAGTTCCTGGTGTTAATACACAAGCTGCAATCATTGCCATCGCAGCTACAAACGACTCCATTAACATTGCTCCGTAACCAATTGGCTGTGCATGTCCCTCTTGTTCAATCATTTTTGGCGTCGTACCTGATGAAACAAGAGCATGGAATCCAGAGACTGCACCACAGGCAATCGTAATAAATAAGAACGGGAATAAATTACCGGAGAAAACAGGACCTGTTCCATCAATAAATTGCGAAACTGCTGGCATTTGTAAATCAGGTGCTACAATTAAAATACCAATCGCCAATCCAACAATTGTTCCAACTTTTAAAAATGTACTTAAATAATCACGTGGTGCTAATAACATCCAAACTGGTAATGCAGATGCAATAAATCCATATACAATAAGCATAATAGCAATTGTTTCGCCACTAAATGTGAACATACTTGCAAGTGTTGGATTTTCTGCTACATACTGTCCTCCAATAAGAGATAAAATAAGTAGGATAATACCAATTACTGACCCTTCTCCAACACGACCAGGCCTAATATAGCGCATGTAAACTCCCATTAAAATAGCGATGGGAATCGTTGCTGCTATCGTAAACATTCCCCAAGGACTTCCAATCAGTGCCTTTACTACGACTAACGCTAATACTGCTAATAAAATAATCATAATTCCTAAAATACCTATCATTGCAATTAGTCCTGTAACAGGCCCAATCTCATCCTTAATCATTTCTCCTAACGATTTACCATTACGTCTCATCGAAGCAAATAAAATGACAAAATCTTGGACAGCCCCCGCAACAACTACCCCAACAATAATCCAAATGGTCCCTGGTAAATATCCCATTTGTGCTGCTAAAATCGGTCCTACTAAAGGTCCCGCCCCAGCAATCGCTGCAAAGTGATGTCCAAACAATACCCACTTATTTGTTGGAACATAGTCTTTCCCATCGTTTAATGTATGGGCTGGTGTTTGACGATTATCATCTAAATTAAAAACCTTTCTCGCTATAAATCTACTATAAAAGCGATAAGCAACTGCATATACACATACAGCAGCTACTAAGAGCCATACAGCATTAATGGTTTCACCTTGTGATAAAGCTATTACCCCAAAAGCCCCTGCTCCTACTGCTGTAATAACGCCCCAAAGTAAGATCGATTTCAATGTCTTCACATACAATTCCCCCAATACTATTTCTTAGTGGAGATTGTACTAAATTTTCTGAATATTTAACTTGAATCCTCCCTATCATGAAGGATTTTCAGTTTATCATGTTAAAATACTCTCATTACCTACTATAATTCAATGTTATTTCGAAGGCGTTTTACATAATTACGACTGACTGGAATCGGTTGCTCATCATACCTATCTAAATACAAATTATACGTGCCATTATAATAAGGTTTCAGTTCTTTTACATATGACATATTAATTAAATAGCTTTTATGCACACGTAAAAAATCATATGCATTTAGCTTATTTTCTAATTCCTGAAGTGTATATGTTGAAATATACTGATTATTCGTTGTGTAAATTGAAACAGTTTTATTTTCTTTATTTTTACTTACATATACGATATCTTCTGGAAGAATATATCGTATACCCTCTTGACTTTCTATCGGTAGTTTCCGCAAATAACTCTTTGCTTTCTCACCTTGTTCTTTACCTATTTTATATAAAAGAAATTGTAAATCTTCTTCACGAAATGGTCGTAATAAATAATAAAATGCTTGGAAACGAAAAGCTGTAATAGATTCCTCTATGTTTTCACCTACAAAAATAAATTTTGTATAGCAATTTATTTCTCGTAATAAACTTGCATATTCAAAACCAGTACCATCTAGTAATTTGGAACTTAAAAAAACAAAGTCTGGTATATGTTTTTTCATCATAAATAAAGATTCTGTTCCTGTCTTTGCTTCAAAACATTCTACATTTCTCATATTTTCAGTGAAATTTTCAGCTAACTCTCTTCTCTCTTCTGCCTCTTCCATGATCAGTAAAATTTTCATTTCTTCAACCACCTAATTCTTTGTCCATATGTCCTGCTGTATACATTCGCTTTTATAAGAAATAATCCCTTTTTCTTACTATACCATTATTTATCTAAAAAAACAGAAAAAAGGAAACCACTTCGGTTTCCTCTCCCCCTTTATCCTACATTAACTGCCTAGAAAGAGCGGAGTAGTGTAGGGTAATAAACGGTCAGGGCTACGTTTAAAATTTCACTTTATACTAATTCTCGTTGCTTCGTTTCCTGTCCAAGTATTACTACAGCGAATACACCAATTAAAATTGATCCGCAGAAAATCGTAAATATTAGTGATAGTGAAGCTTCTGAGGCAACTAAATACCCCACTAATAGTGGGCCAAGAATACCACCAATACGCCCAAATGCTGCTGCCATTCCTGCACCAGTACCACGAATAACCGTCGGATACTGTTCAGGTGTATAGGCGTATAATGCTCCCCAAGCACCTAAGTTAAAGAAGGATAGTAACATACCTGCCACGATTAATACTGTTAATGAATCCGCAACCCCAAACAAATAGGCACTGCAAGCTGTCCCGATTAAATACGTAACCAACACAAATTTACGACCGAGACGTTCAATAAACCAAGCAGCGGTGAAATATCCTGGAAGTTGAGCTAATGTCATAATAAGTACGTATTGGAAACTTTTTATTAAACTAAATCCTTTTAGCACCATTACACTCGGTAACCAAAGGAACATTCCATAATAAGAAAAGACAACACAAAACCATAGAATCCATAGCATAATTGTTGCTTTACGATATTCCCCAGACCAAACTGATTTTATATTTTCAATAACAGATGGTCTTTTTTCAACTTTTTGGAACCTTGGGGAATCCGGTAAATTCCATCTTAAATATAAAGCATATAGTGCTGGAACTGCACTCAATACCATCGCAATTTCCCAACCATATTTAGGAATAACAAAATACGAGATAAGGGCTGCAATTAGCCATCCACCTGCCCAAAAACTTTCTAATAACACAACAATTTTCCCACGCTCATGCGCTTCAACACTCTCTGATACTAGTGTAGAGGCAACCGGAAGCTCTCCGCCAAGCCCCATACCAATTAAAAAGCGTAAAACGAGAAACATCGCGAGTGTCGTTGTTAATGCAGTTAAACCACTACCGATAGAAAATAATAATAATGTAATAATAAAGACTGATTTTCGGCCTATTCTATCTGATAGTATCCCAAAAATAAGCGCTCCTACTGCCATACCGATTGAGTTAATACTGCCTATCCAGCCCATTTCCTGGCTCGTTAATCCCCAATCCTTTTGCAAAGCTACCATTACAAATGAAAGCATTCCAACATCCATTGCATCAAATAGCCATCCAAGTCCAGCTATACCAAGTAGTTTGCGCTTCGAAATTTCTTTTACCTTGCCCACTAGAAGTCCTCCTCACACAGGTGTCTTTACACATCATTTTACATGTGTGAATTGTATAAGTAAAATACTTTTGTGTAAAAAATTCTCCTTCATCATTCCCAAAAAGTAAAACGTCTATCCCGATTGGTGAGGGCTAATAATCAGTAGGGATGACTCACTGATTAAAGTTTCACTTCATTAAAAATGAATAAATAAAAAAAAGTAGCGATATTTCGCTACTTTTTCGAACGCATTACTTCTTTTAAAAATTCCGCTAATACTAACTGACGACGCCAGCGTGTTGGATTACTGCATAATCTATAAAACCACTCTAAATGAATCGCTTGAATCCATTTTGGTGCACGTTTTACCTCTCCAGCCCATACGTCTAAACTTCCACCCACTCCAACAGCCATTTTCGTTTCTAAACGATGCTTATTGTTTTGGATAAAGTTCTCTTGTCTCGGGAAACCGAGTGCAACAAGTAATAAATCTGGTTTTGCTTCTTGAATGCGAGAAATAATATTCTCTTCGTCTTCTTGTTTGAAATAACCATCTTGTGTACCGGCGATGGATACAGCTGAATATGTCTTTGTTAAATGATCTGCTGCAGCTTGTACAACATGCGGCTTTGCACCTAATAAGAAAACAGATACTGGTTTACTATCTTCTGATAACTTCGCAAGTAAATTACACATTAAATCAAAACCTGCTACACGTTCTTTTAAAGGTGTACCAAGCATGCCGCTTGCCTTTACAACCCCAATACCATCAGGTGTAATTAAATCTGTATTCAATAATGTTTGATAGAACTTTTCATCCTTTTTTGCGCACATAACAATTTCAGGGTTTGCTGTTACTACCTGAAACGTATGAGTTCGCTCCGCTTCTAGTTGTTCTTTTAAATATTGGACCGTTTCATCCATTGTCATTGTAGAAAAAGGAACGCCTAGAATATCAACTGTTTGTACTGCCATAGTTAACTATCCTCTCTATCATTACAAGTTTTTCGCTATTAATTGCTTATATGTTTCCTTTGTATCTTCATATAGTTTTTGAAGTGAGAAATTCATAGTAGCATGCTCATAAATATGTTTACCCATTGCTGCTAATTCTCCAGTTTTCCACTTATCATACGCTTCTTCTAAAGCTAATGCTAATGCCTTTCCATCATCTGTTGGCACAATCCATCCGTAAGTTTCATCTACGATTAATGGTTCAATTTCTCCAGCCCTAGTCACAATTGATGGTACGCGTTGATTTGCCGCTTCTAATAAAACTAGTGGGAACCCTTCACTATGAGAAGTTAATAAATTTACATGTGACGACGCAAATAATTGTTTTACATCTTGACGATGTCCTAAAAACTCTACTTTATCGTTAATCCCTTTTTCAGTAGCTAATGACTTTAGATTTTCTTCTAATGGGCCATCGCCAACTAATAATACTTTAATTTTCTCCAATTTTGTTTGTTGTAACGCATCGAATAAAACTTCATGTCCTTTGACAGGATGTAATCGCGCTACTTGGATTGCCGTAAATACATCTTCAGCAATATTGAACATTTCTTTTTTATTATAGCCTTCTGCTTTTTCCTTATCGTATTCAATTCCATTATAAATAACATGCATCTTTTCATTTGAAATCCCTAATGCTGCCAGGCTTTTTTTCAATCTATTTGTTACTACGAAAAATAAGTCTATATTTTTTAAGGCTTTCAAATTTAATTTCGTAAAAATCCAACCTTTTAAGCCCTGTTTAGTAAAGTCTTGAAATGGATCACTATGAATAGTCGTTACCCATTTTGCCTTTATTCTCTTTTTCATTAAAGAAACATAGAAATTAGCCCTAGGACCATGCGTATGAACTACATCAAATTTTTCTTTATTAATAAATTCACTTATATTCTTTAAAATGGATAAATCATAGCGCGATTTTTGTGAAAACACATGGACTTTTATCCCTAATTCCCTTGCTTCCTTCGCAACAATTCCATCTTCAAATACTGCTAATTCTACTTCACCAGTTGGAAACTGATCGAGAAGTGAAATAATATGTGTTTTCCCTCCCCCATCTTCTGCTCCTGCATTCATATGCAATATTCTCATGTTTTTTCCTCCTTTAAATCCTTGCTACGTTTCCAGCTATTTTTATTTTACTGTACTAAAAAATAAAAGCTAACAAAAGTTAGCTTTTATTTTTATCATTCAATTTCTAGGTCTACTATTAGATAAGCTAGCACCACTACAAAGTAAATCCCAACTCCTGGTGCTGTTAAAATATGTCCTGCAATATAAGCAATACCTAACGCTAACAATAAGCTTGCTGAAATCATTCCATATTTTATATTAAATATGTCCTTAAATCTCTTAGCAAATGCTAGTAGAATTCTTAGCCCGTAATAAATAAATGGAATCATTAGTAATACAAAGCCAATAATCCCGAAATCATAAAACCAATCATGGAAGTCCATTTCAATTAATTT